>JASMKM010000015.1 GCA_030749235.1 Planctomycetota bacterium | reverse complement strand
GCCAGTCCAAGGCACCGCTGCCAAGCTCAGGCCATGGACCTCCTGCACCCCCGCCTCCCGCAAGGCACGCGTGGCCTCAACCATTGTGGCGCCGGTTGTGGAAACGTCATCGAATAAGATGACCCTCGTTGGTGATCTCGTATGGCCTCCATTACCAAGATATTGAAAGTTCCCTTTAAGGTTTGCTCGTCGCGCACTTCCATCCAGCTCGCCTTGGTCTTTTGTCTGATGGCGGCGCCGAAGCAAGGATTGGTATTCCTGGCCATATGCGCGACAGCCTTGCTTGGCCAAGAAGTCCGGCAAATACCAATCTCGCCAACGACGTTTTCGTGACGGTGGCGGCGTGGTCCAGACTGCTGGATAGGGCAAGTGCAGTTGGGCAAAGGCCTCCCGCATGAAATAGGCCAAAGCCCAGGCCTGCGCGCCATGCGGGATCTCTTTGGCTTGCACTAACAAGCGACGCACACTGCCACCATAGGCCCAGAGCGCCAAGCGCGAATCCAATCCCAAGTCCGGCTGCGGCCCAGCGGGTTCCGGCCAGGCATCGTGACATGGCGAGCAGAAGGAAGGGAACCACCAATCTTGAGAAGGCCGCAATCCGTCGAGCTGACCGCAGGCTGAACAGCCAGGCAGAAGCCAGGCTTCGGCGAAGGCCTTCCACCATGGGCTTAAATCGGCAAGGAATTGTTCCACCCAAGGTGGACGCTGGCAGTGCCTTCACGACACGCAAATGCGCGCCGATGACACGCCCTGTGCATCCATTCGATGCAGCTTAGGCGCGACGGTGCGGATTGCGTCGGCCGAACAGTTTCGACTGAGGCTCCTTCAAACCCAGTCGTTCGCGCAGCTTGCGCACATAGCTTTCCAGGGTGTCCTCATGCGAACCTGGCACGCCGAACAGCTCACCGATCTCGCGCGTCAAGGCGAGGTTGTCCTCGAAGCTAAATGGGATCTCGCGTAGATGCGCCAACAGGTAACGGCGCATGGCATTCTCGACATAGCCAGCCTGCAGGATGATGAGAATGACCGAAAACCCGGCCAAGCCGCATAGGATCGAGTAGAACACCACGCCGCTGATGTTGAGATGCACAATCTCGCCCACACAGATGGTGGCGGCACCGGCGACCAACAAGGATGCCGCAACTTGACCGCGGGCCTTAGATTGCATGGCGCCCCTAAGCGGCCTGAGTGACGTCATCTGCGCTCCGAGCAACAGAGCCAAGCGGTACTTGGCTCTGTCCCGTCCCACCGAAGACAACTGGAACATACCCGCTAACAGCAGGCAGAAGGCTCCGATGGCGGCAAGCGTGGGTTCCATGGCCGCCAATCTTAACGCCCACCCCAGTCTGGCTCCAGCATCGTCGACGAGCCCCGCATCAAGGCATCAGACAGCCGGAAGATCTTGGACCTTCGCCAAAAAGAAAAATGGCGGCCCCTGGGAAAGGACCGCCTTAAGCACTGGAGCCTTGATTACAGGATCACTTCGGCAAGGGAGTTGGTAAGCGTGCCGTTCGCCAGGTTGACGGCCTGCGAGTAGACCGTGAAACCGATGGCACGTGCCGGAACACCAGTGCTAATGGATGCGACACCTGCACTATTTGCGGTCAAAGCCGGCAGCTGAGTGATTGGAGGACTCATGTCAACAGGGCCAAATGGGGTCATGGTTGGGCCTGCACCGGTCAGCGAGTATCCGATCAAAACGCCACCGCCGGCAGTCGCGCCGGAAACGGACAGGGTGGCGGTACCACCACCGACCAGGCCGGTGATTGAGTAGTTCAAGCCACCACTACCGCAACCATCGTTGATGGAGACGTTATCGAAATAGGCCGAACCGTAGGTGCCGATACCGTATCC
>JASMKM010000014.1 GCA_030749235.1 Planctomycetota bacterium | reverse complement strand
AATCGGCTGCAGGTCCTCAATGCGATAGGAAGCCTTGCGTAGATGCGCGCTGGCCAGAATGGCCTGCTTCTCAATCTCGGCGGCCCAATGCTCGGCGTTGGCAAACACCGGCTCACCCTTGGCATCGCATGCAGCACCGATGTGATCAAAATGACAGTGCGACATTAGGCAATGCGTGACCTCTTCAGGCTGCACGCCAGCGGCGCGCAGCGATTCGGTCAGTTCAAGTCCATCGGTGCCGTCGATGTGGAACATTTTGCGCTGACGTTCGGGCCAGCGCTGCCCCATGCCAGGCTCCACGACAACCCTGACACCGTTCCCCTCGACCAGAAAGGGGTTGGTGGCCAGGGGGATCGTGTGGTCCTCGTTGACTGGAGTCATCCGCTCCCACATCACGCGAGGCACCACGCCGAACATTGCGCCGCCGTCGAGCGCGAAGTTGGCGTCGCTCAACGCAGTGATGCGGAAATCACCAATCTGGATCGTACGGGAAGCCATCGCGTCTACTTCAGCCGGCGCAACAGGTCGCGCGAGATGATGATCTTCTGGACCTCGGATGTGCCTTCACCGATTACGCACAGCTTTGCGTCGCGGTACATGCGCTCGACCGGGTACTCACGCGAGTAACCGTTGCCGCCGAAGATTTGAATCGCCTCGTAGGTGCAGCGCATCGCGACTTCCGACGCCATGTACTTGGCTGCCGAAGCCTCGATGCCATAAGGACGACCTGCATCCTTCAGGCGCGCGGCGTGGTAGACCATATGGCGCGAAGCCTGAATCTCGGTTTCCATATCGGCCAGCTTGAAGGCGACCGCCTGGTGGTGCGCCAATGGCTTGCCGAACTGGATTCTTTCGTTGGCATACTTCAAGGCCTGATCCAAAGCGCCTTGGGCAATGCCCAAGCTCAACGCACCGATTGAGATGCGACCACCCTCGAGAGTCTTCATGAAGGTGGCGAAACCGTTGCCTTCTTCCCCGAGTACTGCATCCTTCGGCAGACGGCAATCCTTGAAGATCAGGTTGACCCAATCGGAACCTCGCATGCCAAGTTTCTCCTCACCTTTCTCGATAGTGAAGCCAGGTTGATCGCGGTCGATGACCATCGCCATAATGCCCTTGGCACCGAGCGACTTGTCGGTCTGAACGGTGATTACAAAGCTCTTGGCATAGGAACCGTTGGTGATGAAGCACTTGGCACCGTTGATGATGTATTCATCGCCGTCCAGGACCGCGGTTGTCTGGGTGCCAGCTGAATCCGATCCAGCGTTGGGTTCAGTCAAGCCATAGGCACCCATGAACTCGCCGCTGCACAGGCCGGGCAGGTAGCGATCCTTCAGCGCCTGCGAGCCGAACTCGTAAATCGGCCAAGTACCGAGCGACACATGCGCGGCCAAGGTCAGGCCGGTGCTGCCGCACACTCGTGACAATTCCTCCACCGCAATGATGTAGGACAGGTTGTCGAGCCCGGTACCGCCACACTCCTCAGAAAAAGGCAGGCCAGCCAATCCCAACTCACACATGCCTTTCCACGCTTCCTCGTTGAGCTGTTTGTGTTCATCGGCGTAGGCGGCACCCGGGGCGACGACCTCGTTGGCAAAACGCCGCACGGTGTCGCGGATCATCTCCTGCTCTTCGGTCAGGTCAAAGTTCGTTTGGATGGATTCCATGATCGAAGTCTCCTACAGGTTCCTCGAGATGACGATACGCTGGATGTCGGTAGCGCCTTCGTAGATTTCAGTGATGCGAGCGTCGCGGTAGTAGCGCTCCACATCGAACTCCTTGGTGTAGCCGGCACCACCGTGAATCTGTACGGCGTCGATCGCGGCCTTGTTGCAGGCACGGGAAGCAAACAGCTTGGCCATCGAGCATTCCTTGGTAGCCACCTTGCCTTGGTCACGCAGCCAAGCGGCGCGATGCACCAACAGGCGGGCGGCGTCCAACTCCGTCGCCATGTCAGCCAGCATGAAACTCACGGCCTGGAACCGGTCAAGCGGCTTGCCGAACTGCTCGCGCTCACTGGCGTACTTGATCGAGGCCTCCAAGCAGGCGCGGTGGATACCGATGGCCTGCGAAGCGATGCCGATGCGACCGCCATCGAGCGTGTCGAGGGCAATTTTGAAGCCCCTGTTGACCTCGCCGACGATGTTCTCGTCCGGCACAAAGACGCCATCGAGAATAATCTCGGTGGTCGAGGATGCACGCAAGCCGAGCTTCTCCTCCTTCTTGCCGACAGAAACGCCGTCGTAGGACCTCTCGACCATGAATGCAGTGATGCCAGAGCCAGGCTTGACGTTGGAATCGGTGACTGCGTAGACCACCATTAGCCCGCATGTCTCACCAGTAGTGATCCACGACTTGGTACCTGTAAGTTCCCAACCACCGTCGACACGCTTAGCGGCGGTGCGCACCGAAGCAGCGTCGGAGCCAGCTTGCGGTTCAGTCAGGCAGTAGGCGCCGACCATTTCGCCAGTGGCAAGACGTGGCAGGTATTTGGCCTGCAGCTCAGGCGTGCCATGCTTGGCCAGCAAGGAGCAGACCAGGGATATGTGCACCGAGATGGTCACGCCGACCGAGGCATCGGCCGCGTTGAGTTCCTCGAGCATCACCGCACCATGCAGGTTGCCGAGGCCAGCGCCGCCAAACTCCTCCGGCACGGTCAGACCCAAAAAACCGTTTTCGGCTGCCTCTTGGATGGCTTCTGTTGGGAATTTTTCTTCCGCATCCCTACGCGCAGCGTGGGGACGGAGCGAGCGATCGGCGAACTCCCGGGCGGAGTCGCGGATCATTTCAAGGTCTTCTGAGAGGTCGAATTCCATGTTTATTCCAGCTTAGGAAAGACAGTCATTGTACGTCTGCCTATCAGCCTCGACTGCCCACAATGCGGGAATGATAAGATTCTGAGATGAAGACCTTGTTGACGACCGGCTTCGCCCTGTTGGCGGGATGCTCCGTAATCGCCTTGATTGACGGCTGCTTCCAGTTCTCCTCCCCGCAGGTCTTGTTGCGCCGCGAATTGATGGGGTTCGCCTTGATTGGCGCGTGGGCTGCTGCGGTACCGGCCTACCTAATGCTGCTGGTCCTGGCGAAATGCCTCAAGGATGTCGGCCATGTGGCCTTCTGGGTGGGCATCGCCATCGGTCTGGCACCGCTGTTGATGGCATGGATCCCAAGTCCATACAATTTTTTTGCCGCAGCCCTGCTAAGTGGAATCGGTTATTTCCCCATTAGCAAACACTTTACGCCGGTCGGCCCGGTCCGGGTCTGCTTCACCCTATTTTGCATGGGCTTCGTCGCAATTAGCCCTTTTTTGCCCAGCTCGGCCACCAGCCTGACGCCCAACACCTATGTCGCAGCCAGCGATCCGCGCCCGATACCGACCGGTATCGACGTCTTTCTAATCAGCATCGACACCTTGCGGGCCGACGTGATTGTCGATGACCCCAATCTCGAGGGCGATTCCACCGCCCCCCTGCCCTTCCTGCAGGGCAAGATTGGCGAATCAATGTGGGCCACCTATGCGTTGTCGTGTAGCAACCAAACCCTGCCTGGGCATGTCGGCATGCTAACCGGCGTGGATGCCATGGAACATGGGGTGCGCTCCAACATCGACCTGCCGGATCCATCCTTGCCGCTGGTCTCCGAAGTTTTCCAGGAAGCCGGTTGGAATACCGCTGCGGTGATTTCCAATGCACTGATTTCGTCGGCCACCGGCATGCACCGCGGTTTCGACATCTTCTCGGACAAGCCAATCGGTCTGGCGGTCTATTCTGAGTTGATCAGCACCACCGTCGCGCCGCACACATGGCTGGGCATGTTCGTGTCACCGGACAGCGCCGGCAGACTGTTTGCCGGCATCTTCGCGCGCGAAATGGTCAAGGTGAAGGCCATCCCCTTCGCCGATCGCGTGACCGACGTGGTGATGCCGCAACTCGACGCCTTCTACAACAACGAGCGGCCATTCTTCTACTTTATCCACATGCTCGATCCGCATGTGGCTTATGGACCACCACCGCACATCCGCGGTGTGCTCTCGAATGGTGCTGCCGCTGCCGTTCCCGAACGATTCCTGCCAAACAACCAGGCCAAAATCTCCTTCGAGATGGTGCGTGACCTGGAGCACGCCCTGCAACACGACGAGATCAGCGCAGAAGTCGCCGCTGCCACCTTGGAGTATTACCGGCTGGTCTATCTCGAAGAGATGATCCACGTCGACAACAAGCTGAAGGAAATCTTTGCGCGCGCCGACGCAAGCAAGCGTCCCTATGTGGTGCTGTTCACAGGCGACCATGGCGAGCAGTTCGGCGAACACGATTTCATGGAGCATGCTAACTCGATGTTCCAGAAGAACCTCGAGGTGCCCTTCATGGTGTGGGGCAAGGGCGTGACTCCAGGTGAATTGCAGGGCACCATTCCAGGAGTGGATGATGTTCCAGCCACTTTGCTGCACCTAGCGGGCATCGAATCTCCACAAGGCATGGCCGGCCGCTCGATGCTGTTGCCGCCGTTGGTGCGCCCCTTCGTCGCCACCGATAACCGACAGATTGCAGTCTATGACGGCACCGGTATGAAGTGGATTGGCAACTGGACCAAGGAGAACGAGGATAGCGATGGTTTCGTCGAAGCCACCGCCTTGTTCGATCTCAACGCCGACCCGACCGAAGGTACCAACCTGCTGCTCAAGGATCCCGACGCGGCCAATAGCATATTGCCGCTGATCGGTACCTACGTCGACCGCGACACTTGGGCTGGTCGACAAACCGGCATCGAACGTTCGGCATTTCAGCAGGCGGCCTTCGACCAACTCGGTTACGTCGAGTAGAGCGCCTCGATCGAAGCATCCAATAGAAAAAGCCGCAGCTGCGACTGCGGCTTTTCGCATTCCGAGCAATCACCCTCAAGCAAGGATGACTGGCCTTGCCTAGTAGGAGTAGAAGCCTTCGCCAGCCTTACGTCCGAGCTTGCCAGCCGCGACCATGCGGCGCATGTTCGGCGCGCAACGGAACTTCGGGTCACCGAACTGCTCGTACATGTAATCCAGAATGTTCACGCAAACATCGATGCCGATAAAATCGGCAAGGGTCAGCGGGCCCATCGGGTGGTTCATACCGAGCTTCATAATAATGTCGATGTCCTCGCGGGTAGCCACACCCTCGTAAAGGCTGAAGGCGGCCTCGTTGATCATTGGCATCAGGATGCGGTTGGCGATGAAGCCAGCGTAATCCTCGGCTACACCGACAGTCTTGCCCACGCCCTCGGCGATCGCCTTGGTGCGCGCGACCACTTCATCGGTAGTCTTCTCGCCGCGGATTAACTCCACCAACTTCATCAATGGCACCGGGTTCATGAAGTGCATGCCGACCACATCCTGCGGCCGGTTGGTGGCACTGGCGATTGAGGTGATCGAAATCGACGAAGTGTTGGTCGCCAGGATGCAGCCCGTAGGCGCGGCCTTGTCCAGCTTGGCAAAGATGTCCTTCTTCACTGCCTCGTTCTCGAACACAGCTTCGATCACCATGTCAACATCTGAGACTGCAGCCTCCATGTCCAGGGAACCGCTGATGCGCGCGAAGATCTCGTCGGTTTGCTCTTGGGTCAGCTTCTCCTTCTTGACAAAGCGATCCAGCGACTTGCGGATCGTGGCCAGACCGCGATCCAAACCATCCTGCGCTACATCCACCAGGTTCACGGTGTGACCAGAGGCGGCGAAGGTTTGGGCGATGCCGTTCCCCATGGTTCCGGCACCGATAACAGCTACTTTGAGGGATTCAGTCATGATTCTCTAGTCACAGATTTCAATCGAGGTGGCCACGGCATTGCCGCCGCCGAGGCACAAGGCCGCGAGCCCTTTCTTGAGGCCGCGATCCTTGAGAGCATAGATTAGGGTGGTCAGGATGCGTGCACCGCTAGCACCGATCGGGTGACCGATGGCGACGGCGCCGCCGTTGACGTTGACCTTGTTGGGGTCGAGCTCCAAAGTCTTCATCAGAGCGCAAGCGCCAGAGGAGAAGGCTTCGTTCATCTCGATCAAGTCGAAGTCCTGGCGGCTGATGCCAGTCTTTTGCTCGAGGTTCTCGACCGCAGCCTTCGGTGCCATCATGACCCACTCAGGAGCCATGCCACCGGCAGCGTAACCGGTGATCTTGGCCAAAGGCTTGAGGCCGTACTTCTCGACCGCAGCGGCCGAGGCGATGACTAAGGCACAAGCACCATCGGAAATCTGCGAGGCGTTACCAGCGGTCACCGAACCATCCTTCTTGAAGGCAGCGCGCAGCTTGGCCAACGAATCGGCTGTGGTCTCGCCACGTACGCCTTCGTCGGACTTAACGATGACTGGTTCGCCACGTCGTTGTGGTACTTCGACGGAGAAGACCTCCGCGTCAAACTTGCCCGCAGCCCAGGCTTCGGCAGCCTTCTGATGCGAAGCGGCAGCGAAGGCATCTTGGGCATCGCGATCGATTTCGTATTCGTCGGCGACCAGCTCACCAGTCATGCCCATGTGCTGGTTGGAATAGACATCCCATAGGCCGTCGTGGACCATGGCGTCGACCAACTGAGTGTCGCCCAAACGAGCGCCGGTACGCGCTGAAGGCAACAGATAAGGAGCTAAGCTCATCGATTCCATGCCACCGGCAACGACGATGTCGTGATCGCCAGCCTTGATTGACTGGGCAGCGAGCATCACGGCCTTGAGGCCGGATCCACAGACCTTGTTGACTGTGAAAGGAGCGACGGTGTCTGGGATTCCGGCTGCGCGTGCGGCTTGACGAGCGGGGTTCTGCCCCACACCCGCCTGCAGGACATTACCGAGAATCACTTCATCGACCTTTTCCGGGGCGACACCGGCGCGGCTAAGTGCTTCCTTGACGGCCAAGCCACCCAAAGCAGGTGCCTTGAACTTGGAGAGGCCGCCTTGGAAGCGGCCGATGGGCGTGCGACAAGCACTAACGATGTAGACTTCAGTCATGATTTCGAGGCAGGGTGATGTCGAATCAACCGCATATCCTACCGTCGCGTCGCCTATTCGGAAGCGCGTCTATTACCTTTAAACAGTGCATTTTTGTGGTGGTGCGGTGAGCGAAGACATCCGCCCCTAGCTGAATCTCGGAGACTCAATCCCGCGCCCACAGGCCTGCTTTCTGCAGGTCGCGAGCCAGCGGCAAGATCTTGCGCACCTTGTCGGCTTGGGCGTAATCGACTTCGCAGATCAATAGGCTGCCATCGTCAACACGGGCGCTGATCTCGCCGAGAGGATCCACGCATAGGGCCATGCCCGGGAACTCCATCAACTTCTCGTCGAGGCCGGCGATGCCGGCGCGATTGCAGCTGATCGTCCACAACTGGTTCTCGGCGGCGCGGCTGCGCGACATCAACTCGAAGATACTTACACGCGGGTTGGGCCATTGCGCGCAGCACACCAGTAGGTCAGCTTGGTCGTATAGAGCTGGGCGGCAAACTTCTGGAAAGCGCAGGTCGTAACAGATTAGGGCGCAGACCTTGCCAATCGGGGTCTCGATGGTGGCGGGCATCTCGGTGCCACGATTCACCTGACGCCCTTCCCCCGTCGGTGAGAACAACATGCGCTTGCGATAAGGACGCAAGTCGCCGGCAGCACCGAGGAAGTGCAACTCGTTGCTAGGCTTGTCGCCGTCCCCACCAGGTGCGGAGCCGACCACCGTCAGGTCCTTGGACAGCGCGAACTTGTGCAACTCCATCAGGGCCGCTTCGCTGTCTTCGCGCATGGCCGTAGAAAAACTCGGCAGGAAGGAAGTCGTCCACTTCTCCGGCAACACCAACAACTCAGCGCCGGAACTTGCAGCTTGTTCCACCGCAGCCAAGGCGGACCTCAAGTTAGTCGCGACTTCGCCGGGGCGAACGTCGAATGGGAAGGCCGCAATTTTATGCTTGTGCATGGACGAACTCTCGTGCAGTCATTATCCTATCGCCGCCTGAGATTATCTCAGTTTTGGGTTCAGATGGGGACGTAGCTCAGTTGGGAGAGTATCGCGTTCGCAATGCGAAGGTCGGGGGTTCGAATCCCCTCGTCTCCACCAGCTGAATCACTCCTTACCAGCCAAGTACGCGCGGTACTGCTCCATGGCATCGGGGAAGTCGACGCTCAAGCGCAGCACCTCCTGGAGCCCCTTAACGTAGCCATCGATGTCGCCAGCGTTGCGGGCCACTTGGGCAGCGGTCATCTTCTGCTCAGCATCGGTCAAGCGCGCGCTGATTGCGGTCAGGCGCTGCTTGACATCGCGCCAACCTAAACCACCCTCGTCATCGAGGATCTCCTGGTATCGGTCACGTGCATGGACCATCTGATTGTCCAGCTCATAGGCGCGGGCGCGGGCATAGTGATCACTGTTCTTGCGATCCTGATTCAACTCGGCGACGGTGCGGATCCGTTCACGATGTTGGACTACGCCTAACTCGCGGGTCTTCTGCAAAAACTCATCGGCAGCGGAAGTCTCGCCCCCACGGCGAGCGACATCGGCGGCAACCAGATAGGCGTTGCTCAGCACCGTGTCAGCGAGATGCTTGGCTAGCTCCTGGTTGCGCGGATCATCTGGAGCCAAGTAGACGGCATCCTGTGCGGCCACCCAAGCCTGTCCGGTGAGCCCGGCTTCCATGTAGAGGAGACTCTTCTCGCGGCTCTCTTCCGCCAGACTAGCGGTTAGATTGGCCAGGCGCTCGGCGGCTTGACTGTCATCATCTTCCAACAAGGTGGCAGCGTGCATAAAGGAGGTACGGGCGCGCAGGTCCTGATCCTTGCGCAGGTGCTCCATGCCTTGGAAGTAATAGTCCTCGGCTAAGATCTCGCGCGTGGCCAACCACTGCTCACAGCGTGCCAGACTGGTCTTGGCAGCCTCGTTCTCCGGATCCCAGCTGAGGCACAAAACGTATTCGCGGGCAGCGGCTTCAATCAGGGTGGCTTCGTAGTACTCGAAACCAAGGTCGTAATGGCGTCGTCCAATCTGCTTCAGGGTGCGGGCTCGCAAGCCAGCCACAACCTCGACACGATCCACCGGAGCCACTCCTTCAATGTAATCGAGAATCTCGAGGGCATCCTCGGAACGATCCAGATGCAAAAGATTGCGCACGCCTTGCTCCATCAGGAAGTAGCGCGTGCGCTCCACACGCCGATCCAGCTCCCTAGAGGGGCTTTCGGCGGCTAGGTCAGAATAGACTTGCAGCGCCTGTGGGTAGTTTCCACGGCGGAACATCGAATCACCATCCTCGATGGTGGTCGCTTGGCATGAGATGACGGCGAGCAAGCCCAATACGGAGAGACGTCGCATGAAGCTATTGTGACGCCACCGCCACAGAATGTCCTGCGTGAATTCCGCCGCTTCTGTGCCGAAGAACAGGAAAATGCCTCTGACGCAGCGATCTCAGGTCGGCATACGCCCGTAGGCCCAGATCCCTAGGCTGCCGAAACATAGAATCGGCGCCATCCCAGCCAGCCACGGGCTCAGGGCCCCACGTCCGCCCAGGTCACGTAACAACAGTTCAGCTACGAAAAACAGTGCGCAAAGCAACAAGCCGTTGGCGATGCCCTCAAGGGATGTGCGGCGCTCGAAACTCAAGGCGAAGGGCAGACCGAGGGCGAGCAGAATCAACGGCACGAAAGGCGCACTGCGCTGGCCCCACAACATGGTCTCGGCCTGGCGGTGGTCTGGGTCGCCAGCCAACAAGCCATGATAATCCTTAGAGGACAAGTCCAGCGGACGCCAATGACTGAAATAGGCCCGCTCCAGGTCTTCCGGCTTCAGACCCTGGAGGGAGAAACTGTAGAGCGGTTCCTCGACGCCACTCCTGATTCGCAGGCCATCCTCCAATCCCCATGCACTGCCTTGCCATTCGGCGCTGCGCGCGATAATTCGCTCGTCATCGCCGGAGACCGACGTGGCGAAGACCTCCAAACCAACAATCTGCGGCGGGTCGGCTTCTGGCTTAAAGACGTCGGCATGCAGGCGGACGTCGCCGACGCCACGAGCCCACAAATCGTTCGGCTGCCAATGGCGCTGGCTGAATAGATTGCGCTGCAGCGATTCATGCTTGCCCAGCAGGGAAGGCATGAAAGTCTCCTTGGCCACGCTCAAGCCAAGGGAAATGGACGCTGCCGCCACCATGATTGGCAGGAAGGCGCGCCAGGCCGGGCGGCCGGCGGCCAACACCGGCGTCCATTCGCGATTACGCAGCAGCTGGGTGACCGTGCCAAGCCCGGACAACATGGTGATGTACGGTGCGAATTGCATCAGCAGGAAGGGCGCGTTGATGCAGTAATAAAACAAGATGTCGCCGCCACCGATACTCAAACCCTCCTTGTCCATCGCTTCCTGGAACTCGTCGGTATTGACCAGAACCTCGAGCACGGTGAACAAGCCGACGAAAGCCGCACAGACTACCAACCAATGGTTGATGAAGCTGCGCAGCACGTAGCGGTCGAATCGCTGAATCATGCGCGTTGCTCCTTATACATCAGAAAGGCGCCCACCGGCACCAGGCTGAACAACGGGAGCCAAGCCGCCGCCAGCGGCGGTAAAGCGCCCACTTCCTCGAGGCTGTCGCATAGGAAGAAGACCGGGAAGTACAGGAACAACAACAGGCCTAGGGTGGCCGCGAAGGCCGCTAGGAAGCCCCCCCTCCTCAAACGCCAACCGAGCAGAGCGCCAACCAAGGCCAGCGGGATTGACGACAAGGACATCGACCAACGTTGCCAGAAGATAAAGCGATAGTGATCGCGTTTGTCGGTGTCGATTTCCTCGTTGCGAATCTCCTGCAGCAACATCGACGATTGCATGTCCTTGGCGCGCAAGCGATCGCTTTGTCTTTGATGCATCTCCGACAGGTTAAAGGTCAACCAAGAGCGGCCCGGATTGGTAAACAGGCCTCGCGTATCGCGAAAGGTGCGAAGACCATCGAATGCGAAGGACAAGGTGTTGTCGGTCACAGTCATATGGGCGCTGTCAGCACGCAAGCGCAGCTGCTCCTCGCCGTCGCCATCGCTGTAAGCCTTGGCGGAACCGCCGACCCCGCTGACGTCGTTCAAGCTCAGCAAGACGTTGTGGAACAACCCCGGGCCGCTACGTCCGCGCCAAGAAAGATACAGGCCGGCGTATTGCAGCTCACTGGATCCGGGGTTGGTGTTCTCGAGCGCCGCCACCGGCACGCGGTTCACCAAGCTGCGCATGTTGCGGTACAGGCTAGGCACCACTTCGGCAGCCAAGGGATAGGAAATCGCCGACATCAATGCGCCAGCCAACATTGCGGCTGTCAACAAGCGTTGCGGTCTCTTGCCGGCTGCGAAGGCAGCGATGTGCTCCAAGTCCGAGGACATGCGCCCATAGGTGAGCACCACCCCAGCCAAAAGAACGACCGGCAGGAAATAGGGTAAGGCTTGGCCGACGATCAACGGCACCAGGCTCAAGGGCACCCAAAGCGGTGCCCCTTGGCTGGTGGCGGAAGCGCGAATCGCGGCACCTAATCCGACCAGGAAGATTACCCCTGCGAGCACCATGAAGAGGCGCTGCAGAATCTCCCGGAGATAGGCCTTGGTGAGAATCATTGCGGGATTCTAGCGTCTGCGCATGGCCGACTTCGCCGCCGGCATGTGCTGGCGAAGGAAGAAATGCCGACGTATTCGGCCCAAAGCCTAGATTCTGTTAGCCTTCTAATGTGCATCGATTGGCTTCACAGATCGTGGAACGCATTGCGGCGAAGGCCGACAAGCTCGAGGATCCGCTGTTGCGCCAGCTGTTAGATGCCAGCCTGGCCGGGCATGGTCAATTGCTGCGCCTGTCGGCACGGCGCGTGGTGCTGAAGCATGCCTTGGATGAGAAGACTTGGGTCCTGAAGCTGGATAGTCCACAACGCAGCTTCGAACGGCTGCGGCGACGTCTGCGCCAGCCTTCCTTATTGCGTGAAGCCAAACACCTGCGCCAACTCGGCTTGAAGTTGCCATCTGTGCCAGTGGAGATTCATGCCGAGCAACTCGACGCGGCCAATGGCCTGCTGGCACGCCCATGGATGGAGGGGCGCCACGGCGATCTCTGGACCCTCGAGGATGCCGCCGCGATCGGCTCAGGATTGGCAAACTTGCACCGCTTGGGTTGGAGCGACCCGGATCTTGCCCATGCCGATTTAGTGCTGAACAAACAGGCGCAGCTTCTGCCTTTAGACCTAGGCCATGCGTTGTTGCATGAAGGTCGCCAAGCCCCGGCCAAGGCACGCTTTCGCGACCTGAAACATCTGCTCGGTGGTTGGTCCGAGGCGCGGCGCCTAACCTTGGGGGCGGCCATCCTCGACGCTTATCGCGAGCAGATGGATTGCTTGCCCACCGAGGAGTTGTTGCACCATGCCAAGATCTGGCGCTTGGAGAGCCTGCGTCGCCAAAGCCGCCGATGCTTGCGACGTACCCGCGATTTCTCCCCTACCGGAGATGGTGTGGAGCGCGTCGAAGAAGTGCCGGCAGGAGAACCGCAACGATTGAGCTGCGCCAATGAGGCCGGGGCCAAAGGCCTTTATCGCTTGCTGTATGAGTTGGAACTGTTGGAGCTGCCAGCAGCGCGCATCCTGCGCTTTGGCAGGAAGCAACAGCAAGCCTTTGTGGAGATCGTCTTAGGCGAAGGTCAGCCGGCCACTGCCGCCGACGCCACTGCCGTGGGGCTCACAATCGCACAGCTCCAAAACCATGGTTTCACCGTCGACAACGCAATGCCATCAGACTTCGTAATCGACCTGACTGGCCAAGCGGTATTGGCCAAGCCGCTTGGCTTGAGACGGAGCTAAAAGGCGCTTGCAGCAGAGGCTGAGTGCAGCGCTCTATTGCAAGTAGCCTAAGCCGCGTAGCGATTCCTCGATAGCGGCACTCTCTTCGTCGGAGAAACTGTCGCCGCCTTCGCCCCCGGAACCCGGTTCCGGAGAGTCATCCCACCTCGGCTCCTCGGGATTCTCGTAGATGTCGCCGCGAATCCGCCCATCCATCCACTTCGGCACCGCCTCGCCAGTGGCGTAGAGCAAGGTGGGCGTAGTGTCCTGGATATGCATGCCCTGTAGCTGATGGCCAGCCTTGGCATTGGGGCCCGAATAGGCAAAGATCCCGTCGAAACGGTGCTGTCCAGAGATGGGCGCGTTCTTGCGGGTGCCGAACAACTCGCTGTCGCCCCAGCTCTCCTTGGTCACGCAGCTGAGTCCGGCCATCTGGAACTGGATGTCAGGCGCTTCCGGCGTGCGCGGACCCTTGTAGATGTCTTCCTTGACTCCAGAAAGATCCACCGCCTGGGAACCATCAGGCATCTTGATCTGGCTCAGAGCATTCAGTACTTCATCCACCGTCTGTCGATAGGCCGCATCGCCATCGACGATGCCCATTGGCTCGCGCCCCTTGCGATTGATACAGATGCCATGCAAGGTGGCGAAGGCACGCGTCTCGGACCAGACCACATCCCGCATGTCGGGATACTTTTTGATCTTTGGGCGCATCAAAACAATCTTGCCCAGCGGCCCAAGCGCCTTGCCCACACCTGCCAAGCCGATCTTGGCAAAGGCATACTTCAGCGGCAACATGCCCAAGGTCCAACGCGGCGTTTTCTTGCGCTTTAAGAAACCGGCCTGCTCGAGCCATGCGTTGACATGAAAATCCGTGTACTGCGGACCGAAGCCATGATCACTGACTAGCGAGATCGGTACGTCGTCGCCGATCTGTTCGCGCACCTCGCCGACAAACTCGTCCGCCAGGCGATAGGAATCCTTGATGACCTCGCCATAGAGGCGGTTGCCCTCTTCGGTATAACCGGCGTGGGTAGGGTCTTGGAACTTCCAGAAGTAGTGCTGGCAGCGGTCGGTGACCGAAATTACCGTGAAGTAGAAATCCGTCGGCCGCGTCTTCAGTAGGTGGCGCTGCAGGTCGAGGCGCTCACGCTCGATCTTGAACAGGTGATCACGCAGCACCGCGTATTTGGCCAGGTCATCCGAATCAGTCTCGGTATCGCCATCGTAGGTGCCATATTCCACGTCGGGCTCATAAGGATGGCCGAGCACTTCGGTCATCTCATCGGTCAACCCGGGCGGCCAAGCGATTGAATCCCCCGCCAGCGGCATCGGAATTCCCGACACCATATAACCGTCCTTGACCGGATATGGAGGGTAGGTCATGGGAACCGACAGGCAGCCGACGCTCCAGCCGCGGCCGCTTAACAGCGACATCATGTCCTTGCCTGCATAGTTTCGACTATCGTTCAGCAGCACCCCATAGGTGCCGAGATCGCGGCGGATGAAGTGGAAAACCCCATGTCTGCCAGGATTCAGTCCTGTGAACATCGAAGTCCAAGCAGGTGGGGTCATCGGTGGTTTTTCCGATTCAAGCACGCCCGACACTCCCTCACGGAGGATACGAGCGATATTCGGCAACTCCCCGGCCTCGATCATCGGGCGGATGATCGTCCAGGTTGCGCCGTCAATTCCGACGATGGCTAAACGTGTCATGGCTGTAGGTTGGATTTCCTCAGGCCCCCATTTGACCCGGCGCGGGGTTCTGAGACAATAGCCAACTGTAAGTGCCCCAAACTGAGCATGAAACTACGCCTCTCACAATTGCTGTTTCTGATGCCGGTCGCCGTTGCGGCCTGCACTGTTTCTCCGTATACGGAAGGTCCGAGTCTCAATGAGAACATTGGAATCCTTCCTCTAGACTATGAATCCGAAGTCGCCAACGGTGAATTTTTCCTTGGCGCCGAAGACAAAGTGGCCCTGGACGTCTACCAGAACCCGGAGTTGTCGCGCACTTACAAGGTTCGCATTGACGGCACCGTCAACCTGCCTCTGGTCGGGAAATTGCGCGCCGAGGGTCAAACCCGCGATCAATTCGAGGACAGCCTGACTGACGCCTACGCCAAGTATCTGGTCAACCCCATCGTCTTCGTCGACGTGGAATTCTCGCCGAATCGTAAGGTCACCGTCATGGGCGAGGTCATGCGCACCGCGGTCCTGCCGCTGACCAACCCGCGCACCACCATCCTCGACGTAATCGCCTCCGCCGGCGGTCTCGGTCCTGATGGCGATAAGACTGGCGTACTGATTGCTCGCAAGGTGGATGGCATCATGACCATCAAGCACTTCGACCTGGACATGTTGTTCGCGCCGGACGACATCAACGTGCGCTCGGCCATCCCTTATGTGCAGTCCGGTGATGTGATCTACGTGGTGAAGACCGGTGAAGCCGTCTACAACCAGCACCTGCAGACGGTGTCGGACACCTTGCGCGCGATGACCTTCGCCGAACGTGTGATTCTCAACGCTCCACGTACTTCGGAAGCCCTACAGGGCGACCTCGACGAAGACGGCTAGGCCGTACGGCACGAAGCTGCTGCAAAGGTATGCAACAGAAGCAGGCACTCCGCCTGCACCTACAAGAACAGGCGCTTCGGGCAGCCGGAGCGCTTGAATGCCTTCCAGTACTCATTGGCCGGCAATTCCCAGAAGGCCTCCAGCCAGTCTGCCTGACTGTCGCGCGCATACCAGCGACCAAGACCATGGTCCACACGCAGATAGTCGACCTCGGCGATCTGCGAAGCATAAGCCAACAAGGCCTCATCCTTACGCGCGCGCAAGTCGGCATCGATAGCCACGCC
Source organism: Planctomycetota bacterium (assembly GCA_030749235.1). Lineage (GTDB taxonomy): Bacteria > Planctomycetota > UBA1135 > UBA1135 > UBA1135. Next base: position 34,753 of record JASMKM010000014.1, on the reverse strand, counting down.
GCAAGTGAGCGGCAGCGGCTGCCACAAGCCCGATGCCGCGATGGTGGCATCCAGTTCGGATGGCCATGCCGCCTGCAGCACGCGATTGGCCTCAAAGTGGTCGATGTTGTTGTCGGCCCACCAAACGGTGAAGACGCGCTCGGGCCGATAATCCTTGAGAAGCTCATGCAGCTTCGCCGTCCATGGACCGCGCTTCTTTAGCTCGGTCTCCGGTGCATCAAGGAAGTGCATGTCGGTCACGCCGAGGATGTCCATCGCACGTTTGGCCTCCTGATGACGGATCCGCGCCGACTCCTCCTCCGACACCGTGGTGATGCCCTTACGGCCATCGGTGAGCCAGATCATGCGCACCTCGGTACCAGCATCCAAGGCCTGCAACATGGCGGCGCCGCATTGCAGGATGTCGTCGTCGAAGTGTGGCATGACGACGGCGATCCGACTCACCGGCTGCAGCTTGCTCTTATGCCGGGAGTTGACCACCTCGACCAGGCTGCGTTGATGATCCAAGGCGGTCGCTAGATGGCGCCGATTCAAGAGGTCCTTACCGGACCGGGGAAGGAGCTCCAGCCGCCAAGAGCGGTCGAGCAGATTCAGGTGGAACTGCGTTGGCATTACCAGAAGTGCCTCGGCCCCACCCCGACCGCGGTGGCGGAAGGCGGAGCGATAACCACGCAAGCCGTTGGCAGCATTGGTGAAATGCAGGCCGCCATCTTGACCTTCAGCCGACAGCAACAGGTTGGGCCAAACCGGGATGTCGCGCTCGTAGAGGGCCACTGGATAATCCTTCGGCAGGCCCTTCAGCACCGTGCGCAGGGAGTCGGTCTCGGGGCCTGGCGCTGGCGCTGGCGCCAGCAGCAGGTCGGATTCAGCGGTCCAAGGCAAGGGTGCTTGCCCCCCCTGGGTCTCGATCAACTGGAAAGTGCCTGGGATCCACAAGCGTGGATCACCATGCAGGAAGCCGGGACGTTGGGTGGGCAGGCATTCGCCGACCTCGGGCATCACCAGGACGTTCTGGGGACGACCAAGCGGACACGGGAAGAAGCGCCCCATGGGATCTACTCCATATAACCGAGAGCCTTCATAGTCTCGATTAGCTTCTCGTCATCATCCTCGACCGCATCGCCGGTGGTGCGCGGCTTCAGTTCGATATGGCCTTCACGCACTTGCACCGGATTCGCCGCCCGGTATTCGTCGGTGAGGCAATCCTCCATCACGCGACCATCCATGTAATCTTCGACCGGCAGGCCAAGCAAGTGGAGCATCATCGGGGTCATGTCAGCGATCTGTGAAGGATCGGTGCGCACGCCTTCCTTGATGATGCCTTTGCCTTCCCAACCGAAGATGCCGTTGGGGCGATGCATCGCGGGGCGACCTTCTACCGCCGGTTGGGCGTGAACGGGTGCCAACGGATGGGGCGACATGTTGCAGGCCGTATTGACAGTAACGCACTGGATGTCGGGAGCATTGTGCAGCTGCTCACCATGCCAGAGTTGCTCACGCTTGTAAGCGCGATCGATGATCCGCGTGCCGTCCTCGGCTTTGATGTCGGTGACTTTGGCGATGATCTCGTCGCGCAGTGCCTCGTACTCCGCGCCGGGCTCGACGGCGCCTTCAGGCTCGCGCCCTTTCAGGTTAATCAGGACGATGTCCTCGCCACCGGAGAAGCTCGAGTAGGCACGTGTCTTCGACCAATCGATCATGTCCATGATGGTCTCTTCTTGGCCTTTGCCGAGCTTGCGGCCGCGCTTGACCAAGATGCGCAGGATGCCGGTGCGACGCAGCAAGCCATTCCACTTTCGCTGCAGCCACATTTTGCGCTTCATCGCCGCAGCCGAAGACTTCAACACCAGGTAGCCCTCATCGAGCAACCACTTGTTCATGAAGTAACGGTAGGTGATGCGACCGAAACCATGGTCCGAGCAAGTGCCGAAAGCGACTTCGCCGTCCATCGCCAAGGCCTTATCGCGGATGCGACCAAAAGCGGCGTCGACTGCCTCATAGACCTCGGCCAGCACGTGCTGACGCTTCTCCCACATTCCCGGGTTGGCCTTCTGCCATTCTGGATCCTGGAAACACCAGGCTTGGTGGGAAGTCAGGTCGACCTGGCGATAGACCAGGCAGAACAGGTCGGGATCATGCTTCTCGAGAATGTGCTCGCCCATGCGCGTGATCTGCTCGACCACATGCATCATGCACTTGGCGGCGGCCTCCTCGTTGGCGCTATGGAAAAGAATCTCGGGCTCGTTGTCGGCCGGCACGTCGCCGATGGCCTCTTCGAGCTCCTGACGTAACTCCGGCGGGTGGATGAAATCGGCGTTACGGTCAGGAGTGAGCAAGCCGCCAATCATGCAACCGTTGACCTTCTCGACAGGGAAGGTCAGTGGCACGGTAATCACTGCGACCTTCTTGCCATGATCCGAAGCCAAGCGCCAGGCCGTGGGCGCCATCACCGAGTCCATTGACACCACCGGACGCTGGTAGCTGCCATGGCGCTGCTCACGAAAAAAGAAAATGCCGTGCTTGCCGGGTTCGACCCCGGTCATGAAGGAAGTCCAGGCCAACGACGAGTTCGGCGGCGTGGTGCTGGCCAGAACACCAGTCGCCCCCTCATTGACCATTGCCGCGAGGTTCGGCAATTTGCCGTCGGCGATCATAGGGTCAATGATGTCCCAGGTGGCGCCGTCGATACCGGCGATGACTACACGCTTACGTTTGCCGTTACTCATTGGGGTCGGGGAGCGATGCTCCCGTATCAGGATAGCGGGTCGCTCAACCTCCTATCTAGGGGTGTCTCAGGCTCGCTTCAACTTGCGCTTCAGGATCATCACCACTGCTGGGTCGACCTGACGCGTGAGCAAGGTGGCCACGGTGTAGAAGATCGCACCTAAAAGGCCGCCCAGGAAGGGGTTGTCCTGCAGGCCGACGACCATCACCAGGCCGATCATGGCAGCGGTGATGGCATAGTAGGGCAGGGTGCGCGCCAGCGCCGGCAATGGGTTGCCGTACATGCGGCTGACGATGAACATCTTGGCGACGAACTCCACTCCTGCAGTAATCGTGGAAGCCCATGCGGCCCCCAGGATGCCGTGACGGGGAATCAGGATGATGTTCAGAACCACACTGCAAAGAGCCACGAAACCACCCAGGAGTGGCACTTTCCGCTCCATCTCCTTATGGCTAATCATCAGGAAACCGACCGGTCCGCCGATGCAGTCAAAGAACACCGAGATCAGCAGGACCCGTAGCACCTGGCCGGTGGTGTGAAGGATGCCGCTCTGGGGCATTCCATGGAGGTATTCCTCGCCGAACCAACCAGCCACAGTGTGGGCGTAGAGGAAGACTCCCGCTGCCATCGGGGCGGCCCAAAAGGCCTGCCAACTGACGGCGCGGCCATAGAGCAACTTGGTGGCCTCATGCTTGTCGGCGCCGCCGGTCATCTTGGCCAGACGCGGGAACAAGGCCGTGTTGAAGGCCATGGTAATGGTGTGAAAGACGATTGCCACGCGCATCGCCTGGGCATAAAGACCACGTGCCGAGTCGATGTCGGCTTCGCCTTCGAAGCCCGGCACCAGACTCACGTAGAGGATCCCCATTAGGAGAATATCGAGGCGGTTGCGCAACATGCGCAGCATGCGGAAAACGGCGATGAACCCAGCTTGCTTGAATAAAATCAGGGAGCGAACCACGCTGGTGCCCGGCAAGCTTTGTCCGGCAAGCAGTTCCGAGCGCACCATATATGGCACCAACCAACCTCGGAAGATGGCACCAACCAGAAACATCATGAAGACCCCAAGCACGCGGTATTCGACCGGCAACAAAACCATCGCCAGCATCGCGCCGCCAGCGCGGATCAGGCCGGTGAGGACCTCAATAACCGAGGTCTTGGCCATACGCTCATGGGCCTGGAACAGCGAATCACCGAGTCCGCCCATGGCGTCGGCGAAGGTAATCAACAAAGCGATGCCGAACAGCAGATAACGATCGAACTGCTCCTCACGACTCATGCCATAGGATTCGAACAGCAAGAAGGCACCGAGGGCGATGCCGGCGATGAGGGTGCCGAGCACCATGGCTAGGCGGCCGTCGGCGTACATCTGCGCGGCGTTGGACTTGTCGCGCGCGACCTGGCGCGTAATCACCACGGGCACGCCAAAGGACGAGATCATCCCAGCGAAGAAGATCAGCGTGGTCATCAGGCTGTAGACGCCGTTCTCGCCGGTCTCGACGAAAATCGGCAGCACGAAGCCGAAGACCGCGTAAATCGCGACGCTCGAGAATTTGGCGAGCGTCAGGAAGATGGTGTTCCGCGCGAGGCTATTCACTTACTTGTAGAGCGGAATCAGTGTGTTGCGCAGACGCAGGAACAAGTCGGCCGTAGCACGCGTATCGCGTAGGCAGTATTCGGCGATCTCGTCGTAACGGCCGGTGCGCGCCTTCTGGGCCACCATTGAACCATCCATCTTGCCCTTGGGCGATTCCACCCCGAAGCGTCGGCACCAATAGTCCAGCGAATAGGACTCACGTGCGGCGCCGAAGAAGTTGAGCACTTCCATCAAGTCGCAATGCTCACGCACGCTGTAGCGATAACCGGCCAGTTGGCGGCTCGGCTTCACATCGAGCATGGCAGAGCGGGTCATCAATACCGGGCCGTCGTAGCCGCGACCGTTGTAGGTGACAACGGTGCCCCACTCGGCGGCGAGGCGCCAGAACTCGGTAAGGATCTCGCGTTCATTGCCACGGAAGACGCGCGTGCCGGGCACTTCGGAAAAATCATCCCAGCGGCAACCCGATCCATGAACCAGGACGGCGCCTTGGTCCTTCTGCATGTTCCACATGGCAATCGAGACCACACGGCCGAGGCCGCGCACGAAGGCCAACCGATTCTGCAGGTCTTCCGTGGATTCGCCGCGCTTGCGCGCCATCAGGTAATGGCGGGTGGCCTCATCGACCTCCTCCCACTCCAGGCCGGCGACTTCGATATCGAAGGCCACCACCGGAGCGCGAAGATTGCTGTCCATCGCGTCGGCGGTCTCGGTCTTAGGGGATTGTGCGCTCATGCCTATTCATCTCCGCCCGCTCGGGCGAGGTCGCCTTCGTGGACCGTCAGTACCGGCACTGAAGCCATGCGCACCACCCTCTCAGCAGTAGAACCAAGCAGCAGATGTGCCAAACCACCACGGCCATGGGTGGAAATTACGATGACACTGGCACTGGTCTCCTTGGCCGTAGTCACGATGGCATGCGAGGGCTTGCCAATCTCAACCAGCAGCACCTCCACTTCGGCCCCTAAGGCGCGCAACTTATCGGCAGCGGATTCCAGTGCCTTACGTGCGCCGGCGCGGAACTCAGCGCGGTAGTTGCCCAGATCCAGGGCCCCGGGTGCCATGTAATTGGCGAACACCGGTGCGGTGGCGACTAAATCATCTTCCAGCGCATGCATCAAGATGACCTTGCCCTTGTTGGAGACCGCCAAGCGGGCAGCCCATGGATAGGCCTGCTCAGCTTGCTCGGAGAAATCAGTAGCCAGAAGGATGCGTGAAAACATACCTCCCCCAGATTAGCGTTGCGGGAGGCCCAGCGGCCTACTTCGTGCCGTCGGGATCCTGAATCAGGTCCGCCTGCTTGGGGTCGCCCGTAGGTGGCGGGGTTTGGGGCTGATTGTCCTCGCCGATATAGCCTAATTCGTTGAGGGCATCGATGAATCCCTGGTTCATGTCCTCGCCAGGGACCAGCGGCGACGTGGCTGCACGGAAGCCTTGGCGGTAATCCTTGGCCGGCAGGGCAGGGTGCTCAACTTGCCAAGCTTCAGTCATATGCTGGCGCAGCGCATCTCCCTCCATGTAGCTGCCCGAGGGCAGGTCTAACCAATGCAGCAAGGTCGGAGCGACGTCGTAGATGCCACCGAGCAGGCGCTTGCCCTGGGGCAGCAACCCCCGGTTATTGACCATTGGCCCTGACAACACCATGGTGCCCGGAGGAGCTCCATCGTGACCACCACTCTGCTTGTGCTGCGGAGCATCCAAGTTCGAAGCCACCATGCCATGATCCGACACCAACATGATGGTGGCATCGGTCGGCAACTTCGCCATGATCTCGCCGAACCAGACATCGAGCTGTTCATAAGCCTTGTCGATATGTTGACCGAGTCGCTCCACATGGGCGGCCGGCACCTGGTACTTGAACTTATCCGGCTGGCGGTAACGCCAGAAGTAATGCCCGCTGACGTCGGCCGATCCAAAATAGACCAAGTTCAAGTCGGCTGGGCCATCATCCTCGAGTAACTTTAGGAACACATCTTGGTGAGTTTGGTCGGCGTGATAGACGCCGCGGAAAAAGCGGTCCAACTCGAAGGCAAACTGCCAGTCGGTCGGCACGCTGCCGAAACGCTGGTTGTACTGCTGCACCAAGGGCCCGCTGGGATGGCCGTCGGCAAGAATCGGCGCAATGTCCTCCTGCAGCCAATCCGGATAGGTCAACGACGGAATGCCTTCATCGTGGACCAAGGGTTTCCACAACATCAAGGCCTGCGCCTGAGCTGCATAGCTAGCGACGATGCGCGAGTTCGGCACCTCCTCCGCAGGCCACGAGACCCACCAAGCGACCGAATCGACGCTGCGGTCGTTTTCGCCAGCCAACCCCCAGATTGCCGGCACTTTGCGGCAGTTCGATGTGTAAGGCAGTCCGCCCGGCTTCGGCTGGCCGTTCGCTCCCATCTCGGAGAAGTATGCGATGCCATGCTGTTTGGCACGCGTGCCAGTGGCAATCGACGTCCACAGGATCGGCGAGAAGGTTGGAAGGTCGGTGCGCACCACGCCGCCGACGCCATTGTCGACCAACTTCTGCAGGTTCGGCATCTTGCCGGCATTCATCAGTGGCTCCGCCACCGCCCAGGTCATGCCGTCCACACCGATTACCACCACCGGCGCACGGTCGGATCCGCTACCACCGCTACAAGCGAGCAGGCTGGGGAATACACCGACGGCAACCGCACTAACGAGCAGATTGCGACGCCAGCCAGGCAGGCGAGTAAGGCGAGTCATCACCTATTCAGTCTAACCGAACAACGGCTTGCGCGAGTTTGCTGCGCTGCCGACGTCGTTGTAGCCATGCCCCACCGAACAGCAGAATCCAACCAGGAACCTCGACGCGCCAGTCGTAGTAAACGCTGTCATCGAAGCGCGTCGAGCATCCGCCACCGCCACTCAAGGATGCGCCGGAGCCACCGATACTGCCATCGCTCTCGAAGGTGTAACCACTGGTCAAGGCCGCTTGACCGGTCTCGGTGGTGACAAGGATCCCGTAACTACCTGCATTCGCGTTTAACTGAGTCTTCGAACGGACCTCACCAGCATTAATCTTGCTCAAGGCGGTACCGAGCTTGCCGCCTTGCCCGCTGACGGAGTCCACTCCGAAGCGCACCGAGACAATTTTGCTGAGGTTACTTCCGTAGATGCGAACCAAGGTGCCGCCGGCCTTCGGTCCACTATCAGGAGTAAAGGCGGAGATGGTCGGATCCTCTTCGGCGACGTAGGTAAATGCATCACTGACCACCCGATCCGGCGAGTCCGGATTGCGCAGGATTAAGTCCACTTGGCCGATGGCGTGCGCAGGAGTCCTCACCTGCAGGACCGTGGAGGTCTTGTAGGTGACAATGCCGGGGACCCCGCCGAACAGGACTTGGGTTTGTGGGCTGAAGTTATCACCGACGATGTAAACCTTCGTGCCACCTTCGGTGTAGCCCGCAACCGGCAGCATCGAGTTGTAAACCGCGGTGCCTTGGAAGGTGAATGCGTTGTCGCTGGTCACCTGCTGACCATCCTCGTTATGCACCGCCACGTCAACGATGCCGGCAGATACCGCAGGAGTGGTCACGCGCAAGGTGGTCGAGTTGACGAAGTCCACCGATTGGGCTTCAATCCCACCGAACAGCACGTAAGCGCCATTCTGGAAGTTGGTGCCAGTGATTGTGACTTCTTCTCCACCTGCGACCGAACCGGCAGTGGTATCCAGGCCGAAGATGGTCGGCGGATCGAGCACCACCTCGATGATGCCACTGGCAACATCGAAATCGCCACCGGAGTGGCGGATGTAGAGATCGTAGGAACCGATGTCGGCGACGCCATTAACTGTCACCGTGGCGCGCACGAAGCTCGAGGCACTGGAGACATTGCTGATGCTGATGTTCGGGCTTTTCGAGACCACATCCATCTGATCAGCGACAAAGTTACTGCCGAAGACGGTCACGATTGAAGAATCTCCGCGACGTATGATCATCGCCGCGTTGGCGTTGTCCTTCATCGCGATGTCCTCATCCAGGTAGACCGTGCCGCAAGCCGTCTCGTTGCCTTGGGTGACGCTGAAGGTGGTTGGTGCGTTGAAGCTGCCGTAGAAGTCGGCGGCGAAGTCGGTATCGACGGCGGAGTTGCCGGTTAAGTTGCCCGAAGTCATGCCGCCTTCCAAGGGAGTCACGTGCAGCCAATAGCTCCCCACTGGAACACCACGAATGGTGAAGGCACCGGAAGAAGTGGTGGCGGTCATGCCGACCAGGCGCCCGTCGGCCGAGGAGATCGCGCTGACGATGGCACCACGGATCACGGTGTCATCGCTATCACGGCGCACACGCCCGGTAAGACGGGATTGTGCACCACTTGGTGCGACGGCGATGGCGCCGGAACGGTCGTCGGTGGTCAACGAACGATGCAACCATTGGCGGCTGCTCACATAAGGCCACAAGGTGCCGCTTATCTGGGGCGAGTGGTCAAGACCGATGAAGTGCCCGATCTCGTGCGACAGGACGTCCTGCACATCGAAGGTGCCTGGGGAACCGTCAGTCGAGAAGCTGTATTGGCTACCGTTGAACAGGATGTCGGCATCGAGGATGTTGCCGCTGCCCGTGTCAAAGGTGATTGGCGTGATCGCCACGATGCCACTACCGCCCGGGAAGTAACCCGAGGTATTGTTCTCATCGAAGGCGACAATGTGCGAGCTAGCGCCAGGGGCCACATCGTTGGTGTCTGCACCACGGGTGAAAGCGATGTTCGAACCGGAGATGTCTTCCCATGCCTGAAAGCCATGTTCAATTGCGGCGATATGGCTGTCGTCGTTGATGTCATCCGAACCATTGGCGTTGAGGCGCCAGGTAATCGACGGGTTGGCCCATTGCAGGTTCTTGCCGTTGATCTGAATACGGACGTAGGCCTCGGCGGCACCGAAGCCGACCACAAATGCAAGGAACACCGCCGCGCCACGCAACCATTTGCGTGGGCGGCGGTCAGCGTAGTCCAGTTCAGCTTTGGCGCTGGACTTCGGCGAAGATTTCGGCGATGTATCGGTCATAGTCTTGAGTCTCAACCTGCCCCCTTTCGTGACCGCGACGAATCACTTGCGCTTCTCCTGCGACGGTGGAAGGCAGGACTTTGACGGCTCCGCTTTCCAGACCGACCGGCATACGCCATTGATTCTCTTGTGATGCTTGACTGAGGAACAGAATGCTGCGATCCCCGACACGCAGGTCGGGCATCCCTGGCAGGACGAAACCCCTACCAGCGACCTCACCACCAGGCATTCGAATCTCCTGAATCGAGGTCATTGTTCCCTTTATCGGAGTGAGCGTCGAAAAGCTGTACCTTGTTTCGATACTTCCATCCGCCAGCATCGCTGACTCGGCGGACAGGACTTCGACTTCGCAAATACGCTCGGCACCGGCGACCAGGTCGCTCAGTTCCGCTTTGTCTTCGCAAACGGAGGAGGCGCCGACCGATCCCAGCACCAAGCTGGAGAGAATGCCGACAATGGCTGCACAGAAGATGGGGTGTCTCATGACCCCCCATTTGCGTTGGTAAATCAGGCGGCTTTAGGAAATTGCTGAGTTTTTTCGAAATCCTGGTAAAACCATCCCTAAGCCCGTCCTGAGGCTGTTTTTCATCACCGACTCCACTACAATTTTCGGCCCGAAAATGCAGATAGTGCGAAAAAGAGGGTGTGCCGATTCCCGAGGTGCAGATCGTTTACGACCACCTGACTGCCGCCCCTGCCTCAGGGCTTTAGAATCCGAAGATGGCAGGCGCTCCACTCCATACTTCCAGGGATGCATCCTCCTTCCTCGCCCCCGCTGGCGAGGATCCGGATTCTGAGGTCCTGCAGCAGAGAGACCCGCATGTGCGGGTACTCGGCAGCAAAATCTTCCAGGTTTTGAACAATACCCACCAAGCCAGCCAGTGCAACGGCGATGCCTAGTTTTGACTTGAGTGGTCTCAGGAAGCTGCTGCCGACCGGTGTGCTGCTGGATGTTGCAAGCGTGGTCGATCGTGTCGATGAACTCCTGCCAGAGGAACGCGTTCTGGTGGAGTCGGCCGTGGAGAGTCGTCGTAATGAGTTCTCCTCTGCCCGTTGTCTGGCGCGCAAACTGCTGGCCGAGCTTGGCCACGCCGAACAAGCCCTGTTGCCAGCCGCTGACCGTAGCCCGGTCTGGCCACAAGGCGTACTTGGCTCGCTGAGCCACGGCCGACGGTACTGCGCGGCCACCGTCGCCGCTTTGGATTCCTCCGCTCGCCCTCAGCTCCTCGGTCTTGGTGTCGACCTGGAGGACATCCGCTCGCTGCGCACCGCCTTATTTACTGAGCTCCTCACCCAGAGGGAGCTAAAACAGCTCAATCCCGCGGACAGCCAGGAGCAACAGGCGCAGCAAGTCCTGGCGGCTTTCAGCATCAAGGAGGCAGTCTACAAGGCGATGTCACCGATCAATAACGACGGCTTGGCCTTTCATGACGTCGAAATCCGCTTCTTGCCAAAGCCCAGCTCAGGGAGTGACCTAAAAACCGCGAAGGTAATTGGGCTCGATGGTCTCCGCCATCGGCTTCCTACTCACCCTCGAATTCACGCATATCAACTGACCCAGAATCAGTCTTTCCTTAGCGTGGTGACCATTTCGCAAACCCCGTAAGCGCATCCGTGCTCGGGTGTCGGTGAACTTCTCCAGCTGTGGGCACACGGAAAGCCCCGAACTTCAGAAGTCGAAGTCTTCCCCACTCCCCTCATCACCCGCCATCTGACGCATCTGCTGCTTCTGCATGTCAATTGCAGCCTCGATTAAGGGCATGTACATATCGAATGGGACATCCAAGTTCATCACATCTTCTGCTCCAGGAAGTTCAGCCCTCGGAGCCTCTGGATCCACATCAACCGTGGTGACCCGCATCTTAGCGGCCATGTCCATCGCAATGACTTGGTCCGATCCTGGAGTGAGTGGTACTTCGATTGGAATCGCCATCTCTAAGGCATAGTCGAGCATCACACCGCTCTCCATGTCGGCCACAATCTCGAATACCATGTCATTGAAGATCGCGGGGGTGAAGTCCATTGTAATGGCATCGAAGGCACCTTCCATGTATTCCGAATCCAGTGCTGCCGTGATCTCCACGATGCCATCGGCAGAATGCCAACCATGGACGTTAAGGAGATCGGCGTTGGCCATGAAACGCATGAAACCACCGGGATGCATCAAATCGCCAAGACCTTCTACGCCGCTATACGTATCGACAAGGGACTGACCATAAAGGGCACCCATCTCCTCGATGAGCTCACTGTACATGGTAATTAGGCTTGCGAGACGACCCTGTGACAGCGAGTAGGCCATGGGAATCTCGGTGCCTAATTCCTTTAAAAAGAAACCATGGTCGTCGAGAAGAAGGCGCAGGCCCTCTCCATCGGCGCCTATCTCAAAATCGAAGTTCAGACGATGTCGTTCGCCCTCGACAAAAGCGCCAAGATTCAGGTTGCTCCACAACACGAAATCATGAACACCATGGACAACGTAGTCCCCGTTCATGGTCATGTCCATCTCCATAGGATCCACCATGCCAGCTGAACTCATGTCCATCTTCAGGTCGAAGGCGTAATCAAAATGGACTTGAGCTGGGTAATCCAGCGGTTGCTGGAAGGTTTCGCTGCTGACCCACTCGGCAAAAGCAGCCGCAGCGTCATCACCCGTCAAGGTCAACGGGGCTTCGTCCGGATTCTGGCACGAAGGAAAGAGAGATGCGGTCAGGAACGCGAAGGCCAGGGGGGGTAAGATAGATTTCATGTCCAAAATATACTCGTTACTGCAAAGGTATACATCCTGAATCTGGGCGTGCTGAACCATGGATGGAAGTCACAAGGACAGGGCGATCCGACCTGGGAATAGGTGACTTCGGCCGAAGGGCTGCTGGTTCGAGGGCTTCAAGTGGGCCCACAAAAGCCAAAACCGAGCAGGCCAGTCATCCTGCTCGGTTTCAGCACCTAATACTGCACGCGGCAGATTAAGGGTTTTTGTGCTCAGCCTTCGGGCCGAGGTAGTACCACCAGTTCAGGACGGCACAAACTGCGTAGAACACGGCAAGGCCATAGAAGGCGATCTCAGGGGTGGTCGCCTTCATCTGTTCACCAATCAACTTCGGAATCAGGAATGCACCGTAAGCCGCGACAGCCGACGTCCAACCCAGCACAGGGCCGGCCTGCTCCTGGTTGAAGACCATCGAGATGGTGCGGAAGGTTGAACCATTGCCGACGCCGGTAGCGGCGAACAGGATTACGACCAGCACGAAGAAGGGCATGAAGTACTCTTCCGGTGTAGCCGAACTGTAGGCCTGCATCGAGTAGTAACCCACGCCAATGGCGGACAAGATCATGACAATCGCCACGACCTGAGTCACGATCGCGCCCCCCATCTTGTCAGCGATGATGCCTCCAATCGGGCGAATCAGGGCACCGACGAATGCACCGACCCACACGAACATGAAGGTCGCCGGTGCATTCGGGTTGGCAAGGTCGTGGGTCATGACGCCATCCACTTCGATGTGTTGGAAACCGAAGATGAACTTGATGGCCAAGCCGACGGCAGCAGAGAAACCGATGAAGCTACCGAAGGTCATCGTATAGATAATCGTCATCACCCAGGTATGCTTGTTGTCGAAGATCTTGTACTGGCGATCGAGGTTGCCCTTGATCTCGCCAGGCGAAAGCGCCTTCATCAGGATGACGGTAGCGGCGATCACGCATGGCAGCACCACCCACTTCACCCAAGTCATGTCGCTGAACTTCAGGATGAAATACAGGCCGGCGCACGCGGTGGCAAAGCCGATGATCAGCAACCACAGGATACGTCCGAAGCTCACCAATGGGCTCTTCAGCCTAGGCGTCACCGCTTCGGTCTTGATGTTGTTCGTCTTGAACCAGCCGAGGAAGGCCAACGGGATCAACCAGTACATCCAGACGAAACCAGCGCTGGACAGCCAGGTCGGGGAGCCGGCCTCGATGCGTTTGAAGACAGTGCCGCTGGTGCTGGTCAGCTCCATCGAGTCGCCGCTCAGCGGACCGACGATCGCCGCGGTCATGCACAGCGGGATCAGGATCTGCATGGTGGTCACGCCAAAGTTTCCTAAGCCCGCGTTCATGCCGAGCGCGTAGCCCTGCACCTTCTTCGGGTAGAAGAAGCTGATGTTGGACATGGAGCTGGCGAAATTACCGCCACCTAAGCCAGACAAGCAGGCCAAGATCTGGAACACCCACAATGGCGTGGTCGGGTCCTTCAAGGCGAAGGCCGCGCCGAGGGCAGGCACCATCAACAGGGCCGTGGTGAAGAAGATCGTGTTGCGACCTCCAGCCAAACGGATGAAGAAAGTACTTGGGATACGCAGGGTCGCACCGGTCAGACCGGCGATGGCGGTCAGCGTGAAGAGCTCGCTCTGGTCGAAATCGAATCCGAGGTTCTTCATCTGCACCGTGATGATGCCCCACATCAACCACACGGCGAAGCCGCACAGCAGGCTAGGGATAGAGATCCACAGATTGCGGCTCGCTACCTTCTTACCGGTAGATTCCCAGAATGTCGGGTCTTCGACATCCCACTTTTCAAGGTTGCTCATGCGGTTGCTCCAGCTGGGGCGAAGCCGTCAGGCTCGACCTCGTCGTGGTGATGGTCGGCGAAGGATCCCTTAGGCTCCTTCAGGAAGAGTGAGGCGACCAGGCAGAAGATCGCGCAACTGGCGATAGTTAGAAAGAAGTTCCTCGCTGCAGTCTCAGGCTTGTAGAGACTGAACATAGTGAGGAAGCACACGGCACCGACGTTTCCGTAAGCGCCGACCATGCCGGCGACCTGCCCGGTCACACGTTTCTTGACCAGTGGAACCACGGCGAACACCGCCCCTTCACCGGCCTGAACAAAGAAGGAGCATAGCATCGTAGAGGCAATCGCCAATGGAATCGGCCACTCCGAGGTGATGCTGCTCATCAGGTAATAACCGACCGCCAAGCCACCCAGCAGGAAGCTCAAGGTGCGGCGACGCGAGCCGAGGCGGTCGGACAAAAAGCCGCCGGTGGGACGAGCGACCAGGTTCATGAAGGCGAAGCTCGCCGCGATCATGCCGGCCTGCTCAAGGCTCAAGTCGAAGGTGTTCTTGAAGAACAGCGGCAGCATCGAGACCACCGCTAACTCGGAACCGAAGGTCACGAAGTAGGCCAGGTCAAGGATAGCCACTTGGCGAAACTCATACTTGTCGTTCTCCTCGTAGCCCATCTTTATATTCGGCACATTGACGGTCCAAGCCTTCCAGACTTGGAAGCAGAACACCGCAGCGAGGACACCGTAGACCACGTGCTTGCCTTGGGTAGGCAGAAAACCGATGCTGAAAAGCTTCCATGCCAGCACGCCCAAGGCCAGGAGCATCGGCAGCTGCATGAAGATTAAGCCGAACAGGGAAGCCATTGATGTAACCTCCATCGCACTGGACTGTTTAGGACGATGATAGGTCTTGCCGGGAGGCGTATCAGTGACGCTCGCGTAGTAGACGAAGCCGTAGATGAAGCAGGTCGCACCTGTCATCGCAATGGCCCATCGCCAACCGTCCTCGCCGCCGAACACGGTCATTGCGATGGTCGGCAATAGGAATGCCGATGCGGCCGAGCCAAAGTTGCCGAAACCACCATAGATGCCTTCGGCTTCGCCCACATCCTTGGGCGGAAACCATTCCGCGACCATGCGGATGCCGATGACGAAGCCTGCGCCGATGACGCCGAGAAACAGTCGCGTGATGACCAGTTGTGTGAACGACGATGCCATCGCAAACACGAAACACGGAATCGACATGATAATCAGCAGACCAGAGAAGACCTTCCTCGGACCGAGCTTGTCGAGCAACATTCCGATGATGATTCGTGCTGGAATCGTCAACGCCACGTTGCAGATCATCAATACCTTCAGGTCACTGTCGGTCAGGTTCAGGTCGTCCTTCATGGCAGCGGCGAGCGGTGCCATGTTGAACCAGGCCATGAAGGTAAGGAAGAAGGCGAACCATGTCATGTGCAGGATCCGGTAGGGACCGCTGAACGACAGGAACTGGAAGGGATTGAACTTCTTGGCTGAGTTAGGAGCCATCGAAATGTCCTCTAAGACTTACGGGGAGACAGGGTTGACTAGTCCTTCACGCGGACGGATTTGCGGTCACGGTGCCACATGACCACTTGGGTCTTGCGCCAGAGATATGGATTCGGGATGACCAGCACGTGGATTAAGCGCGTGAATGGGAAGTAGCCGAGGATTAGCCAAGCGTTGATGATGTGAAGCTTGACCAGCAAAGGCATCGCCGCGACATAGGAGACGTCGGGCGACAAGGTAAAAAGCGACCACAACCAAGGTGATGCGCTCGAGGCAAACCAAGAGCTACCCCAGCCGTTGAAAATCGACACCAAGATGCCGAGGATAATTTGCACCATCAGCAAGGTAAGTAAGACCCAGTCGGACTTGTTGGTCACCACTGCCATCCGTGGCAAGCGGATGCGACGCATAATCGAGTTGAACAGGCCGATGAGGGTGATGATGCCCAGGGCCAAACCGGTAATCTCGAGGAACAGCAATCGCGCTGGGGCGGCGTTCCAAGACAGGATGGCGTCCGGGATTAGCAAGCCAGCCAGGTGGATGGCGAGCACACCGAGGATTCCGTAGTGGAAAGGGACAGTGCTCCAGAAGTGCTTCTTGTTCTCTAGAAACTGCGAGGAGAGGCTCGTGACGCTGAATGGACGCTTGCGGTAACGCGCGATGCCCACCAGGAAGAAAAGAACCAGCGCCACGTATGGCAAGACGACGAAGAGTAGGGTGTCGAGCATGGTCAGATACAGCCGTTGGTTTCCTGGACGTGTAGGTTGATGATTTCGAGAACGGCGTCCAGCACCGATTCGTATGGGTTTTGGTCGGCGGCCAGGCTGATGCAGATTTTTTTGACGGCCGGTTCGACCATCTCTTCTGCCATGCTGCGGGCCAGGGGCGCATCGCAGCGAGCTAAAATCGCCAGGACGCTACTGAGGTGATCAGGTAACTCACCACCTTCTTCGATATCCAGTTCGCGCAACAACGAACGCATGTGCACTAGGTGTGCTCCACGCTCGTAGGATTCGCCGAACAGGTGCCAGCCAATCTCCAATGCGGCCGATTGGCTGTTGTCGAAGGTGCGGGTGTAGAACTCCTCAAGCTTTTCGACCGAATGGGTCGCCAGGAATGCCTGGAACTCGTCGAGGATTTCACCCGCCTTGGGGGACTGTTCGCGCACGATCGACACCCACTCTTCGCAGGCTTCCCCAAAACCTGCACGTGGATAGCCGATTAAGCGCGAAAGCGCGTCGTAGACCTTGCAATCGACACTCATGGTCACACCCTCATCGGTGGGCTACTGAAGCCGAAGCCGGTGCTCTGCTTGTGGTCGAGCGGGTCCTTAATCATCTCGATGGCCTGCTCGCGTTGGGCCGGCGGAATGACGAAACGGTCCTCGTACTTAACCAGCGAAGTGAGACGGTAGATTGCCTCGGCTTCTTCGCGGGTGCAGTCGGCCTCGAACAAGGCGCGATCCGCAGTGGCCTCATCGACATCCCCCACCGTCAGTTGACGACGGTACATGCGGACGGCGAACTGCTTGCGCAACGCATATTCGACCGGAGCGGTAGCACCCGTGCCCAGGATTTCGGCCATGTATTGAATCGGTACGCGCGATTCCTTGATTTCATGGAACAGGTCCTCGGTCTCGTTGGAGGTTATGTCACCGTCGCTGCCCGACATCACCGGCGAAAGCGGTGGGACGTAGAACAACATCGGCAAGGTACGGAACTCGGCGTGCAGCGGCACCGCCAGTTTCCAACTCTTGACGAACTGGTAGACCGGCGACTCCTGCGCTGACGTGATTACGCCGTCAGGGATGCCATTCTCCTTGGCTGCCTTGATGACCTCTGGGTCGTTCGGATCCAGAATCAGACTGCGCTGCGCCTCGATTAGTTGTTCCTTTGGTACGCTGGCGACCTCTTCGATGCGCGAGGCGTCATAGAGCACGTTGCCCAAGTAACGAATCCGGCCGACGCATGAGTGGTGGCAAGCCGGTGGCTGCTTGGTTTCAAGGCGCGGGTAGCACAGGATGCATTTCTCGGACTTGCCAGTCGACCAGTTGAAGTAAACCTTCTTGTATGGGCAAGCGGCGATACAGGAGCGCCAAGCGCGACAACGTTGTTGGTTAACCAGCACGATGCCGTCTTCACCACGCTTGTACAAGGCGCCCGATGGGCACGATGCCACACAGGCGGGGTTCAAACAGTGGTTACACATGCGCGGCAGATAAAAGAACGAGAGCCTTTGGATCTCGAACATCTGCTGACGCACGTCGGCCGACAAGGCGTCAAGGTTGGGGTCGTTCTCGGCGTAGACCGGGGAACCCGACATGTCGTCATCCCAGTTCGGTCCCGCCTCGATGTCGATGTGCTCACCGGTGACCATAGAGATTGGCCGTGCGGTAGGCTGGTCGTCGCCTTCCGGCGCATCGAAGAGCTCCTGATACTTGTAGGTCCAGGGCTCGTAGTAATCATCCATGGTGGGCATGGACGGATTGTGGAAAATGTTAGGAACGATTTTGCTGCGGCTCGTTGACTTGAGCTGCAACTTGCCATTCTGCAGTTCCCAACCACCGTTGTAGTTGGTCTGGTCTTCCCAGCGCGTCGGGTATCCGGTACCCGGCTTGGTCTCGACGTTGTTCCACCACATATACTCGGTACCTTGGCGATCGGTCCAGATGTTCTTGCAGGCGATGCTGCAAGTGTGGCAACCGATACACTTGTCCAAGTGGAACGTCATCGCGATTTGTGAACGGACTTCCATTCTTATTTCTCCTATTACTATTGGGGTTACCAGACGAGCTCAGGGAGCTTGCGGACGAGGATGTGGGTGTCGCGGTTACAACCGATCGGTCCCCAGTAGTTGAAGTGGTAAGTGAACTGGCCGTAGCCACCCACCATGTGACTGGGCTTCAGGCGCGTGCGCGTGAGGCTGTTGTGGCCGCCAGCGCGACGATTGCCGCGCAACGGTGATTTCGGAACTGAGAAGGTTCGTTCCGGCGAGTGGTAGATGATGCAGATGCCCCGTGGGATACGGGCACTAACGCTGGCGCGTGTGACGACGACGCCGTGGTCGTTGTGCACCTCGACCCAATCGTTATCGTTGATGTTGATTGAGGCCGCATCCTTGTCGTTGATCCAAAACGGCTCGACGCCACGCGACAGAGTCGTCATGCGATGGTTATCGCCGTAGGTCGAGTGGATGTGCCACTTGCCGTGCGGGGTAAGGTAGTTGAGGCACAGCGTGTTGCTGTCGCGCTCGCTGATTCGCATGTCGCCGTACTCAGCAGGCAGCGGCTTCGGCTTGTAGGTCGGGAAATGTTCACCGAACTGGATGTAACCAGGGTGATCAAGGTAGAAGTGCTGACGACCAGTCAAAGTCCGCCATGGCACCATCTTCTCGACGTTGTAGGAGAATGGCGAGTAGGCCCTTCCGGAGTTGATTACCGCCGACCACATCGGCGAGTTGTGCTGACGACGTGGTTGCGACTGGATGTCGTTGAAGGTCATCCGCACGTGGCGGTCGCCACCGGCCAGGTCATCGGCGAGCGGCAGGCCGACCTTCTTCTCCATATTCTTGTAGGAGCGATAGGCCAGCTCGCCATTGGTGACTGAAGCCAGGTTGAGGATCGCGTCGGCGGCCTGCTTGCCGGTCTTCAGTGCGGGGTACTTCTTGCCCTCCCACTGCGAAACCTTGCCATGCTCGACCATCTCATCGTAGAAGTCGTCGATCATGTAGTGCGTGCCGTGCGCGCCGATGCCGTTCTCGCGAGCCAGCGGACCGTAGGACGTATACATGTTGTATAGGTTCTTGTAGTCGCGATGGACCAGTTTCATGCCGGGCATGGTCTTGCCGGGGATGGCGTCGACCTCGTCTTTATCCCAATCGAGCATCTGCGTCTGCGAAATCTCGGCAGGAGTATCGTGCGCCAGTGGCGTGGCAACTAGGTCGTCGACGCCATCGGGGAAGTGCACTTCGGCCAGCTCGGCGAAAGCCTTCGAAATCTCACCGAAGATGTCCCAGTCGGACTTCGATTCCCAACAAGGAGGGACAGCTTCCGACAGTGGGTGCACGTAAGCATGCATGTCGGTGGTGTTGATGTCATCTTTCTCGTACCAGGTCGCCGCCGGCAGCACGATGTCGGAGTACAACGCCGAAGTATCCATTCGGAAGTTCAGGTCGACCACCAAGTCCATCTTGCCTTTCGGGGCTTCCTTCAGGAACTCCACCGACTTGGTGTGGCCTTCGGCGATCTCGGTCGCGATCTTGTTGTTGTGGGTTCCGAGGTAGTGGTCGAGGAAGTACTCATGACCCTTGGCGGAACTCATCAGCGCGTTACCGCGCCAGATGAACCACAGACGAGGCCAGCATTCGGAAGCGTCAGGCTTCTCGATCGCGAACTTCATCGACTTGTCCTTGAGGCTGTCGACCGCATACTTCACGACGCCCGCCTCATCAGAAGCACCTGCGGCGCGCGCATCGTCGACCAACTTAATCGAGGAGCGATCGAACTGCGGGTAAAACGGCAACCAACCGTTTTTGACCGCACGGATGTTGGCGTCGATGGTGTGACCGACGGCCAAGCTGTTCTCGGGCTGGTTCGGCGGCACCGTGTGGTAATCGGCGAAGGTGCGCTCGTAGCGCCACTGGTCGGTGTTGACGTAGTGCCAGGAAGGAGCGTTCTGCAGGCGCGAGGCAGGGACCCAGTCCTTGCCGAATGCGATGTTGCCCCAAGGCTCGCCAGGAGCCAGCTTCTCTTGACCTACGTAGTGAGCTAACCCACCACCATTGACGCCGACGCAACCGCACAACATCAGCGATTGAATCGCCGCGCGGTACATCAGGTTGCCGTGATACCAGTGGTTGATACCGGCGCCGATGATTACGGTGCACTTGCCGTTGGTGTGTTCGGCAGTGCTGGCCCATTCGCGTGCGAACTTGATGATGTTCTTGCGTGCGATGCCGGTGTAG
This sequence comes from Planctomycetota bacterium, assembly GCA_030749235.1. GTDB lineage: Bacteria > Planctomycetota > UBA1135 > UBA1135 > UBA1135. The sequence goes on along the minus strand of JASMKM010000014.1, from coordinate 14,379 downwards.
CGCTCACCCCATGCCGGAGTGTAGACCGCGTCATCATCGTAGCTATTCGGGTACTCGCCGCCGAGGCCGCGATTCACGCCAAACTGCGCCATCAGCAGATCGTAGACGGTGGTGACCGTCACCTTCTTGCCGTCGGCGGTATCGATGGTGCGTACAGGAACGCCGCGATAACGTGATTCGCCTTCTGCAAAGTCATCGAGACGGACTTGTACTTCACCTTCATGCGACTCCAAGAAGGTCATTTCCGCGTCGATGTCAGATCCATCTTTGCCGTCCTTTGGTAGCAAGTTCCACTGTCCTGGTTTCCCCCAGCGATAGCCGGAAGTACCCATCGGCATCTTCGGACGGTTGTCGTTCTTGTCCCATTGCAGGAACTTCCACTCACCATTCTCTTCATTGACGTAACCGGCTAGGCGACTGGCGCGCAACATCTGGCCGGCTTCCCAACCACCTTCACCCTCGGTCAATTCGACGAGGAAAGGTGCGTCGGTGTATTTCTGGCCATACTCCATGAAGTAAGGCACTTGGCGCTGGTGATGGAACTCGGTCAGGATCACATGCGTGACGGCCATCCACCATGCGCCATCCTGTCCGGCGTTGAGGGAGACCCACTCATCCGCGTACTTGGCAACTTGGTTGAAGTCAGGCGCGAACACCACCATCTTTGTGCCGTTATGGCGCGCTTCGGCAGCGAAGTGCACGTCAGGAGTGCGAGTCATGTTGAGGTTCGCCCCCATGACTGCCAGCATCTTGGCGTTGTACCAGTCGGCCGACTCGTTGACGTCGGTCTGCTCGCCCCAGATTTCAGGGCTGGCGCAAGGCAAATCGCAATACCAGTCATAAAAGGACAGTGCCAAGCCACCCATCAGCTGCAGCATGCGTGCGCCCGAAGCGTAGGAGATCTGCGACATGGCCGGAATCGGCGAGAAACCGGCGATGCGGTCCGGGCCGTAGTCCTGGATGGTGTGCACCGCGGAAGCCGCGATGATCTCCTTGGATGTATCCCAAGTGGTGCGGCGGAAACCGCCCTTACCGCGGGCGCGCTGATAACGCTCGCGCTTGACCGGATCGGCCTGGATCGATTTCCAAGCAGCGACCGGGTCGTCGTTGTTCTCGGCCTTGGCATCTTTCCACAAATCGAGCAGAGCGCCACGTACGTATGGGTACTTGACACGCAACGGGCTGTAGAGGTACCAGCTGTAGGAGATGCCACGCTGACAACCGCGAGGTTCGTGCGGTGGAATCTCCTTATCGATCAACGGATAGTCAACCGCCTGCATCTCCCAAGTGACGATCCCGTCCTTGACGTGGATTTGCCAGGAGCAGGAGCCGGTGCAGTTGACGCCGTGGGTGGAGCGCACGACCTTGTCGTACTGCCAACGGTTGCGGTAGAACTCCTCCCAAGCGCGGGTTTCTGGCTCGGAAGAATCTTGGATCCAGGAAAGGGAATTTTCGGTATTCATCGCTTCGATTTCTCCACCAGCGGGATACGGGTGGCGGTGTATCGGTCTTTCCAGAGGAAGCCGAACAGGGCGAGGATTGCAATCGCGACAATCACACCCACGCCGAGGAAGGAGGCCGTGACGGATGGGGCGTCCTCGGTGTTCTCACTCTCGCTCTCCAGGAAGGCGACGAGGGCGTCAATCTCTTCCGGTATGAGCTTGTGATCCTTGAACACGGGCTGCATGGTCAAGGATGCTGGGGTGGCAAGCCAACCGGTAAGGCCGACGCGGCCACCGAGGCGGGACATCACCTGGGTCAAGTCCGGGCCTAGCGCTCCACCACCCCAAGCGCCGAGACCGGCAGTGGTGTGGCAAGAGGAGCATGAAGGAGCGCCAGCGCGGAAAGGCTCTTCACCGGTAAAGTACTTCATGCCGAGCTCGCGTTGTTCGGCGGTGAAGGGCAGCAACTCTTCGGTTGGAGCAACCGGGCCTGCGTCGCCACCGGACTTCGCCACGATGTAATCGAGCAGCGAGTTGGCGATCAGCGGAGTCATGCTTGGGATCGAGATCATGCGCACCGCACCACCAGGCGTCGCCGCCAGCATTTCTTGCGCATAAGGATCGCTGTCCAGCTTGGAATCCGGATCGACAATAAACTCGACCAGCCACTCGCGACTTTGGCGATCCAGAACGCCTTTTAGGTCTGGACCGAGGATCGGGCCGCCGCCGATCGTGTGGCAAGCCTTGCAGTGGGCGTTGAAATACTGCTCAGCATCTTGCTCCTGCGCCAATGCCATCGAGGTGGCTCCGAGCAGCAGGACAGGGGTTAAGAAGAGGGTGGGTAAACGCAATTTTCAGTCTCCGCCCGCGCAAGAGCAAAAGGCGTGCCAAGTACGGAGTATGAAGTATTTTTATCTATTTATCTGTAAGTCGCCATAAAAGCGTAGCTTACGTAGAATTGGCCACTTGTTTACAAAACCTGACACTGCATACCAAAAGATGCACCTATTTGAGAATTGGTCATAAACATTTGTTTTGAAAAGTCTTAGGGGTGCATACAAAAGTAAGCAGAGATCCCTCCGCATCGGGTGACAGGCGCCTCGTTACCATCCAAACGCTCCAAAAAAGTCCCATGGCATACATTCCACAGACTGAAATCGAGGCCGCCGGAGGCCTGCTCAAGAAGATTTACCAGGACTCGTTCCAGCGCGCTGGCAGGGTCTGGAACATCATCAAACTGACCGGCATCAACCCCAAAGCAACCCTCGCCCACCTCGGCATCTATGGCTCGGTGATGCACCAGGACACCTCACTTTCCGTCCGCCTGCGCGAGACCCTTGCCGTGGTGGTGAGCCGCGCCAACCACTGCCACTACTGAACGCTGGCCCATGCACTCACCCTCCGTGTCGAAGGTGAAGAAGAGGAGCTGGCCGATTACTTGGTGGCTAAGGGCTGGCAAGGCGCGGCCCTATCCCCAGCCGAGAGGGCGATGTGCGCTTGGGCCGAGAAGCTCACTCTCACTCCCGGGGCGATGACCGAGGCAGACGTGCAGCAGCTACGAGATGCCGGTTGGTCCGACCTCGAGGTACATGATGCCGCACAGGTGGTAGCCTACTTCAACTACGTCAATCGTCTGGCCGACGGTTTAGGCGTGGACTTGGAAGACTTCATGGCGCCGAATCCCTAAGAAAAGGAACCGCGATCAACGCCGAGCTGGCGCAGGATTTTCTGGAAGGCCGCGCGGGTCAGCCCGCAGTCCATCGCCGCCTGCGAAACATTGCCATGCGAATGCTCCAAGGCACGTTCGACGAATTCACGTTGGAAACGCTCCACCGTCTGGCGCTTGGCTTCGGCGTAATCGTCGCTTTCGATCTGGCTGGTTTGATTACTGCCGATTGCCTCATCCCCTGCAGCCGATTCCTGCTTTTCCTGACGCCAACCGCTCTCATCCAGACCCAGATGATGCGACAGGATGCGTTGTCCACCACTTACAATCATGGCACGCATGATGCAGTTCTCCAACTCGCGCACGTTGCCGGGCCATGCATGTTGCATCAGGCGTTCGATGGTCTCGGCGGCGAACTCCGGTGGCGGAGCGTCGGAACCCAGACAAACCTTGGTCTCGCGCAACAGGAAGTGCAGTGCCAAGGGCAGGATGTCATGTTGACGCTCGCGCAGCGGCGGAATGTAAACCGGCACCACACGCAGACGGAAGTAGAGGTCCTCGCGAAATTCTCCCTTAGCGACCAGTTCCTCCAGGTCGCGATTGGTAGCCGCGATTAGGCGGAAATTCACCTGGATATCGCGGTCCGCGCCAACCGGGCGTACTACCTTCTCCTGCAAGACCCGCAATAACTTGCCCTGGAAGGCCGGTGACATCGACGCCACTTCGTCTAGGAAGACGGTGCCGCCCTGGACTTCAGCAAAGACACCGGAGCGATCACGGTCGGCGCCGGTGAAGGCACCGCGCACATGACCAAACAGCTCGCTCTCCAGTAGGGTGTCGGAGACCGCCGCACAGTTCACCGCCACAAACTTGGCTTCCGATACCGAGGACCAACGATGCAAGGCACGCGCAACCACTTCCTTGCCGGTACCACTTTCGCCTTCGACCAGCACCGGCACTTGGCGCGGAGCTACTTGGCGGACCAGATCCAACATGCGTTGGGTGGCTGGGTCCTCAGCGACCATCGCCACACCGACTTCACGCGGCTGACGTCGGGCGAGCAATTGGCAACCGAGGCGTTGGATGATGTTCAACACATCCTGATTGTCAAAGGGTTTGGTCAGAAAATGGGAGGCGCCATCCTGCAGGCACTGCACCGCAGTCTGCACCGAACCAAAACCAGTCAACAACACCACCGCCGTCTGTGGTTGCACCTTCTTGATCTCGACCAACAACTCAGCACCGGTCATACCCGGCATCATCAGGTCGGTCAGGACTAGGTCCCATTCCTGCTGATCGAAGGCGGCAAGAGCTTCGCGACCGTCAGCGGCCTGCTGCGCTTTAATGCCAAGGGTTTCGACCAAGCGCATCAAGCCGAGGCGGAGGTCGGCTTCATCGTCGACGATCAGGACACGCAGTTGCGAGATATCCAGTTTGGAACGGTCGAGACTCATCAGACTACGGTCTCCGTGGCTAGGCGTAGGCGTACGCGGAAACAGGTGCCCTGCGCAGAACTCTCGAGCAGCTCGATACCGCCGCCATGCGATTCGGCGATACGATTAGCGGTAGGCAAGCCGAGACCAGTGCCTTCGCCATGGGCTTTGGTGGTGAAGAAAGCACGGAAGATGTCGGCCTGCTGCTCCTTAGGGATACCGCAACCGGTGTCGCGCACGTCGATTAGCAGCATGTCGCCTTGTTGCATGCTGCAGAGAGTAACGATGCCGCCACCTTCCACTGCCTGGATTGCGTTGATGACAAGGTTCACGAAAATCTGGCGCAGCTGCACCTCATCGCCCCGAACCTCGACGGCCTCGGCATCAAGCTGCCATTCAAACTCGACGCTGCGACGCTCCGCCAATGGGCGCAGGAAGCGGCTGGCATCCTCCAAGATGCCATGGATGTCCACCAGACCGCTTTCCGGTGCGGCGGTGGTCGCATAGTTCAGCAGCTCCGAGATTACGCTCTTGCAGGTCTGAGTATTGCGGCGAATCACATCGACGTTTTCTAGCAGCTCGGAATCCTTCGGCAGCTTAGCCTCCATCATCTGATTGAACATGCTGATCGAGGCCAACGGGTTGTTCAACTCATGCGCCATGGTGGCAGCCACCTCGCCGAGCACCACCAGACGCTCCTGGTGGTTCTCGCTCTCATCGCGGGCCACTCGCAAGGTGACGTCGCGCGCCACCAGGATGCGACCGGTATGACCGTTGGTGCCCAGCGGCAAGGGCGTGGCGTGCACTTCAAGGACCATCTTGCCGAACTCCAAGGTGCAGGAATGTGGGCCGGCTTTGTTGTCCATCAGACACTCGCCACAACCTTGGGCGCCATCATGGTTGAGCATCTGATCGCGCGAACATTGACGTCGCACTGGGCTCGATTCCGGTCGTGACTTACCCAAGGATTGGGAGTCCGGCAGTAGCTCCAACAAGGGGCCGGCGGCGTGGTTCGACAACAAAACACGACCGTGATGATCAACCACCACGAGGCCATCTCGCATTGTCGAAATCACTCGCTCCAAGCGGTCACGCTGGGCCTGGACCTCGGCTTGGCGCTCCTTGAGATCCTTGGCGGCACCCTCCAAGGCGGTGGTGTTATTCTCGACCGCCTCGGCCATCAGGTTAAAGGCACGTCCCAAGTCCCCTATCTCATCCTCGGTGCTCACGTCGACACGCGCCGAAAAATCACCTTCGCGGATGCGCAAGGCAGCAAGACGCAACATCACCAAGGGGCGTGCCAGAAAGTGCATCGGGAAGTACAGCAGCATCAAGGAGAACACCGCCAGCAAGCCGCCGACAATCAGGAACTCACTCTGCAAGCCCGATACCGGCGCCAGTGCGCGGCTGGCGCGGATTCGCACCTCAGCTTCCCATCCACTGCCACCAATCGGGAAGCGCTGACTGTAGATTCGACCATCGTCGTCGCCATCCTCATCGATGACTCCCTCCTGGCCGGGTGGTAAAACCTCAAGGCCACGGCCTTCGAGGATCGGCAGGGTGGACTCGGCGGGTCCGGTGTAGTTCAGGAAGGTGGTTGGCACCAGCAGGCAGCCGCCGGCGGTGTCGTTCAGGCGTAGGCGCACGTCCTCGACGGTGCGATTACGTCCAAGGCGATCAGTCTGCATGGCGCGCGAGATCCAAATTCCAGCGCGCACCTTGGCCAACAGGCGTCCGATCGGTTTGCCCGAAAGAAGACCATAGACTGGCGTGGAGATTACTAGTCCAGCCGAACCGTCCTGGGGGTCGGCGAACACGTTGCTAGTCATGGAGGTCGGTTGATCCTTCGACCACAAAGCCAAGTCGCGCGCGTTCCTGCTGCTCTCGTCAGCCAGGGCGACGACGACGGAGCCGACCGCATCAACTACGGTGAGGTCCATGAAAGCGGCTTCCAACGGCAGCTTGTTGACCTGCAGGTGACGACGTAACTCGCCGCGCAACAAGTCGGCGACGACCTGGTCCTGCTCGTTGACGATGCGCGCCAAGTGGTCACGGATATAACCGTCGGAAGCGAAGTCCTCGGTACGCCGTGTCAGCATCTCCAAACTGGCGTGCAGGTCAGTGGCGTAGGCTTGGCTTTGAAATTCCAGGCGCTTCAGGATCTCCGCCTCCAGCGTGCCCTTGGCAACCTGCGATATGAAGTAACCGCCAACACCGAAGGCGATCAGGCACAGACCGACAAAGCCAAAAGCCAGCTTGTAGCGGATCGAAAGCCAATGGAGGGGATCACGCACGCGTCGGCTCAGCCTCCACGCGTATGCATCTCAAGACGCGGGTCGGCCAGCAGATCTTCTAGATCCACCGCCGGTCCACGTTGCTCCTGAGCCTTGCGTTGCTCCGCGCCACGATCCTCGCGCGCACGCCACAAATCGGCGATGGCCTCGGCTAGGCTGTAATCGTCGCGGCCATCGCGCAGCAACTCGCGCAGGCTCACACCATGGTTGGCGTAGAGGCAGGAATACCAAGTGCCATCGGCGGCGACGCGACTGCGATCGCACTCGCCGCAGAAGGGCGCGGAGGTCGAGGCGATGATGCCGAACTCCTGGCCATTCTTGAGCTTGTAGATCCGTGCCGGTGCCGACGGGTCGAGTGGTTCCAGCGCCTCGATTGCACCGTAATGATCCTCGACGCGTTGCAGGATGCCGTCGCGATCGAGCACTTGGCTTTCCGACCATTGCGTGGCACCACCGACGTCCATGTACTCGATGAAGCGCAACTTCAGCTCGTTGGCTTCGGCGTATTCGAGCAGGTCGATGATCTCGTCATCGTTCTTGCCGCGCATCATGACCGTATCGATCTTGGTGCCGGTGAAGCCGACTTCCCGCGCCACGCGGATCCCTTCAAGGACCTTATGCAGTGCATCGCGCTGGGTGAGCTTGGCGAAGCGATTGCGCTTTAAGCTATCCAAGCTGATGTTCAAGCGTTGCAGGCCAGCCTTCCGCAAGTCGGCGGCTTGGTCGGCAAGCAAACGGGCATTGGTGGTCAGCGCAATATCGTCGATTTCGACGATGCCCGCGACCATCGCGATTAAGGCATGGATCTCGCGACGCAACAAGGGCTCGCCCCCAGTGAAACGCACGCGCCTTACTCCTGCATGGGCGAAGACCTGGACCAGGCGTGCCATCTCTTCGAGGCTGAGGATGTCGGTGCGTGGCAGCCAGCGATACTCCTGCTCCGGCATGCAGTAGGTGCAGCGGAAATTACAACGATCGGTCACCGACAAGCGCAGTGACCGAAGTGGTCGACCATGGCGGTCTACAAAGGCATCCACGCTGCCATTGTAGGAGGAATCTCTACCGAATGGTAGTCAACTCTGCCTGGAAGTGGCGTCGCGTGGCGCGCTCGATGTTCTTCAGCACTCCTGGCAATTCCGCCACGGCTTCCGCGACCGCACCGTCGGCGGCCATGCTCCAGGATCGCGCGAGCAGGCGTTCACCTACCGCAAAGCCATCCCAGTAACGCGTATAGACCGTGTTTCCGAGCACGCGCATGTAATCCTCATTGCGGCTGCCGATGTCGAAGAATGATCCCTGCAAGATGGTGTCGATACGGGTGCAAAGCTGCTTACCATCCAAGCCCGAGGCTTCGTCGATCAAGCCACGCACGTCGGCGGCGATGCCTTCGATGGCCTTCGCCAAACCCTCCTCGCTAAGGCCATCCGCAACCTTCTCATGCGCCTCGGCATGCACCGCGCGGCGCAGCATGATGCCGCCGACCAACACCAAGACCAATCCGCCGATGAACATCATCAAAGCGCTTTCCTCGAGCGGATCAGAGAAGCCGGCGCCGCCGACAGTGGCGACGCAGAAGCCGCCAATGAAGAGTAGTTGTGCGATGTACTTCAAGCCTATTCCTCCTACAGCGATTGGGCAACGTCCTTGACGGCGTAGATGATGTTGACCAGTGCGTCACCGACAATAAGTCCGGCAGCCACAGGCACTCCCTTGTCTTCGGTCCAGTGCGGGCCTTTCCAGCGCGCCAGCAACAGCGCGATGATGCCGCCGATGCCGAACACTGCCATGTATTCGAAAGGCAGGTAGAGCGACAGTCCGACCATTACGCCGATGCCGGGTGAGATCAACAAAGATGCGATGATGCCAATCAGAGCACCAGCGATGTACTTGCCTAGCGGGACATCTCCGGACTGCACAATCTTAATCGCCGATTCAAGAGCGCCAGCCTGGGGCGCACCGAGTTTCGGCACGCCGTCGGGAAGGTTCACCTCGGTTCCACCGGCGGCTTCGAAGGCTTCCAAGGTGGCGCCGCCGGCGGTGTGGGCACGTTCATAAAGCACGCCCGCTTGATCTGGGCCGAAGCCATAAGCCTTCCACAGCAGAACCACCGTCGCCACCGCGATTGCCGGTCCAATCCAACAGGTGAGGATCTGTGCCAGCTGCTGCTTGGCCGGGCGACTGCCGACCAGATAACCGGTCTTCAAATCGGCCATCATGTCGGCGCACATCGAGGTGGCCACGCAGATTGCCGCACCTACGGTGACCGCCGGCACAATCGAGCCGCTACCGGTACCGAGAATTCCCATCATGATGGCGATGGCGATCAAGGCCAACCCGGACAACGGCGACCAATCGGTGCGTCCGGTGGTCTGTGCGACCACCAAGCCAGCCACCCATAGCCATACACCGCCGGCAATCATGACCATCACCGCTTGGCCCCAACTAACGCTATCGCCGCCGGCGAGCTTGGTGGCGAACAGCAATAACAGCAGGCCAAAGGTGGAACCAATCTTCAAGACATTGAGCGAGACTTCCTCGCTCTTGCCACCTTCGCCACCACCTTGCTTAAGGCTGGCGAGCGCGGCCTTCAATGCCGGTGCAGCCAACATGATGCCCGCGAGCGCGCCACCGAGGATCATGCCGATACCTACGTGGCGTGAGGTGAAGTGACTGAACTTGCCGAAGAACGTCTCCGCCGCTGCACCATGCTCGAGCGAAGTCAGGCTCGATACGTCGACCAACATCTCTTCGGTGCTGCCAACATCGTCGGGCAACCAACCCAGCAGCAAGGCGGCCGGGATTAGGATCCAGTAGTTAAGGAGCGTTCCATAAAGCACCACCAAGCCACCGCGCCCGGCCAAGAATCCGGCGCCCAAGCTCAACAGGCTGACCGCCAGGATCAGGTTGAAGGTGGCGGGCACACCGACGATCTCGCCCAAGTCCACCGTCTCACCCCAGACCTTCTCCTTGACCATCACAATGGTGACTGCCGAGACCAGGATGCCGGCGATTAGCAGGCGCGACTTCTCGACGCCAGCGCCGGGCGAACGCAGGATGGTCGCGACAGCGGTGCCTTCGGGGAACCGCAGCCGTTCGAAATCAATAATCTGCTTTCGCAACGGGATAATCAACATCACCCCCAGCGCCGAACCGGCTACCGACGCCAGCAACAAGGCCGTGTAATCGATATTCTCCTCGAAGCCCAGCAGGAACAACACCGGCACCGTGAAAATCACACCGGCATTGACGGTATTCACCGAACTGGCCACAGTCTGGAAGATATTCACCTCCAGGATCGAGCCCTTGCGCAGGATGCCGCGCAGGATGCCGAAGCCAATCACCGCAGCGACCGTACTGCCGACAATCGTGAAGCCGATCTGGAGGCCGGCGAAGCAGATGCCCATGTTGAGCAGCGCCCCGACGCAAACCCCGCCAATCAACGAGGCGGGCGTGAGTTCGCGGTAGGTGGGTTTCTGTTCCACGAGAAGTAGTCTAGTGACCCGCGAGCGTCGGGCAAAATGGCGGTTCAAGGACTGGGCTTCCTCTTTGGGATTCCAGCACTACAATGCGCGGTTCCAAAGCCCTCAACCCTCCTTCAAAACATTGACTCCGGAACAAGAAAACGACCGCTATCAGCAAGCAATCGCCTTCGTGGCGAAGCTCGGTGGCGCCCTGCAACGTTACGGAACTCCGGCCAATCGTCTTGATCAAGTCCTGGTTTTCCTGTCGAAAGAACTGGGCTTAAAGGGAAACTTCTTCAGTACTCCGTCGGCAATCTTCTACTCCTACGACCTTCCTGGCGAACGCGGTTTCGCGCGGCTGCAGCGGGTCTACAACAAGGATCTGGACCTCTCCAAGTTGTCGCAGTTGGATCGCCTGTTCAACGACGTCTGGGCTGGCACCGTCTCCTTGGTCGATGGAGCGAAACGCGTCGATGAGATCACCGCTGACCCGCCTCCTTATAAGAAGTGGTTGACCTTCCTGTGCTTCGGGCTGACGTCGGCCATGGCCTCCACCTTCTTCGGTGGTGGCTTCGCCGAGATGCTGTTGTCCGGCGCGACCGGCAGCGTCTTGGGATTGCTGTACTTGTGGGCTGCCGCCAACGAGACCATCGGTCGCCTGTTCGAACCACTCGGTGCCTTATTGGTCAGCATCACCGCCTTGTCCTTGGCCGGTACGCTCGGCGCTTCTTCCGACATCGCCACGCTGGCCGGCATCATCGTGTTGGTGCCTGGCTTCAGCATCGCCATCGGTGCCACCGAACTCGCGCTCGGCCATCCCGCTTCCGGCGTCGCGCGCCTGGCCGGGGCGATGGTGACCTTCCTGATGCTGACCATGGGCGTCATGTTCGGTCAACAGATCACATCCTTCTGGGGTGTGGATGCCGCTGCCGATTTCACTCCGGCAGCACTACCCGGTTGGGTGGAGCCGATGGCCTTGCTGGTCGCCGGCACCACCTTGGGAATCCTGTTCAAGGCCGCGCGCCGCGACCTGCCGTGGACCGTAGCCGCGGTCATGCTGCCCTATCTGGCGTTCCAGTTGGGTATCGCCGACTTGGGCCTGGAAGCAAGCATCTTCCTCGGTGCCTTGATCGCCGGAGTGTTCTCCAACGTCTTCGCACGCTGGAAGGACCGCCCATCGTTGATCGTGCGCCTGCCCGGAATCCTGATCCTGGTCCCAGGCGCGACCGGCTTCCTATCCTTGGGCGATCTGGCCAACGGCGACGTGCTCGAAGGCATGCAAGCCATGGTGCGGGTATTGATGACCGCCACGGCTTTGGTCACCGGCTTCCTGGTATCGAACGCCGTCCTGCCGCCGCGGAAGGCGTTGTAGGGTACCGGTAATTGACCTCGTTGCCTGCGGCAGCAGAATTCCTGCCGCCAACCTGCAGCCCAGTCGAAAGACAGGTATGCTGCACTTGTCATGGACATCCACAACAAGACCCCCCGCCCCCTGAAGATTTCACTGCCTGGCGGCAAGGTCCTGCGCCTTGGTCCTGGCAAAACTGGCCAGATCACCGCCAAGGCTTCCGAGCATCCGCCGGTAAAGAAGCTCATCGAGGATGGCACCATCGAGATCGTCGGCGACGGCGGAACCCATGGCGCCACCGGAACGAGCAATGACCTCGGCAGTAGCGGCGGACAAGGCCCCTCCGGTCCTTCCGGAGGTGGCGCGATGCGCCGCAGTGGCGATCGCTAGATCGCGCTCGGCCTTGTGGGTACCACTGCAAACAGAGGATCGGCCCAGAGATGAGACGCGCGAGATTGTGCTGAGGGCTCAGCTCAGCGTCCGAAATCGCCGTCGAAACGTCGAGGTTCGCGAACCTCGCTGCCAACGCACCCCTGCAACTTATCGCCCAACCGACCTCGCATAATCTCGGCCGCGGCATCCATGGCGGCGACTACCTCGGGATGATCGGCGGCGACGTCATGCTGTTCCTTCGGGTCGGTGGATAGGTCGTACAGTTCCAATCCGGTCTTGGCAGAATAGTCGTACTTGCCGGGAATGCCTCCGCTGCCGCCCTCGCGCCCCTGCATCGTGCGATAGCCATGCGGGAAGTGCAGCTTCCACTTGCCCGAACGCATGGCCTGGAGCTCGTTGCTGCGATACCAATAGTAATAAGGGAAGTCTGGATCGAGGCTTTCACTGGCGCCGGTCCATAAGGCACTGATGTCGCGCCCATCGATGAGACGCTGTGGCAAACCCGCGCTGGTGAAGGTGGCGATGGTCGGCAAAATGTCGATCGCCATGGTGGCTTCCTGGACCCTCAAGCCAGCAGGGATGCGCGCAGGCCAACGCACCAACAGCGGCTCACGCACGCCTCCTTCGAAGACGGTGCCCTTGCCCTCACGTAGGCCACCAGTGGAGCCAGCATGATCGCCATAGGAAAGCCACGGTCCATTATCGCTAGTGAAAATCACCATGGTGTTCTCGGCCACATCCAGTTCCTCCAAGGTCTGCAGAATCATGCCGACGGCAGCATCAATCTCCTCGACGACGTCGCCGTAGAGACCCTTGCCGCTATGCCCCTCGAAGGCCTCCGACACAAACAAGGGTACATGGGGCATCGGCTGCGGAAGGTAAAGAAAGAAGGGTTGTTGCTGCGCCACGCTGGCGCGGAGAAACTCCACGCCACGGCGCGCGAAGCCGAGCGTGAATTGCCTCTGATCGGGATCATATTCGACGATCTGTTCCTGCTCGAATAAAGGCAACGGCGGATAGGCGTCGCTCTCTGGGTGCTGTGGCCACATGTCATTGGAGTATGGAATGCCGGCGAAATGATCGAAGCCCTGGCGGGTAGGAAGTACCTCTTCTTGCAGGCCTAAGTGCCACTTGCCATAAATGGCAGTGGCATAACCTTGTTCCTTCAGCATCTCAGCTAGGGTGGTCTCGTCGGGGTCCAATCCATGACGGTTGCTCGGACCAAGCGCGCCGTGGATGCCGAGGCGATTCGGATAACAGCCGGTCAATAAGGCCGCACGCGAAGCCGAACAGACCGGCTGCGCGACGCTGAAGTCGGTGAAGAAGGCTCCCTCGGTGGCCAGTCGATCGATATTCGGGGTGCGATAGGCTCCACCAGTGCAACCCAAGTCGCCGAAGCCTAAGTCATCGACGAAGACCAGCACGATGTTGGGCGGCCCAAGAGGAGTTGTAGCTTCGTTTTTTGGGGTGCCGCTGCAGGCAAATAGGAGACTTGCAAGCACAGCAAAACGGAAGATCGAACCGGCAGCCATAGCGGAGTCTAACGGTGCGGATGCGACTCCCCTATGGCGAGCGCTGCGGCAGATGGGAATCAGCAATGCTCAGGCGCATACGAAAAGGCCGTAGGAAACCCTCGCATCCCACGGCCTAGACTGAAGAAGTCGCTTGTCTGTCTTAGAAGTCGAAAGCGACGCGCATCGCGATGATGGTGGTCGAGTCCAAGCTATCCAGATCCGCTTGAGTCACATCAAACATGAATCGGGTGTTGGGGTTGACGTACCAGTTCAGCGCTACGGTCATCGTGTCCAGCTCATCGGTCACAGCAGCAGCCTCGGTAAGGTCGAGGTTGGAAATGCGTGCTGCGACTTCCCATGCGCCCATACCGCCTTCATCCTCCAAGGCGTTGCGCTTCGGCTTGACACGGTCGAACACCGCATGGCCGGTCTTGTAGCCACGGCTTTCACCAGTCAAGAACCAACCGGCTTGGGCGGCCCAACCGGAGAAGCTCGGGTCGGCACCCGTGCCGGCACTGACGTCGGCCTGCGCGTATTCAATCATGCCATGGAAAGGGCCTTCCTGGATGGCAGCCTCAAAGCCAATCAACATGGCGTCTTCGGCGGTGACGGCACCGGTGTCGACGAACTTGGCGATGAGGTGGTTATCGGGGCGGGCATCGTAATCCACGCCACCTTCAGTGTTGCGCTGCGAGGCAGACAGGCCGAAGTGCATCAGGCGCTCACCCTTGTTCTCGATGTAGGGACGGTAAACCACGCGACCGGTGAAAGCGGTGGACTCGTCGCCGGACTTGCCCTGGCTGTTGGTATCGCGGAACCAACCGATTG
>JASMKM010000013.1 GCA_030749235.1 Planctomycetota bacterium | reverse complement strand
CGATGGAGTTGGTGTATTCCGACTTTGGTTGGGCGATGTCTTTGCCCATTGTTTCGGATTCCTCGACCTCGGGAAACACCACCTTGGCAATGGCAAGCCCCATCGGCGCTGACATTACCGAAGCGGCCAACAAATGACCGGCCACGTTTGGCACGATGTCAGTCATCATCTCGACGTAGATTGCGAACACGCCGCCCGCCACCGTAGCGAAGCCGACGGTCATGACCGCACCCAGTTCGCTGCGCGTCATGTTGGCTAGGTAAGGGCGTACCAACAACGGCGCTTCGGTCTGGCCGACGAAGATGTTGGCCGCGGCGACGGTGGACTCCGAACCGGAGGTACCCATCAACTTGGCCATCATGCGCGCCATGCCGCCGACGATTACGCGCACGATGCCGACATGATGCAACACCGAGAACATCGAGCTGAAGAAGATCACCGTAACCAATACGATGGCGCCGAACACCGCTGGCTCTTCAGTGAGGCCGAGGGCGCTATCTCCCAGTACGGTGCGGCCAGCCTCCTTGCTCATGTCAATCAGCCCGCGGAAGAAGCGCTGGGCGCCGTGGAAGAACACCGCACCGAAATCGGTCTTCAACACCAGGAAGGCCAACACCCACTGCATAGCCAAGCCCACCATCACCGGTCGCCAGCGCACCGCCTGCCGCTTGGTGCTCAAGGCGTAAGCCAAGCCAATTAGGACTGCGATTCCGAACAGGGGTTGAAGCATGAGGGTGGCCGTCAAGCGGGATTGGTGGCAAGGCACATAGTAGCGACGAACCGCCTTGGCATACTATCGCCGATGTTGCATGTGACCCCAGACTCCGACGCCGCCGCGCTCCTCGTCGCGGAGCAAGTCGATGAGGTCTTGGCTAGGGTTGCCAAGCCGGTGCTGATGCTGCCGACCGGTTCCACTCCCAAGCCGCTCTATGCCTTATGGCGGCAACGTTTCCAGGGTGGTGGCTTCAGCATGGCCCATTGCCGCACATTCAACCTCGATGAATATTGGCCGTGCTCTACCAAGAGTCCGATCTCCTTCCGTGCCTTCATGGATGAGGAACTGTTCTCGCAGGTGGATTTGCCTCCCAACGCAATCGGCTTCCTCGACGGCACTGTCAAGGAACCTGATTTCGAAACGCATTGCGCGGCATATGAAAGAGCGATTGTCGATGCCGGTGGGCTGGACATCTGCCTGCTTGGGGTCGGTGTGAACGGACACATAGCCTTCAACGAACCTGGCACTCCGGCGGATTCACGCACGCGCTTGGTGCGGTTGGCCGAGTCCACGCGCAAACGGCCGGGCTTCCCGCAAGGAGTCGATGCCCCCACCGCAGGGATCAGCGTCGGCATCCAGACGATCCTCGATGCGCGCAAGGTAATCGTGATGGCTTTCGGTGCCGACAAGGCACATGCTGTGAAGCGGGCCTTGGAAGGGCCGGTCTCGATCGATACGCCGGCGTCGTTATTGCGTTCACATTCCAACGTGACTTGGGTCCTGGACGAAGCGGCCGCTTCCGCCCTGCAGGGCCGATAGTCCACGTTATCCTGGCGGCATGTCTTCTTCGCGTCGCAACTTCCTTCGCACCGCAGCCGGTGCCATCGCCGCCGGAACCGCATTGCCTCATGGCCTTGCCGCCAACGCCTTAATCCCATCGGGGGATCCGCTGGCGGCTACCGCTTTGGATTCGCTGCAAGACCCCAGCGACGAGGACCTGGTCAAGTTGCATGAAGCCTGCCAAACCGACTTCGCACTGAACCTGGAGATGTGGTTGCGTGGGCCCTTGGAAGACAAAATTCGTCAAGCGTCAAAGCTTGGTTACAAGTACTTTGAGTTCTGGCCGTGGCGCAATAAGAACCTGGAGGCGGTGCTCGAAGCCATGAAGGAGACTGGTATGAAGGCTGTCCAGTTCACCGCTTGGGGTTTTCACCCTGGCATGAACGATCCCCAAAACCACAAGGCCTTCGTCAAGGAAGTGAAGGCATCCTGCGAGTTTGCCCTGAAGCTGGATTGCCCAATGATGACCATCGTCGGTGGCAACGACCAAAAGGGCATGACGCAACGTGAGATGCACGACAACATTATCGCCGGTCTGAAGTTGGCGGCGCCAATCGCCGAAGATCACAACGTCATGATGATCCTCGAGCCAATGAACATCCGCCGTGACCACAAGGGGCACTGCCTCTACGGTTCGCCAGATGCCGTGCGCATCTGCCGCGAAGTGGACAGTCCGATGGCGAAAATCAATTGGGATCTCTATCACATGCAGATCTCCGAAGGCGACCTGTGCGGACGTATGCGCGAAGGCTTTGACCAAATCGGCTACCTGCAACTTGCCGACCACCCGGGGCGACGCGAGCCCGGCACCGGTGAGATCAACTACTCGCGCGTGTTGCGCGAAGCCTACGACTTGGGTTATCGCAAGCCGGTCGGTGCGGAATGTTCGCCTTCGAAAGGTGCTGCGGCATCGACCGCACGCATGTTGACGGCCTGTACTTGGAAGTAGAGCGGGGAACTGTGGTTCGGCATCGAATTGCCCCTTCTCTAGCGCATAACCGCATTGCGGTGGCCCCTTTTCATTCTTCGCGAAACGCGTAAGGTTGGCGGCTCATGAAATCGCGCGCCGCCGTCGTACTTCCCATGCTCGCCGCCTTGCACCTAGCCTGTGTGGCTCCTGCGAATCCCGATGAAGGCTGGGTGGACCTCTACAATGGCAAGGACCTGACCGGCTGGGTAAACGTGAACTGCGCCGACGACACCTTCACGCCCACCGAAGATGGCATGTTGTTCTGCAACGGGAAACCTACCGGTGTGATGCGCACCGAGAAGATGTACCGCAACTTCATCGCAGAGTTCGAGTACAAGCATATGGTTAGTGGCGGCAACGCCGGCTTCTTCGTCTGGGCTGACGCGCTAACCTCGAAAGGCCAACCCTTTTCACGCTCAATCGAGGTGCAGATCATCGATGGTTGGGAAAGCGCGAACTGGACCAGCCATGGCGACGTCTTCGCTATCCACGGCGCACGCATGACCCCGGATCGTCCGCACCCTGCCGGTTGGGAGCGCTGCCTGCCAAGCGAGCGTCGTGCCAATGGCACTGGTGAATGGAACAAGTTCCAGATCACTGCTATCGATGGAGCCATCAAGTTGGCAGTCAACGGCAAGGAAGTCTCTGGCGGCTATGACATCCAGCCGCGTCAGGGTTATCTATGTCTGGAGTCAGAAGGCGGCGAAGTTTACTTCCGCAACCTGCGCATCAAGGAACTGCCAGCCACCGATCCGCTGGATACCACTTTGGTAGCCACCGAAGACGTCGGCTTCAAGTCAATCTTCAACGGCCGCGACTTCGAAGGGTGGGACTTCAAGCCCGAGCATGAAAATCATTGGCAGGTGAAGGATTGGCGCCTCGATTACGACGGTAAGTCTAGTGACCTGTGGTCGCTGGCCGAGTATGGCGACATGGAAATGATCGTCGACTGGCGCTGGACCGGGCCGCCGCACAAGGCGATGCTGCCGGTCATCCTGTCCGATGGCAACGAAGCCAAGAACGACGATGGCACGCCGAAACGCGTGGAGGTCGACGAGTGCGGCGACAGTGGCATCTACCTGCGTGGCTCCTCGAAGAACCAGGTCAACATTTGGTGCTGGCCGATCGGCTCGGGCGAGGTCTACGGTTACCGCACCGATCGCAGCATGAGCCCGGAAGTCCGCGCGGGGGTCACCCCAAAGGTCAACGCCGATGCTCCACTCGGCAAGTGGAACCGCTTCCACAT
Organism: Planctomycetota bacterium; assembly: GCA_030749235.1. GTDB lineage: Bacteria > Planctomycetota > UBA1135 > UBA1135 > UBA1135. Next base: position 209,099 of record JASMKM010000013.1, on the reverse strand, counting down.
TAAGATGGTCGGCGACCGTCTCAGCGTGGCGCTGAACGGTCAGGTTGTCATCGAAAACGCCCAGCTACCGGGGGTCGCTGAGCGTGGTCGAATCGCCTTGCAGAACCATGGCAACCCGCTGCAGTTCGCGAATATTTACGTTCGCGAGTTGTAGGCCTACTGCGAGTTGACCTTCTCTTGCAGTTCCTTGTTATCCGGGTACTGGGCCAATCCGGAGGCCCAAGCCTCTTGCGCCTTCTCTCCTTGGCCGGTCTGGTAGTACAAGTTGCCAAGGAAGACATGCGTCTGCGCAAACTTCGGATCGGCGTTCTGGCGTGACTGCTGGTCGACGAGAATCTCAAAGTGATCGATGGCGGCTTGTTGCTTGCCAAGGGCTGGTGGCCAAAAGCTGTAGCTCATCGCCTTAACGAAACGAGCGTCCCAGTTCTCAGGGTTTTTCTCCAAAACGCGGTCGAAAGTGTAGTCGGCCTTCATGGCCCACTGTCCCGCCTCTACACTAGAAACGTTGCCGACGTTCATCGGCTGCAAGTAAGAATAACCCAACAGCAACTGTATATCCTCGTCATCAGGGTAGGCCCTAGCCTGGTCCTCAAGCATCGCGATGGTTTCTTCCATCAGACCAGCATCGGCTAGGTCCTTCCAGATCTTATCGAACTCAGACTCAGTGATATCCGGATTGAGGAACTTGGCTAGGGCTTCATTTAGCTTGGCTTGTTTAGCAAGTTTTTCCTGCTCTGGAGTCAGTGCGCCATCCACACCAGGATTGGCCGCATTGGCCTGCGGAGCAAGACGCGCAACGGCGTCGGCGACCATGCGGTCGACCTGTGCCTGCGAAGTTTCACGGCGCAAACCAGGATTGGGCCTTGGCCCGGCAGCTTGGACCGCCTGCATCTGAGCGGTCATCAAGGAAATCTGTTCCTTCATGCTGTCGACTTGATCGGCCAAGTCTTTCACAGTGGATTGCAACGCTACGGTTTCCGCGGAGGGTTCCGAGTTGTTGTCGCCTTGATAGGTTAGGGCAATAACGGTGGTTACGGCCATGAGCAGGACGGCAACAACGAGGAGGAGTGAGTTATTCTTTTCCATGAGGGAGTCCTCTGCTTACTGCTAACTTTAACAATTCTAAGGGGAACCTAGGTCGCCATTTAGTCTTGGGTGACTTAAGTCGGCATGGCCAAGGCAATCTCCTCTGCCCCTTCCAGGGCAGCTCGGCCACGTGGGGCAATGCCGAGAGTAGGATACTCGCTACCGGCGACCTCGAGGTAGCCTCCATCGAGCAGCTCCTGGGCGAACGACTCCAGTTGCGCCACTTGCGCCTTGGCCAAGGCACCGTAGGAATCCGGCCAGTCCGGCACGCCCTTGGCCTTGCTGCCCTTAAGGATCTTGACGATGCGGGTGCGTCCGAAGCGGCCATCGAGCTGCTTGACGCAAGTGAGCAAAGCCTTGCATTGCTCCAACTCCACGCCATTCAGGACACGAATCTGCCGGGTGGGACTCACGCAGGTGACACAAGCGCCACAACCTTGATTCAACTCGGCCACATCGGGGTCGCCGAAGTATTCGAGGATGCGCTTCCACATGCAATGCGTGCTGCGTAAGGCGTCGTACATGCGGTTCAGCCTGCGCATGGCTGCCTCGCGATAACGGCTGTCCGGTTGCTGATCGACCAGGAAACTTTGCGTGCGATAGTCTGCCCCGCGCCACAAGGTGGCCACCTGGGATTCCAGGCCATCACGACCAGCACGACCGACCTCTTGGTAATAATCCTCGAAGCTGCGAGGCAAGCTCAAGTGCGCCAATAGACGCAAATCCGGCTTGTCGATGCCCATGCCGAAGGCGTTCGTCGCGACCAATGCATCCAACTCATCCTTAACGAACTCATCCTGTGCTTGGCTGCGGTACTCGGGATCACAGCCGCCGTGATAATAGCTGGCGTTCAAGCCCGCGCGGCACAGCATGGCCGCGGCATCCTCGGTGGCTTGGCGCGTGGCGGCATAGACCAAGGCCGGTGCCTCGCCCTTGCGATTCCGCACTAGCTGCAGCAGCTTCTTGTGCCGCGCATCTTCCGATTCCATCTTCTCTTGTTCCAGATGCAAGTTCGGGCGAAAGAACCCACGCACGTAGATGTCAGGATCCTGAAGGCCAAGAGTCTCGGCTAACTCGGAGCGGAGTTGCGGAGTCGCTGTGGCAGTGAAGGCACCGACATGACGCGGCTTCAGGCGCTCCAGGAAGGGGCGGATCTCGAGGTAGGCCTCGCGGAATTCGTGTCCCCATCGCAGGACGCAGTGGGCCTCATCGACTGCTACAAAAGGCACTTCGACCAGCTTCAGCATATCGAGGAAACGCTGCGAACCGAGGCGCTCCGGCGAGACATAGAGCAGTTTCAACTTGCCCTCGACGAAGGCTTGCTCAACAGCCTCGCGCTCAGCGTAATCCTGGGTGCTGTCGATGCTGGCGGCAGGAATCCCACGTTGGCGCAGGGCCGTTACCTGATCGCGCATCAGGGCGATCAGCGGACTGATAACCACACTGGTGCCTGGCATCAAGATTGCCGGCAACTGATAGCACAAGGACTTGCCGCCACCGGTGGGCAGAACGGCAATGGCCTCCCGGCCGCCGAGGATGGAGCGGATTACGTCGGCCTGGCCAAGACGGAACTCATCGAAGCCGAAGTAGCGCTTCAGGAAACCATAAACCTGCTGGCGCCCGTAGGTCGGAAGACTGACGGACATACTCCTCAGGAAGACGGCTTGGCTGTCGGTTGATCGCTGTTTTTCTTGGGAGCCTTCTGCTTGCCCTTTTTTGCTTTCTTCTTGCCACCCAATCTTGGCATGGCGACCGTACAAATCACGCCGAATACGAACAGCGGCCGTGCGAACATCTGGATCCACGCCAGCGTGCTCATGTCTTCCGGCTTGGTTTTCGACTCTAGGTACTCCGACACGATCCGGATTGGTTCCTGGAGATCGGTGTACAGCAGCAGACCGCCGCCAAGCCAGATGAACAACATGCCGAGGAATCTCATGAGCTTACAGGTTACGGTGTTTTTTCACCTGAGACCAGGCATCATTGATCGCCGACATCTTGTCGTGCGCGTAGTCGATGAAATCCTCGGACAAGCCCTTGGAAGCCAACACATCCGGGTGGTATTCACGCACCAGGCGACGGTGGGCGGCACGAACTTCGGCGTCGGTGGCCGAGGGAGAAACGCCGAGCACCTCGTAGGGTGAAACCTCTGGTTCGCCATGCGATGCCATATAGGTGGCACGGCAGGACTGATAATCGCGATCGCTGAGGCCTAGGTCGCGCCCAATCCGCTGGATTATCGCCTCCTCTTGCGGGTGGTAATGGCCGTCGGCCAGGGCAATCGCTAGCAGGATGGTGATGATGTCGCGCAGGCGATCCGGCTGCTGGTAGAAAATCGACCGCACCTGATCGGTGAACTCGTGGGTGCTGGCCGTACATCCGCGCGCCTCGTTGAAGACCTCGGCGGCGAGCTTGCGTTCCTCTAAGGATAGGTGCAAGGAATTGCACAGGAAATGATCGAAGGCCTCGATCTCGTCCTTGGTCACACGGCCGTCGGCCTTGGCAACCTTAGCGGCGAGACTGGTCAGTGCCACGGCGAAGGCCAGCTGCAATTCGCGTTGCGCTTGGCGAGGATTGGCGCGTCCGACGCGCTCATAGCCGGGGCGTGCGTTGTCGGAGCCGATATGGCCGCCAATCACGCTTCCGAGGACCATGCCCAAGGGGCCACCCGCCAGGAACCCGAGGGTGCCACCGATGATGGAACTGAAAATACCCATCGCCGCTGAAACCTAGTATGGCCGCGTTGCCCTCATGCGGGCGATTGTCGCCGAGCCGAGAGCCACAAAGATGCCGAGCAGAAAACCGCCCAGCGCTGTGAACATGATCAGGCCAGTCGTGGTAGGCAAAGCGATTGCGCGCTCGGGTTTGGCCAATGCGTTCGGGTCGATCATCGAGAAGGTCAAGCCATGTTCGACATGCAGAATCATCTCGTTCTTGCGCGCAGTGATGCGCTCCGCCAGATCACGGTATTGACGATACTCGGCCTGCAAGGTCTCGATTCTCTGCATATAGCCAGGAACCTCGGTGAGTTTGGTGTCGAGTTCGGCCTTACGTGCATCGAAGGCATCGCGCTGCGGCACGTAACCAGCCTCGAGGATATCCATGTCGACCAGCTTGCTGGCCAAATCGGCGTACTTACGATCCTGGGTGGTAGTCACTGAGGACAGCACCAAGTCGCCTTGGGTCTCGGCACGGGCACGCGCGGCAGCGACCTCGGCCAACAGGCGCTGCGTCTCCGGGTGCGCGTCAGTGAACTTCATGCGCGCGGCCGCCAACTCCGACGACAGTTTGGTGACATGCTCAAGCGCCTCGGTGTAGGTGCCGGGCAGTTCCATCTGACGCAGACTCTCGACATACTCCGGACGGCCCGCCAGGGCGCGTTCGATTACCGGACGCTGCACCAGGGCCTCCTGGTAACGCAGCTCCAGCTGGAAGCGTGCCGTCTCGATGCGCGCACGCTCATCCAACCAAGCCTCGACCTCGCCGGTGTAATCGGCAGTGCCCAAGCCCAGCAAGTATTCGGTCAGCTCGTTGGACTTCTCCTCGACCTTTTTCCACGCCGGCCCTTCGTTCTTCTCGAAGGTATCGCGGTTAGCGATGAGGGTCTGCAGCGCCATGTCTTCCAGGACTTCGGCGAAAGCATAGACGCCTTCATTGGCAAGGCGCGCGGCTTCCTCAGCGGTGCGGCCGTAACCCTTGTATTCCACCACGCCATCCTTTGTGACATCGCCACGCAGGTTCCTCCTCAGCTGGTTCGCATTGATGCCCGGCAGGTTCTCCGCGATCTTGTTCATCACCGCACGGCTACGCAGGTTGGCGACGATACCAATCAAGTCGCCTTCGTTCTGTTCCGGCAGCATCGGGCCACTGGGCACGTTGCCCCCCTCGGAATTGATCGAGATACCCACTGGCGTGCTGGGGACTAGGATCTCTGCCGCAGCGACGTAGTCCTTCTGAAGAGTGGAGCTCTGGAACAGCCCCACGCCAATCGAACCGACCATGACGAGTAGGATGACATGCTTACGTCGGTAGAGGGCTCCGAAAATCGAGGTGGCTTGATTCATGGTTATGCAACGACTGCCTGGTTGGGTTCGGAAAGCTGCGCCAGGCTTCGACGCTTGGCGAGGTCCTCACGGTTGATGACGTACAGGCAGCCGAGTACGCCGATGTATGCCCAAAGGAACTTGAGCCAGATCATCTCTCCGAACATACCCTGGACGATGGTAACGGCGCTGGCGATTCCCAGGCCGATAGCCAGGTCGCGAATCCGTGGATCCTGGGCGGTGGTGATGACCTTGTAGATCATCCAGATGACGGTGCCGAATAGGTAACTGAAGGCCAAGACGCCGATGATGCCCATACCGGCGAACACTTGCAGAATGGCATTATGGATTCCGAGCTCATAAGCGTTGAAGAAGTCCTTCTCGCCGCCGACGCCAAGCCCCAACCATGGATTCTCGAAGAAGGCTTGCAGGGCAATGTGGTCGATGTGCCAACGGAAGTCCGAGGACGAACGGTTGAGATCGCGGACGAACTGGTAAGCCTCTTGGATGACCCCGGTAGACAGACCAAGGAAGAGGAGAGCGCCTCCAACAGCGATGAAGAGGGGCGACAGGTGTGGCCAGCGCACGAAGGGCACGATCATCATCACGACGCCGAAGGACAACCAACCCGAGCGCGACCAGCTGAACAGGATGCCGATGCCAATCACAATGAACAGCACCATCAACATGGCGCGACGCTGCGGCGTGATCATCGACTTGGGGCGCGTACTCAGCCACAACACGATGATGCCAATCGTCGAGCAGACGTTGGAATGACGGTTCGGGTGGGACATGAGTCCGGTGAGACGCCCCATTACCCCCCACGGTGTATCGAACTTCGAACTTTCCGGTGGGCCGAAGGTGATGATCATTCCAGTGGCACTGCCGGCCAGGCCTTGGATTAGCTGAACCACCAAGGAGACCAACAGAGCCAGGATCATGAAATCGATCAATGACTCCAAGCGCTTGCGGCTGTTGATGACCAGCGGCAGGAAGATGCCAAGCACCATGTACGGGCCGCGCGTCATGAACTGTGCAAAGGCCGACATCGGCTTCTCAACCTGAAGGAAGATGGTGAAATATGCGATGAAGACCAGCAGCAACGGGAAAGCCACCGGGCTTAACGGCCAATGGATGTCCCCCGTGCGGAGTACCTTCTGGTAGATCTTGAAGATGATCAAGATGCCCATGACGCTGGAGAGCCCGGGCACCACATCCGCGACCATCAGGAAGGCGCAGAAGATCATCACCATGTTGTCAATCGACCAGGTGCGCCAGACCGCAATCTGGATGAAGCAGAAGATTGCGATTAGCGACGAAAGCGTGATCGTGGCCAGATAGGGCAACTCACCGAAGAACAACGACAGCGGGTTCTCGGTGTCGTTGCGGAATCCCGCAGCCCCGTCGTTGAACACGAACCAGCCCATACCAGCGCCAGCTAACACGCTAAAAAGCGCGAAAAGGACCGACCCGGCTCGCCCATAATCTGAGGGCTCTTGGCTAGAGGCAACGGGCAACATCGATCTTGAAATCCTACTTCCTTACCAAGCGAACTCGATGAGAACCGAGGTTTCCGGCGGCAGGCGGAGGTCAAGTATACCATTCTCCAATGTGCACCAAGCCGCTTTGCCGACCACCTGGGCGCGCGCTGCGGCATGCTCAGCAAGGGTCTGCGGCACGCTGTCGGCCAGCTCAGCAAGGTTCTGATCGAACAACCGGCGGGCGTGACGTTGGGTGGCCTGGTCGACCCCAGCGATCCGGGTCTGCTTCTGACGCATGCCCGCTTCCAGTTTGTCCAAGGTCGCCTGGTCGGTGCCTTCGACCTTGAGTTGCTCCAAGACCAAGTTACCGGCCGCAGTGTTCAACCCCTTCGAGAATGGGCGGTACTCTCGCAGGAAATCGGCGTCGGCGATGGGGTTGCCATGCTTCTCACTCAACAGCTGTACCGAAACGATGCGGCGCGGACTGTCCTTGAGCTTGATGCGCACGCGGCGGTCACGTGCCTTCAATTCCCTCTGCTGCTTAGAGGTCTCCTCGCGCACCGTATCCAGGGCACTCAAGATATTGGCCGACAAGCCGAGGCGCTCGACGCTAGCACGACCAGACTTCCCCAGCACATAGCCGCGGATGACCGTGCTCTCCTTGCGAAGTTCACTCAAGTAAACTCCAGCAGCACGCATCATGATGCCACAGTGGCGCTCAATCCCCCCACCGAAGGTGTTCACCGCCAGCAGATAGCCGGTATTGCCATCCCGGGAGGCGAAGACGTTTAGGTTGGAGGCACCCCCGGTGCGCTCCATCGGCACCATGGGTAAGTCGGCGGCGGTGGCCATCATGCGCATGCCGGAAAGCAGCGCCTTGGGAGCACCCGCCAAGGAGAAGACTCCTACCGATTCACCAGCGAATTCCTTATGCGTATCCCATGGGGCATCCTGCAGGAAGAAGAACTGTGCTTCGGTAGTTGGCGTCTGGGCTAAGGCCATGACGGTGGACATGTAGTAGTTGGCGGCGCGGTGATCGTCCAGAGCCGGGTAGGTCGGTTTAGGTAGGCCGACGTTCCACTCTGACAGGATAATTTCGATCGGATGGAGACCAGCGGCGACGGCTTCACGGATTAGGGTTTCTGGCACATCCAGCATGTCGTGTTCGGATGGATAGCTGCCATAACGGTGCCAAGAGTAGAAGTCTGGCTGGAAACCTACCCGCTTGCAGTTGCGGAAGATCGCCGTTGCCCACTCCATCTTGTCTCCCAAGGTGCCAGCCATGCCAGGACCACCGATCTTCAGGGTTTGACCAAGCTTCTCGCGCAGGCGCTTGCCTGCTGCAGCAAAGAACTTACCGAAGCTATCCGGGTCTCCTGGCCAAGCCTCGCCGAGGTTCGGCTCATTCCATATTTCGATGTGCGTAACGGGAACGCTGGATGCACGCAACCTGTTTACATCACGAACGATATTGTCGGCCCATGCAATCGGGTCAGAGGGCGCAGCAAGTGCATAGTGCTCGCCTTGGACATTCTTATGGCTTTGCTCCGCCGTGCCCACGGCCGTGAACATGACGGTAAGGCCAGCGTCTACAGCCCGTTTGGCGGACTTGATGTGGCCCTCCTCAAAGCCTGTCATTTCGTAGCGTACCCACATGCGCAGCACTCCGCCGCGCGGCGTAACTGCCTTTTTCCAGGCCTTCCAGGCACCCTCCGAGGCGTTGCGCAAGTCATTCATGCCATGCAGCAAGCCACCAGGGATCAGGCGGCTCGGTCCGCCGTAATCGACGGTGAACTCGGTATCCGAAATAACGGTTTGGTAGGCATACAGTGGGTTTGCCGGGGCCGGACCGACGCCTTCTGGAGGGGTGTAGCCAGGATTCGCTGGTGGCGCGTAACCGGGGTCTGAAATGCCGGAATCGCCTCGGTTCCCGGAGGATTCGCTAGGACGATTGTTATCCGGATTCTTGACGCCAGGGTTGTTGTCAGGGTTGCGTTTATTGGCCCAGCGGCCATCACTTCGCCCGTCGCTCGAGCAAGCCGTCACTAAAGTTAGGAGGATGAGGAGGGATTTCATTTCACGCAGCGGACCATCTCCGCAAGAGCAAGATACAAGCTCTGGATGGGATGTATAGCGGTAGATTTCTTATACTGACCTTTCCCCACCCAGGGAGGAAACTCCCAAAGCCGGATTCGTGTAATCAACAAAAACAAAGGCCCGTTCCTGCTCTTCTACGAGCACTTTTACGTCATCGCAGTGGTTACTGCGGTTGCGCTCTTAGCTGCATTTCTCGTCACAGCCTCGATGGAGCCTGCGTACCGCTCTCAGGCGCGCTGCTTCATGCCCGCCCAGACCAATACAGTCTCGCTGAGCACCGAAGAAGGCAACGTCCCGAACAGTCCGCTCCTGCCCACCGCCAACGCGGACTTCCAGGATTCACTTTTGGGCATCCTGCAAGGTGCTGACACTCGTGCGCTGGTAGCCTCGCGCATCGAGGGTCGCGACAGTGAGTGGCTGAAGAAGAACATGAAGTTTGGAATCGACCGCTTCAACCTGGTCACGATCTCCGCCTTCGACCCAGATCCGAAAATGGCCCTGCAGATGGCAAACGAGTATCTGCTCGCCTTCCAGAGGAAGCTGGACGACACCACCAAGGCTCAGGCCCAGACCCGTCTGGAAACCTTCAGCACTGGCATCACCAACTCCAGCAAGGAGCTTGAGGAGCTGCAGGAACGGCGCATCAACTTTATGCGCGAGAATGGCGCCATCGATTTCGAATCCGAGCTGGTTGAAGTTGGCAACCGCCAGGTCGTTCTGGAAGCCGATGTGGTGCGTTACACCACTAGTATTGCTACTGCCGAGGAGCAGCTGAAGGAAGTCGACAAGCAAATCGCCGAGCGCCCCGAGCGCGTCGAGAGTGCATCGACCACCGTCAACAACCCCGCTGTCGAACAGATCGACCGCAACATCATCGAGGCCAAACGCGAGCTGGCCAAGCTGCGTACAGAGTTCACCGAGGAGCACCCCCAAGTCATCGCCAAGCTGACCGATGTGGAGCTTTTGGAAGCCGAAAAGGCTGCCGAACAAGCACGCATCCTCGGCATCTCGACCCAGACACCTGATTCGCTGATCAATGAGCTCACCAGTCAGAAGTACGACTTGGAGCAAGATGTAGTCGGTGACATCAAGAGGAAGGAAATTACCGAGACGGAACTCGAGAAGACCAAGGAACGGCGCATCGAGCTGAGCGTGTTGAAGGCCGAGCTCGAGACGATCGACGCGGACATCCGCAACGTCCGTACCAACCTCACGAACTATCGTGAGCGCGAGGCTGAACTGAAGGTATACATGTCGCGGAACTCGACCTTCCTGGTCATTCCCGAATACCCAGCCGAAGCAAGTGAGCCCTACTTCCCGATTATGTGGGTAAACCTGCTGGTCGCAGCGGTTCTCGGCATCACGGTCGGCGTTGGAATCGTGATCATTATCACAAACATCCGCACCTACCGGGAGGCAGCACTGTGGTAAGAGTCGACGCTCGCCCCGAGTTCTCTGAAATTCCTGCCGACGTCCGCGAGGACATCCGCCGAGAAGTTCGGATGACAACCTTCCAGGCCTTGCATGCTGAAGCTGTGGCACGCAAGGACATCGCTGCCGCTCCGACCACCCACTTCGATGACATCGCCGGTCGCATCGTCAGCCTGCTGCTGTTCATCGCCGTCGGTGGCGTGATCGGTACCTTTACTTGCGTGTTGGTGGTCTACGTCATGCGCCTACTCGTAACGGTGATTCCTTAAGCCATGAGTACTGTCAAAGAGATTGCACAACGCAAACGCGCGCTGCTCGACCGGTACCGCACCGCACTGCTCGATGAAATGCTCGAGGAGTGTCGCAACGAGGCTGCCGCCGAGGCCGAAAACGATCACTTCGCATGGAAGGGTGAGTTCCGCAGCCGTGACGAAATCATGGAGCTCTACAAGGAAGGTAAGCGTTGGGACCGACGATTCCTGATCGATACCGCAGCCATCACGATCCTGTTGTTCGTGATCGTGTTCTCTTCGTCGCGGATCGTGGATCTGGTGGCGCCGCGCTCGAGCTGGCAGAAGGGCCAGGATTATGTGCGCCAGGGCAAGCCGATCCCAGAGATGAACCTGGAAGGCCAGGCCGACACCGACGTTGACCCGGTCGAGTAGTCCATCCACCCTCGATGGAACAAAAAAACACCGGCTTAATGCCGGTGTTTTCAATTCTTTCGGATTGGCTCTACGGGATATCCACACCGCGATTCTGGCGGCAGGTCTCGGCCTCGTCGTAACCGGCATCGACGTGGCGCACCACCCCCATGCCCGGGTCGTTGGTCATCACCGCGCGAATGCGTTCATCCATCTCGGACGAACCATCGCAGACCACGACCTGACCGGAGTGCTGGCTGTAGCCGATACCGACGCCACCACCGTGGTGCATTGATACCCAACTGGCACCACCTGCGACCGCCAGCATGCCATTGAGTAAAGGCCAGTCGGCGACGGCGTCGGTGCCATCCTTCATACCTTCGGTTTCGCGGTTGGGGCTTGCCACCGAACCACAATCCAAGTGATCGCGGCCGACGGCGACTGGCGCGCTCAGCTCGCCATCGCGCACCATGCGGTTGAACTCCAAGCCGGCTACGTGACGTTCGCCATAACCGAGCCAGCAGATGCGGCAAGGCAGGCCTTGGAACTCGACGCGCTCCTGCGCCATCTTGATCCATCGGCTGAGCGCCTTCTTCTCAGGGAAGAGTCGCAGGATGGCTTCATCGGTCTTGCGGATGTCCTCTGGGTCACCACTCAAGGCCGCCCAACGGAAAGGACCTTGGCCCTCGCAAAACAATGGGCGGATGTAGGCCGGCACGAAGCCGGGGAAGTCGAAGGCGTTCTCAACGCCGGCTTCCTCCTTGGCGAAGGCGCGGAGGTTGTTGCCGTAGTCGAAAGTCTCGGCACCATGCGATTGGTGTTCGAGCATCAACTCGACATGACGGCCCATGGTCCGGAAGGACTCGCGCTGATAGGCGTCGGGGTCGGCAGCGCGCAGGTCCAAGGCCTTCTCGAAACTCATGCTATCGGGCACATAACCATTCAGCGGATCATGCGCCGAGGTCTGGTCAGTGAGGATGTCCGGCGTGACCTTGCGCTCGAGCAACCTCTGAAGCAACTCAGTAGCGTTGCAGCACACGCCGACCGAGATGGCCTCGCCATTTTCCTTGGCTTGCAAAGCACGGTCGATGGCATCGTCGATGGTCGGTGCACATTCATCTAAGTAACGAGTGCGCAGGCGGAAATCGATGCGTGACTGCTCGACATCGGCAATCAGGCAGGTGCCTTCGTTCATGACCACCGCAAGTGGTTGGGCACCACCCATGCCTCCAACTCCGCCGGACACCGTCAGCGTGTTCTTAAGTGTGCCATTGAAGGAGCGGTCGGCGATGGCTGCCAAGGTCTCGTAGGTGCCTTGCAGGATGCCTTGCGTACCGATGTAAATCCAAGAGCCGGCGGTCATTTGACCGTACATCATCAAGCCACGATCTTCCAGTTCACGGAAGTGCTCCCAGTTGGCCCACTTGCCGACCAGATTGGAGTTAGCAATGAGCACCTTGGGTGCCCACTTATGGGTGCGAAACACGGCGACGGGCTTACCCGACTGCACGATCATGGTCTCATCGACTTCCAGGCGCTGCAGGGTGTCGACAATCTTCTGCGCCGACTCCCAATCTCGGGCGGCTTTGCCGGTGCCTCCATAGACCACCAAGTCCTCGGGGCGTTCGGCGACGTCGCCATCCAGGTTGTTCAGGAACATGCGCAGCGCCGCTTCGGCTTGCCAATCCTTGCAGTTCAAGTTGGGGCCGGTGGGTGCTTGCTGCGGTCCGGGGGTCAGGACCAGTCGTGGTAGAGTTTCAGAGGAGGACGCCGGAGCCATGGTGCGCCGATTTTAGGCAATCCGCGATTTCCACGCGCGCCCTTCGTCCGCCGCCAGGGCGAATGACTCAATCCTTGCCGATAACGATGCGATGCAGCAGGTCAGTAGCTGCCCACACTTGATAGCGAAAACGCTTCACCTGCGCGGCCTGCAGGCATTCGGTGACCACTGAGGGGCTCACCTTGAAGGCCGCTGCAATCTCGCGACGCTTTCGCTCCGCTACGAAGCGCAGTTGATCTGGCCCTTGTTTATCCACCGCCACCACGCCTTCACGCAGCAAGGCGCGCACGAACTGCGATTGGCGTTCGGTCCACCCCCACAGCAATACACCGATTCCGGCGAAGGCGCCGGTGACGCTGTAGTCATCCAAGTTGCCGAAGCCGTTGCCGACCAGGAATAAACGCTCGTGACGCGCTTCCTTAAAGGCCGCCTCGAAGTCGTATGCTTCGCCAGGCAGCATGGCGAAATGGCAACGCACCGGCGTCAGACGCAAGGTGAGTTCGCAGATCATCTCGACCAAGTGGGCGGAACCATCGAGGCTGCCGGCGGGTGCGTCGGCGAGGTTCACGCTGAACTGGAAACCGTCGCCTTCTTGGACAACCAGTGGTCCCGTCAGGATGCTGGCGTAGCGCTCGCTTACCGCCTCTGCGACTAGCTCGAGGCGGCGCTTCAGAACAGTTGGAGTGCTACCGCCTGGGTTCACGACTCTTGCCTGGAGGGATAGGAGACCCGTGGCGGTAGCGGTTGCACTCATGACCTGATTATTCTGAATTATGGAAGGTTTTCAAGTTTCCTGTCACAACTCCTGATTCACCCTGGCCTAGGGAGTCAGGTCGTAGGACTCCCAATCTTCATAGCCCAAGTTCAGCGGGCTGTTGGGGTCGTTCATCTGATGCGCGACGCGCAACTGACGCTCACCACCGCGTGGGAATTCAAAAGCTGAATCGCGGGTGGGATTGGCGTCGACGCCGAACAAGGCGAAGGCGTTTTCGGCGTTGTGTTTGAGACCCCCGACGTTCAGTGGCTTGGCGGCTTGGCCGTCGGCGGTGGGTGCGGCGAGGACCAGTTCATTCCACAGGTCGATACGTTGGAACTCCCAATAAAGCACCTGATCACGATCGATCCGCAGTAGCCACATATAGAAGGAACTCCAATCATCGAAGTTACGGCCATAATGTTCGCCGGCTTGGGCAAGAATCCTCCTTCGGGCGGTCTCAAATGGCTGCGTGTGCTGTTCCATGGGGGGCTCCGGGAGTAAAACTGAACTAGCACCACCTTAACACACCCGCTTCCACGACTCGGCGCAACAGGGGTGCGTTATTCCAGCTCGTCGAAGTCGGGCATCCAGGCCTTCAAGGCATCGAGGCGGGAATCTCTCAGCGAGATGTCGTTCAATGGCCAGCCCCACTTGCGATGGAAGGGACGCAGGTCGCGGCCGGTGGCTAAGGACATCCGCACCACCCACTGGTTGATCTTCTGCACATCGTTCTTCGGCCGCTCGGATCTCGGCAGCGTACGGTACTCGGCGAAGACCTTGGTGAAGACCTCCCACCCGAACTCCTTCTGAATCTGCGCGTAGCAAATTAGGGCGACGCCAGGCTTAGACTTCCATTGCTGGAAATCGGCGCCATCCTCGAGGTACTTGAGGCCAGCCCTCTTCTGGTTCTGGAGCCATGGGTTCTGCCAAGGTTCGATGCCGCAAAGAACTTCACCGCCATGCAAAGAGAACAAGTTGCAGGTGACCTCGCCGGTACCACCGAAGGTCCAATCTCCCTTCTGGCGGTTATGGCCGAGTTCGTGGAAGCAACCCCAGTTGCCTTTGCTGCTCAGTTCCTCGAGGTCGAGCAACACAGGCAGCTTGCCTTCGCGCGGCTGGACCACATCCAACCACATCATGATCGGATAGCCCGAATGCATATATCCCGCACTAATCTGCGCATCGGAGACGAAACGCTCGGGCCGCGAGGGCAAAGGCTCCGCGGCGAACTCGTAATGCGAGGCGACTAAATCGTCCCAGAAAGTGATGAGCTCCATCGGGTTATCAAGTTCTTGGATTGCGTAGGTGGGCACCGACAGAATCAAATACTTACCGACCAGCTCCGCCCACGGACCAGGCGCCTTCTTCAGCTGCTGCCAGGTATCGGCGTCAATCGGATTGTTACGGTCAAAGAACGGTGCCTGAACAGCACCATCGATCTGCACCTCGATGGTGCCCGCTCCGGCCGCTGGCACCAAGTAGACGAGACCGCCAAAGGGGTTGGCGTACTTACCGCCATCGATCAATGGCTTCTGCCGGGTGATTTCCGGCCATCGATGCCATGAGTCCTTATGCCAAAGGCGGTCCTTATGGCAACCAATGCGCACCGACCAACCGTCGGCGCTACCGCTGGTTACATGCACTGTCAGAGTGTCGGCGGCGGCTAGGTACAAGCCGGTGGACTGCCACCCTTGTGCGTTGGCGGGGAAACCCTCTTCGACAAGCAGGCGTGGCGCGAGGTCCTCGACCGCTCCTGGGAAGTGCTGGGAACCCGGAGCCGGCAGCAGGGATCCGGGGCCATGGTCTTCCCATAAGCGGCTAGCCAGGACCACGCCGAGGCGCTCCAGCCCGTGGCGTTTGGTGTTCAACTTGTTACCCGGGTGCGGCGCGGTGCTGTCGTTTGGCAGAGGCACGGCGTGAAACAATGGCCACAGGAAAGACATGTCGCCGTTGGGCAAGCTATTGACGGTGTGCTCCAGTCCATGAGTTGCCACGTTGCGTTCCCCGGCAAGCAGGCCATCTAAGGCGGCACTGGCATGCACGCTGACGACCGCTTCTTCATTCACCGGGAAGCTCTTGCCCGATGCGTATCCGTCGGCGAAACACATTCCCATCGGCACCAACAGCTTGTTGTCGCCAAGGTCGTCCTCGAGTCGCCAGCTGCGCTTACTGTTGACCTGCTGCCAACCCCATGGGCACAAGGCGGTCATCAAGGATCCACCACGGCCAACGTATTGGCGGATCAACTTTGCCTCGTCGTCGCTGAACTGGCGCCCGCCGCTAATGATTAGCAGATCGTGCTCTGCCAAGTCCGTCAGCGCTACCTTGCTCTTGACCTTGAAGCCGAAGGACTCGAGGGTCTCGACGGCGAAGGCTTGATCCAGGAATGCAATGCTGCGCTCCCCAGACTTCGGGGTCAGCCACACCAAAGCATTGCGCATCAACCTGCTAGCGTCGCCTTCCAAATCGGCGAAGACCTTGTCGCTCAGGTAGGAGTTGTGGGCAATCGCGAAGGCGCGGCCCTTGCCGTAATGCGCTGCGGCTGCCACCGGCTGTGCATTCTTTTTGTTGCCGTTTAGCACCGCGAAAGCGCTGCGCCCGAAGACCGCGATGGTGCCTGGAGTTCCCATCGCCGGAACATTCTTTACACCTGCCAGCAGTTGGGCGCGACTGATCGCGACCTCATCCTCGCCACCAAGATTGCGGATGCGCGCATTGCGCCAGCGCATGTCGGTCGTCCCTCCGCTATGGATTTGGAGGGCGATGTGGCCGGCCGAATCCAGGTCGTCGAAGATCTCGGCACAAGGAACGCCGTTGACCCAAGTGCGCAACCAAGGCCCGCGCGCCTCGATGCGATAGTGGTTCCACTCGCCGCGCTTGAATGCAGCACGACCTTCGGGGTTATCGGACAAGTCGCCGATCCAGCCACGTCGGCCTTCGTCATAGATGCCACCCGACCACGAACGATCGCTGGGGTCGACTTCCATTTGATAGCCGAAGACCGAACCGGAGGTGCCGATGTGGCTGCGGAACTGTACGCCCGAGTTGCCTTCGTTGTTGATCTTCAGTTCAACCTCGAAGACAAAGTCGGACCACTGCTTCTTGGTCATCAAGAAGGTGTTGCGGCCGGTCGCCCCCCATCCATGCAATTCGTTGGTCGCATGATCCCATTCGAACTTGCCGTCGCCTCCTTCGATGGTGAATCCATCGAGCGACCCTTTCGGAAACAAATCGACGAAGTCGGTGTTTTGCTGAGCGGGCGCCAAGGTCGGCGCGAGAATCAAGGAAAGTAGGGCAGTAAGCATGGTGGGCGGAGTCGATACGGCTAGCATTTCCATCATGGGACCAGCCGCCCTTCCTCTTGCCCTCGCATTATTGGCTCCCCTCGTCGGAGCCGCCAGTGCTGTCCCCCTAAACCCGCAAAGCGGGGACAAGGCTGGCGAGGATCAAGTCGAGAACTGGCACCAGTGGAAGCTGCCTTCGAATGCGCCCTTGTCGGCTGCCGACGAGCTCGCCACCTTTAAAGTCCCGGATGGATTCCGCGTCGAGCTGGTCGCCGCTGAACCCTTGGTGCGCGACCCCGTGGCAATGCAATGGGATGAACATGGCCGCCTATGGGTGGTCGAAATGAGCAGCTTCATGGAAGACGTCCTCGGCACCGAGGAAGGTGCGCCCGATGGCTTCATCATGGTACTCGAAGACACCGACGGCGACGGTGTACTGGACAGGCGCAATGAATTCGCCAGTGAGTTGGTCTTGCCGCGCGCCTTGAGCGTGGTCAAAGGTGGTGCCTTGGTGTTGTCGCCGCCGCACATCCTCTATTGCGAGGACCTCGATGGCGACTTGATCGCCGACCGCCAGACCGTGGTCGCCGATGGTTTTGAATCCGGCTTGAGCAATCCCGAGCACGCCCCGAACGGCTTGATGTGGGGACTGGATAATTGGATGTACAACGCCAAGGATGGCACGCGGTATCGCTTTCTCGATGGCAAGTTGGAGCAGTCGAAGGCCAGCTTCAATGGCCAGTGGGGCATTACCCAGGACGATTTCGGCCGCATCTACTACAACACCAACAGCTACCCGCTGTATGGCAACCTGCTGCCGGCGGTATACCTGCAGCGCAATCCACACCTGAAGAGCAAAAAGGGCATCGCTGTCGGCTTGCGCGACACCCATGAGGTCTGGCCTTCGCACCCCACGCCTGGCGTGAACCGTGGCTACCGCCCTGGCACGCTGCGTGACGACGGCACCTTGAGTCATTGGACCGGTGCTTGTGGCCCGCATATCTATCGTGGCTCGTGGCTCGGCGAGGAGTTCCGCAACAACGCCTTCGTCTGTGAGCCTTGCGCCAACTTCGTACGCTACACCGAGATCAACGAGAGCGATGGTTGGTTAACCGGCGTGAATCCCGCGCCTGGCGATGAGTTTCTCACCTCCACCGATGAGCGTTTCCGTCCGGTCAACATCTGCGACGGCCCCGATGGTGGCATCTATATCGCTGATTTGTATCGCGGCATCTTGCAGCACAAGCTTTTTCTGACCACCTATCTGCGCAAGCAGATCGAGGAACGGGAGCTGGGTGGCCCGGAAGGGCTCGGGCGAATCTGGCGCATTGTGCCGGACACCAAACCCGCTGCACACGCCGCCACCGATGGGTCACTGGGCAAGGCCAGTCAGCTCGAGCTGGTCGCCGCCTTGAGCCACAACGATGGTTGGTGGCGTCAGACCGCGCAGCGCCTGTTGGTCGAGAATGCGTTGGAGCCAGGCACCGTGCGCGCCTTGCAGATGCTGGCGCAGGAATCGAACAACCCATTGGCGCGGATGCATGCCCTACATACCTTGGAGACCAAAGGTGCGGCCTTTGGTCCGACCTTGATGAGCGTGTTGCAGGCCGAGGATCCCAAACTGCTCGCCCATGCGATTCGCTTGAGCGAAGCGCATGCGGATTATGTCAACACCATCTGGCAACGATGGGTGGAGCTGGCTGATTCGGATTCGAAAATCGTGCTTCGCCAACTCTGCCTTAGTCTTGGTGAGCTGGAGCGACCTGCTGCCTTGCAACTACTCGGCACACTGCTGCGCCGCGATGCCGATGATCGCTTGATCCCCAGTGCGGTGTTGAGTGGCGTGAAGGATCGCGAAGTTGCCTTGCTGAAGGCTACTGCCACAGCCAAGACCGATTGGCCCAACACCGACAGCATGGCTCGCACCTACACTTTGATCGCCGAATGCGTCGCACGCAGCAACGATGATGCCGCCGTCAGTGCTGCTGCGGAATTCGCTGGCAAGCAACCTGCCGTGGTGCGCGATGCCATCCTCGTCGGCCTCGGCAAGGGCAGTAGCAAGAAGTTGCCCACCCCTGCTGAGATGAGTTCGCTACCGCAAGCGCATCAGGATTCGGTCGAGCGTGGCGCCAGCGTCTATCGCAACCTGTGTTCGGCTTGCCATTCTGCCGACGGCGCTGGCGCACCTGGTTTAGCTCCCCCACTTGCCGGCTCCGATTGGCTGGATCGCAGCGGCCGCGAACTATCCACCATCGTGTTGGATGGCTTAAGCGGACCGATCAAGGTCTCCGGTCAGGATTACGACATGGACATGCCGCCGCTGGCCACCCTCAGCGACAAGCAAGTCGCCGACGTCCTGAACTGGGTGCGTTGGCAGTGGTCCAAGACCACCACCTACATCGATCCGCAGGTTGTGACCGAGGCGCGGAAGCCTTAGGAGCGCTAGGCCGGTCGGTGTAGGCCTTCTTCAAGCCGCCAACGTCAAACCCGCAACTTCCCGCAGGCCTTCTCTACCGCCTTGCGGATCGCACCACTGCCGACCAGCTCGGTCATTAGGTCCAACTCGTCGGCCATGAAGCGATCATGCTTCAACGGCTTGATGTGCTGGCGGATGAAGTCGTAGGCTGCTTGCGCACCGACGCCGGCCTTCAACTCCTTATGGAACTCTCGGCCTTGGGCAGCAGTGTAGAGCTCGATGCCCAAAACGCGCTCGGTGTTGATCGTTGCCTGGCGCAACTTGCGCGCGGCGAAGTTCGCCATCGACACGTGATCCTCCTGATCGGCGCTGGTGGTCACCGTATCGGCACTCGCCGGATGCGCATGGGTCTTGTTCTCGCTGACCAGGGCCGCAGCCACCACCTGTGGGATCATCAAGCCGGAACTCAACCCCGGCTTCGGCGTGAGGAAGGCCGGCAGTTCCGACATGCTCGGATGGATCAAGGTGCTCACCCGGCGCTCAGAGATGTTGCCCCACGAGCACAAGGCGTTGGCGGCGAAGTCCATCGCCAAGGCGATCGGCTGGCCATGGAAGTTCCCGGCCGAGATCGAATCGCCGCGTTCGGGGAAGACCAGTGGGTTATCGGTGGCAGAGTTCGCTTCGCGCACCAAGGCCTCGCCGACGAAGGTCAGCGCATCCTTGGCCGCACCATGCACCTGCGGCATACAGCGGAAGGAGTACGGGTCCTGCACGCGTGAACATCCGGCGTGTGCCTTACGCACACCAGAGGACTTCAGCAGTTGACGCAAGTTGGCAGAAGTGCGTTGCGCGCCAGGATGAGGGCGTACGTCGGTGACGCGTTTATCGAAGGGTGAATGACTGCCCATCAAGGCCTCGACCGACAGGGAACCAGCGATGTCGGCGGTGACCGAGAGGTCGCACAAGCGAGCCCAAGCCACCAAGCCAATGGCATTGGAGACCTGTACGCCGTTGATCAAGCCGATGCCTTCCTTGGCGGCGAGTTCCATCGGCTCCATGCCAATCTTCTTCAGGGCCGCGCGGGTGGACATGACCTTGCCTTGTGGCGAGACCAACTTGCCGGCACCGATCACCGGCAGGGCCTGATGTGCAAGCGGCGCTAGGTCACCGCAGGCTCCCACACTTCCTTGTTCGGGAACATGCGGCAGCCAACCGGAATGGAATAGGTCGATGAACCAGCGCACCATCTGCGGACGCACGCCGCTGACACCGCGGCACAAGGAATGGATGCGCAGCATCAACGACAGGCGCTTCTCCAGCGCCGACATGTCGGGACCGACGCCGACTGCGTGCGACAACAACAGGTTGCTCTGCAAGGTACCGGTGTCTTCCGGCGAAATCTGCTCCTTGGCGAGCGCGCCAAAGCCGGTGTTCACTCCGTAGACCGGAGCACCACGCTTGACGATGGCGTCGACCGTGGCGCGCGCACGTTTAACGCGTTGTTGTGCCTCACGGCCGAAATTCAATTTCACTCGCTCGCCGCGGGCCACCGCAGCAAGCGTTTCGGCATCAAGGTCGTCACCCAGTTGGACTCGCAACATGGCGGAATTTTAACGCCCCAGATCGATTGCCGTACCGCGATTGATGAAGAAGCTGTCACGCGCCCATAGGCGAGTGCCGCCGCGGGAGACCTTGATGCGATACAAGCCTTCCTGCAATTCGCTGAGAGTCAACGAGCGCTCCTCCTGCAGTTCCCCATTCAAGGTCCAGCGCGCCATCGGCGGCAAGGGACCTTCATCCAGCCGCGCAAGCTCCACCGAGGCGTTGGTGTCCAATGCCTTCAGGCGGACCTCGATATCCTGGCCGACCGTCTGGACCTCGTGACGCGCGGTGCGTCGGCCTGGGGCACTGGCGAGCAACACCATCGAGCCAGTGCCGGAGACATGATCCCCCACGGCGAAGGAGAAGGATCCATCGACGTCGGAAGTGGTGATGCGCTGCATCTGTGCTGGCACCGGCAGACGAACGCCGACCGGGGAACTGTCCAAGCCCGGATAGAGGGCGGCCAGCACCTTATCGGGGTTTAGCGCCAACAGGCTCAGCTCTACCCCTCGTTGCGGGCGGCCGTCGGTGCCGAAGACCTTGCCGGTGATCTTGGCCTTGGATTCGCGGATTATGAACTCGACATTGGCGGCCGTGAACGGGCTCGGCGTGACCGCACGCATACGCGGATCGCAAACGCCCCATGGGTGAAAGGCGCGGATGTCGAGCAGATGCGTGGTGGGCACGTTCTCGATGGTGAAGCGACCTTCACGATCGGTCTCGATGTCCTGCCAGATTTCCCAAGCCACCAAGGCCGCACCTGGTTGGGTGGCGCGCGGCACCAGAGTGACCCTTGGCAATGGGCCGCCCGGCCACGACTTCACGCGTCCACGCACGGTGCCGCCTTGCATCATGGCCGGCAACTCCATCGGCTCTCCCGGTCTGGCCTTCTCGGCGAACAAGTTCAGTTCGTAGCGCACCGGCACATAGCCGTCGGCACGCACGTCGACCAGCACGCGCCGCCCGCCGACGACATTGCCAATCAGCACCACGCCTTCCTCATCGGTAAGCCCTTCCTGCAATCCGCCGTTGAGCAACACCCGGGCGCCGCCCAACGGTTTGTTCTTGTGGTCGCGAATCAGAAGTTCCAGGTCCATGGAGGAGCCAAGGAAAAAATCGCGCTTGGTGGGTTTCAGCGAGACCACGCGTTGCATGCGCACCACTGAGAAATGCTGCGAGCTATCGATCCGGAAGAAATGGGTTCCCGGGATCAAGCCCGGCAACTCATACTTGCCTTCCGAATCGGTGCGCGTGCTGAGCCCATCCTGCGGGCCGCCGAAGACACTGATGATGGCATCGTCGATTGGCGCGCCATTGCCGGCCGCGCCATAGATCACGCCTTCCAAGGTGCCTTGGCGTTGAACGCGCAGGTGTTGGTCAGCCTCGGTGCCAAGGTAATCCAACTCGATGATTAACTCGCCGCTGCCAGGCAACTCGCGCGCCGGCCCCGGCTCCAACACCGCCTCTTCAGGATTCGGTTTTGCTGGCCCTTGCGTGTGGACCTCCGGCGGGTCTACCACCACCGGGCTGGCCGGATTGCCACCGAGGATTACCCATGCGGCCGCCCCAGCCAGGATTAGCGCTGCGAGCAGCAGCAAGCCCGCCCCTACCGCGCCGCGTTGAGCGGGCTGGTCGGCTTGCGCAGGGGGTGATGCGGACAACATGAGCATGATTCTCCTATATAGATAGGCTTCGGACAGGTTATCTTCCTTGGAATGGAGCTGCCAACTTCCGACCTCCACGGCAAACGCCGTTCGTCGACCGCCAAGACTTCGGTCAAAGTGGCGGTTGGCCTGTTGGTAATGAAGGGGACCACCTTCCTGGTCACCTCCTCCACCGGTGTGTTGGGCTCCGCGCTCGACTCCCTTTTCGACATGCTGGCCTCGCTGCTGGTGCTGTGGGCGATTCTAGCGGCCGAGCGCCCCGCCAATGCCAAGTACCAATGGGGTCATGGCAAGGCTGAAGGTCTGGCCGCATTGTTCCAATCACTGTTTATCCTGGTTTCGGGATTGGGCCTGCTCGTCCACACCGTCAACCGATTCTCGAAACAGGAAGAGTATGCATTGACCATGCCTTGGTTGGGCGTCGGCGTGATGGTGGTCTCGAGTACAGTTACCTTGTGGCTGGTCGGACGCCTACGCAAGGTCGCCCTCGAGACGGGGTCGCCGGCCTTGCAGGCGGATTCACATCACTACACCAGCGACTTGCTGATGAACCTCAGCGTGGTCGTCGGCCTGGTGCTCGCTTGGTTGCTGGATGGCGCGCTTTGGCCTGACCTTGTGGTCGGCGTGGGCATCTCGTTGTTGATTATGAACACCGCACGCGAGGTCTTCGTGCAATCCATCGAAGGCCTGATGGACCGTGGGCTGCGTCCGCGCGAATCCGCCGCCATCATGCGCGCGGTCTCCGACTTCACGCCCAAGGTCTCCGGTTTCCACGACCTGCGCTCACGGCGCTCCGGCGCCGACATCTTCCTAGAACTACACCTGGATCTCGACCGCCAAATGAGCTTCGTCGAAGCCCATGACTTGTCGGAAGATGTGGGCTTGGCAATCGAAAGTGCGTTGCCGAACAGTACGGTGACGATACATGCCGATCCGCTGTAGGCGCGCCTTGGAATCGGTGCGTAAGCGCTTCCCCGAGGTGCCGGTACAGATCGTGCTTGGCGGCCTGGCGCCGGATTCATCGGAGCCGATGGAGGAGTCGATGCGGGCTTATGTGCAGCAGGCTTGTCGTGCCGTGGTGATCACTCGCCAGCATGGCTTAGAGCGTGAGATGTTCGCTGCCATTCAGCAAGCCTACTACCTAGATGCGCGCAACCCTTCCGACGACGATACGTTGGCCGATTTGGCCCACGGCTTCGGTTTGGATCACGCGGATTTTCTTGCCGCACTCCATAGCGAAGAAACCGAAGCAGCGCTGAACAAGGACTTCGAGATCCGTCGGTCAATGGGTGCCAACAGTTTTCCCAGCTTGGGAATCGAACGGGGCGGCGAACGCATGCTGGTGCATCGCGGTTGGGGTGATGAGGAGTTGGTCTTGCGGATCCTCAGCAGCAAGCTTGAGTGAGGTGGTCGGCGCGCGCAAAACAAATGGACTCTTCGGTGCGGCAGGTCTTTCCGGCGCGGCTAAAATGCGTGGTCATTTTCGAACCGATAACCGCAATGAGTCCATCAGAAACCCTTGATCTTGCCGAATTCCACGGCGACGGAATCTCCGCCGAACTTTCCGAAGCCGTGCACTACGTGGCCGAGCGCTTGCCGATGAACGTGCGCTTCCACGCCGTCGACCTGAGCCTGGAGCGCCGCAGCAAGGATGCGGAAGCTTCTTACCGCGATTCTGAAGAGGCTATCCGCAAGTACGGCGTGGCAATCAAGTACCCCACCACCACCGATATCGAGAGTCCCAACAAGGTGTTGCGTGAGCGTTTCGATTTCTCGGTGATTCACCGGCCGGTGTGCAGCATTCCGGGAGTGGAAACCCGCTACGAAGGCAAGGTCGACATCCATATCGTGCGAATCGCGGTGGGTGGAACCTATGAGGATGCCGGGCGACGGATCGGCACCGAGGCCGCCGTGTCGGTGCGCGTAATCGAACGTCGCCCCAGCTTCCAGGCAGCCAAGTTCGCGTTTAGTCTTGCCGAGAAACTGGAGTGTGGCGTTTGCAGCGCTTCCAAGTACACCATTCAGCGCGCCACCGACGGCCTGTTCGAGGAGGTGGTCAAGGAGGTCGCCGCCACCTATCCGGAAGTCGAGCACCATGCCGAGCTCTTCGACGCGCTGCTGGCCAAACTCATCATGAAGGCCGAAGACTACAGAATCATCGTTACCCCGAACGAATACGGTGACTTCCTGTCCGACGCCGCTTGTGGCATGATCGGTTCGATCGGCCTAGGTGCCAGTGCTTCCTACGCCTTCGACGACGACGGCAACGTCACCTTGGCGATGTTCGATCCCGCTGGTGGCACCGCGCCGGATATCGCCGGCCAGAACCTGTGCAACCCGTCGGCGGCCTTGTTGGCCTTCGGCATGCTGCTCGAGCATGAGGGTTACCGCGCCGTCGGTGGCGCACTCGGTGATGCGGTGCGCGACACCATCGAGGCAGGTCTGACCACGGGCGACCTCGGCGGCAAGTTGAGCACCACCGAGTTCACCGAAGCAGTATGCAAGGCTATGGCAGCAAGATTGACGGGCGGCGTTAATCTGTAGGCATGTTCACTGTTGGCTTCGACATCCGCCCGGCGTTATTCGATTACGCCGGCATTGGGCGTTATGTCCGTGAGCTTGGCACTGCGCTCACCAAGATCCCGGATCCTGATGGGCCATTCCTCGAGATGTTTGCGCCTTCCTGGCGCGGTGGCCGCCAGGTTCCCCCGGGCCTAGACCCCAGTCGCCACAACATGAATCGCGGTTTCCTGCCGGGCCGCGTGATGGAGCAGTTGAACAAGCTTCCAGGCTTCGATGCCGCGCGCTTCCCGGCCAAAGTCGACATCTTTCACTGGACCGACTACATCTATCCGCATGTGCGCGATTGCGCCAAGGTCATGACCTTGCACGATGCGGCATTCGTGGCCGACCCCACCTTCCATGGTTGGGATACGTCGGTACTGTTGGACCGCGTGCGCCGCGCGCTGGACTCGTCCGACCGCATCATCGTGGTCTCCGAACCCAGTCGTTTCGATGCGGAGCTTCTGGGTGCCAACGCCGACAAGGTCACCGTGGTTCCACATGGCGTCAGCCCTTATTTCAAGCCCGCCGATCGTGAGCTGAGCGAATCCGATTATCTGCTCACCGTGGGAACTCTGGAGCCGCGCAAGAACCACATGCGTACCTTGCGTGCGATGGAGAAACTGTGGGATCAGGATGCCGCGCCGGACTGGGTGATCATCGGCCGGCCCGGGTGGGATTACGACAATTTCCTCGGTGCGATAGCCGCGTCGCGCCACCGCAAGCGTATCCGTAGGGTGCAGAACATCGCCGATACCGAGCTGCTGCGTTACTACCAAAACGCGATGGCGCTGGTCTTCCCTTCGTTGCATGAAGGTTTTGGCCTAGTGGTCCTCGAAGCCATGGCCTGCGGCACGCCGGCGGTGGTCGGCGACCAGACAGCTCCCGCTTGGGTGGCCGGGCATTCCGGTTTACGCGTGGATCCCAAGGACGTCGATGCAATCGCCGACGGCATCGGCCGTATGGTCAGCGAAAACGCATGGCGACGTCAGGCTGCCGCTGTGGGCATCAAACGTGCACGCGAGTTTACCTGGGAGAATGCCGCCGCGCAGACTGTCGAGGTCTATCAAGCGGCGATACGCACGCACCGTAATCGCCAAGAGGACTGAGGTCGGGCTTCCCCCATCGAGGCCATCCGACCGCTGAGCCGATCAATGCCTACAGCGAACCTGCCAGGTAGCGGATGCCAACGAAAACTCCGGACATCACGGCGAGCCCAACTACGCCTGCCAAGACCTTGACGCCGAAGGGTTGTTGCCCCAAATCGCCCAAGCCGCTGGAGCGATGGTTGCCGGTGATCTCGTGACGCAGACGCGCACGCTCGGCGGCGGTGTTGGAGGGTGCCGCTCTACCTGATTCAGCACTGGCCCGGCTCTTGCTTGCCGTGCTCACCACGTCGAAAGCCACAGCACCCAAGGTCAGCAAATCGCCGGCGCGAATCTCGCAGCGCTTGACCTTCGCGCCATTCTGAAAACAGCCGTTCGAAGATCCATTGTCGACCAGAAACATCGTGCCATCGATCTCTTCGATACTGGCATGGTGACGCGAGATGCTGCCATCCTTCAGCTGGATGGTGCAATCAGCCATCCGGCCGATGGTCATCCCGTCGGCCAGGTCGATCAACTGGTTCGTTCCGCGACTGCGCAGCTGCATGGCTCATACTTTAGCAGCGGTAATATGGGGTCTTGCGGCAGAAGCCGGCCGCACTTTCACCATGTCTAGCCCCGCCGTCTTGCGTTTCGAGAAGCTGGTCCTTAGCCGCGGCAAGAAACGCGTCGCCGGGCCCCTGGATTTGACCCTACGGGCTGGCGAGCGCGGATTGGTAAGCGGCCCCAATGGCAGCGGCAAGACCACCTTGGTGTTGGCCGTCGCGGGACTCTTGGCACCAGGCAGTGGCAAGCTCTACGCCCCCGCACGCATCGGCCTTGCGCCGCAAGAGCCGGAATTCCCCTTGCACCACAGCTGCAGCTTCTATTTTCGCCAACTGCTGGCTCTTGGCAGCATGCCCGCTGCCGAACAAGGCGCCGCACTGCAACGAGCCTTAGAGCTGTTCCATCTGCAGGAATTCGCCGACCGACCGATCGGAGAGTTGTCTCGCGGCTGGCGTCAGCGGCTGAACTTGGCACGTGCATGGCTAGGCGAGCCCCAACTGCTGGTCTTGGATGAACCGCAGACCGCCCTCGACCCCGACGGCATGGCCAGCTTGACCACCGCCTTAGAAAGCTTGTCGCAAAGCGCGGTATTGATCGTCGCTCCAGAAGGTGTGGGCTGCTGCGACTTGGCACCCTTGGCCCTGAACCTGAACATTGCCAGTAGGACCAACACCGCCAAAGGAGGGTTGGCATGATTACCCTCACCTTCAGTTTCGCGCGGGAGCTGCTAGGGCGCTGGGGATTGTGGGTCCTCTTGGGCACCATTCTGGTCGCCTCCCAAGCCAGCTTTGACACCACGCTGGGCGATGCAAATATTGGCCCATACTTGGCCTACGTCAGCCTGTGGCCCATTGCCTTGCTCTTTCGTTGCGGTTGGGTACTGCGCAAACGGCAGGTTGAAGGTTGGCCTTTGGAGGAACAGCTGCGCGACCCCAAGGGATATCGAGCACCGCTTTCGGAGTTCTTGGCCATGTTGCTGCTGGCACTTGCCGGCGTGATCCTGGCTAGCGTGGCCTTGTGGATGCCAGGCGTGCAAAGCCCCATCGGTGGCACGGGTCTGTTTCCGGTCACCCTACAAGGGCACCACGACGGTGGCTGGGAGTTTGACCTGGATGGCAGGACCCCTGCTGGAAGCATGCTGATGCTGACTTTGGATTGGAGCCAAATCGAAGGCAGTCGTAAGCAGCTGGTTCTGCGCAATGCCGATGGCGGGGAAATCACCGCGAACGCTGGCCAAATCTTGCGATGGCCTCTGCAGGATCAAGAGTTGGCAAGCGGCAAGGTTCGCCTTTACGCACCAGAAGGCACCAAGCTACGCCTGTTCAAGCCGCTGATTCGCTTGGAAGTTCCACAACCCAGTGGCGACCGGATTCTAGTACTTCTTCTCCGCCAGCTCCTGTTCTTCCTGCCACTGATGGCAATCCTGCTAGCCTTAACACGCTTTGGCCGAGTCCGCGCAAGCCTGGCCGCTTGGGCCGTCTTCTTCTTCGGAAGTCTGGCCGCCTATCACCCACCAGTAAGATTGGCCGACGCCGGCCTCGGGTGGCTGGCCAAGACCTTCTTGTTGCTGAAGCAAATGCTACCGAACGTCGAAGGCTTGATTAGCAGCGGTTATCGCTTCGAACGCTACAGTGGCACCACAACAAGCGGCGCTTTGATTGCATGGCTAGCGCTAGGAGTCTTAGCCTTGTTGCTGGCCTGCAAGCGGAGAGCTGCGCGATGAATCACTCGGCGTCGGCCTGGCTGCAACGCGGCTTGGCGGTGTGGATCGCCTTGGCGGTAGCCGCCACCCTGTTCGCCGGGGTCCGTCCACTCGGGCAAACTGCCGGTCAAAGCGTGCAGAGTTGGTGGACAGCCCGACGCTACCAACAAGCCGACGCCGATCTAGACCTGCTTGGACTGCGCGACCTTGGCCAACGCTATCTTCAACAGACCGGCGACGGCACTCCGCTGCACTTCGCGATCTACCAGATTGGCTTCGCTGCGTCGGGGCCTTCCATGAACCGCCTGCCCGCCGATGCCTTGGATTGGGCCAGAGTTGGAGCGGATTTGGCCCACGAATCCATCGGCCAGCTGCCCTCACCCTGGGAGAGCTTGCAAACACAAGCTCATATACTTGTTGAAAGGGTGTTCCCGCTCTCGGCCAATGCGCAAGAGCTCGATCTCGGCCTGACCGCCATGGAATGGTTCTTGGCCAGCGGTGGCGGCCCCAGTGCTCTGTCGAATCTGACCGGGCTGGCGTATCAGGACTATCTGGACCTTCCACAAGCGGCCCGACGCACCTTCCTGCTGGACCGCATGCTGGCGGAATCCAGCGATGAAAGCCCGGCTCAGCTGCGCTAGGTCCCTACAATACGCCCCCTATGGAGACCGTCCTCGAGTTCATGGCGCAAAGCCCCGGTTTGTGGGCCTTTTTGCTGCTTGTGGCTTGCGGCCTTGGCTTGCCGCCGTGGTCAGAGGAACTGGTGATTCTGGGCTCGGGTTACTTCGTCTCCACAGGTGACTTGAGTTATCTAGCCGCTGTCTGCTGGTGCTGGGGCGGCATCCTGACCGGCGACACCATCATCTACCTTCTGGGTCGCTTCGCCGGGGAACGGGTCTATGGCTGGCCGGTGCTGCGCAGCCACTTGAAGCCGGCACGGCGGCGGAGATTCAATACCAGCTTCCTAAAAAATGGCACTAAAGTAGTATTTTTAGCCCGCTTCGT
This sequence comes from Planctomycetota bacterium, assembly GCA_030749235.1. Lineage (GTDB taxonomy): Bacteria > Planctomycetota > UBA1135 > UBA1135 > UBA1135. Next base: position 179,893 of record JASMKM010000013.1, on the reverse strand, counting down.
GCCTGGAGTACGCATGGTGGCTTACTTGGTTGCGGGCAATCTGCGCATGAGCTACACCAAGTTCGTAATCCTGGATTCCATCGGAGCCGCGCTGACCGTGCCGATCTCGGTGTGGCTGGGCTGGAAATTTGCTGCAAACCTGGATTGGGTGCTCGACATCATGCACCAATTCCGCGTTCCGCTGCTCATCCTAGCGGTCATCGTGGTCGCTTATGTGCTGTATCGGATGGGCACTGCACGAAGGGACCGCTTCTTGAACTTGATCCACAAGCGGAAACAGCGTGAGGAGTAGGTTTAATAGCCGTTTTTCAGCCTACCGCTCTGGCGGCGAATCGCTAAAATGCCCGCTTCATAATCCTGCCCTAACCCCGTAATTCGCGGTGTTGGCTCAGGTGTCCCCCCTTCCAGCCGAAGACATCGATGGAAACACTAATTGAATACCTACCATGGGCCGGCGGTGCAGCCGCGCTGATCATGGCCTTCATGGTCCAGATGAAAGTCATGGCCGCACCCGCAGGCAATGAGCGCATGGCCGAACTGGCTAAAGCCATTCAGGATGGCGCCAAAGCTTTCCTGGTCACTGAATACAAACTGCTTGCCATCTTCGTGGCCGTAGTTGCTATCGCCCTTTTCGCCCTCGGCGAGGAAATGGGCGGTGGTTTGAGCACGGTCATCGCCTTCTTCGCTGGTGCATTCGCCTCTGGCCTTGCTGGCTGGATTGGCATGCATACCGCCACCCGCGCTGCTGTCCGCACCACGGAAGCTGCCCGTACTGGCCTTGCACCAGCACTGAAAGTCGCCTTCGGCTCCGGCACCGTCATGGGCATGACCGTAGTTGGCCTTGGTGTTCTTGGCATCTCGACCTTCGTGATGATCAACGGCACCAGTGAGGTCGGTCTACGGCACGTGCTTGGCTTCAGCTTCGGTGCTTCCTCCATCGCACTATTTGCACGTGTCGGTGGTGGCATCTACACCAAGGCCGCAGACGTCGGCGCCGACTTGGTTGGTAAGGTCGAAGCAGGGATTCCTGAAGACGATCCACGTAACCCCGCCACCATTGCGGACAACGTCGGTGACAACGTCGGCGATGTTGCAGGCATGGGCGCAGACCTCTTCGAGTCTTATGTCGGTTCGATCATCGCGGCGATGACCCTTGGTGTCGTCGCTGTTGGTGCAGGCGTTGGCGACGATGGCTTGGTTTCCTTGCCACTAGCCTTGTCTGGTTGCGGTATCTTCGCTTCAATCATCGGCACCTTCTTCGTGAAGACCAACGATGAGCACAAGATCCACTCCGCCTTATTCAATGGCTTGATCGTCGCTTCGATCATCCTGCTTGGATTTGCATACTTCCTGACCAACATGGCTGGTCTTGAGTTCGGTACCGCGTTCACCGGCATGGGTTTGTTCTACGCAATCCTGGCTGGTCTAGCTTCAGGCGTGATCATCGGCAAGATCACCGAGTTCTACACCGCTTTCGAATACAAGCCCGTGCAAGGTATCGCTGAGCAGTCCGAGACTGGTGAGGCAACCAACATCATCTCCGGCCTCGGTGTCGGCATGAAGTCGACCGGTTTCCCGGTCATCGTGATCTGCATCGCGATTGGCGTGGCCTTCCACTTCGCTGGCATCTACGGCATCGCACTCGCTGCCGTTGGCATGCTCTCAACCCTCGGCATCTCGCTGGGTGTTGATGCTTACGGGCCTGTTGCTGACAACGCTGGTGGCATGGCTGAAATGGCTGAACTTCCACCGGAAGTTCGTGAGCGCACCGATGCACTCGATGCTGTGGGTAACACCACCGCTGCAGTGGGCAAAGGTTTCGCGATCGGTTCGGCAGCACTGACTGCCTTGGCCTTCTTCTCGGCATTCGGTGCCAAGGCTGGTGTCAGCCTCGAGATTACCGAACCGAACGTGGTGATCGGCCTGCTGATCGGCGGCATGTTGCCATTCCTGTTCGGCGCCATGACCATGGAAGCGGTCGGCCGCGCAGCCTTCTCGATGATTGAAGAGGTGCGTCGCCAGTTCAAAGAGATTCCTGGAATCCTCGAAGGTACCGGCAAGCCTGACTACGCTGCTTGCGTGTCGATCTCGACTAAGGGTTCGCTGAAGGAGATGGTCCTGCCTGGCATCCTCGCCATCGCGGCTCCAATCCTCGTCGGCCTCTACGACGTCCAGATGCTCGGCGGCTTGCTCGCTGGTTCACTGGTCGCAGGCGTGATGATGGCAATCTTCATGGCCAACGCCGGTGGCGCTTGGGACAACGCCAAGAAGTACATTGAAAAGGGACACCACGGCGGCAAAGGCAGCGACCCTCACAAGGCCGCTGTTGTTGGCGATACCGTCGGCGACCCGTTCAAGGATACTTCCGGTCCTTCGCTGAACATTCTCCTTAAGCTGATGTCGGTAGTGAGCCTTCTGCTCTTGCCATTCTTCATCGGCAGCTAAGGAACGCGCTGTTGGGAAAAAACGACAGCAGAAAAGACGCTCGTGCGCTGGCCGAAAGGCTGGCGCACGAAGCCGATTCGTTAAAGGGCGAGAACATCCGCATCCTCGATGTCGGCGAGTTCCTGTTCCTCACCGACTACTTCGTCCTGGTTACCACGCAGAGCATGCGTCAAACCAAATCGATGGCCGACGCCTTGAAAATGGCCGCCAAGGAACTCACCGGTTCCAAGGGCGTTCACGAAGGCACCGCACACTCCAGCTGGATGCTGTGTGATTTCGATGAAGTCATCGTCCACATCCTCACCGATGAAGCGCGTGAGTTCTATGGCATGGACGAGCTTTGGGCAGACGCCGAAGAAATCGGTTTCGACCCGGCGGCTTAGGGCCGTCGCCAGCCTGATCACTGCCTGGTGCAGTGGGTCTCGTACTGGTCGGTCGTCTTGGTAGTCAGATTCCCGTGATGGCTACGGTCGTCCCGCTGTCCAACATCAGCACCCGTTCCGGGTGGCGCAGTGCCGCCAGAGCGGTGGAGCGGCGGGTGACGTCGCCCTTGGCCCGGGCCACGTTGCGGTAGCCGACCGAGAAGTCGACGCAGTAGGCGTTGTCCAGCGGACCAAGCGCCTGGTGGAAAGGACGCTCTCCGAACAGGTACGGGCCACGCTTGACGGCGCGAATGTCTGGGTCGAGAGCGCGCCAATAATGGCCGAAGACCACCTCGATGGGATCCTCGTAGCTTTCCCACCAGGGCAGGCGTTCCACATACCTGGTCTGGCCCCCGGCGCGGAATGGCTCTTTGGCAGGCCGCTCCTGGCCGGAAGTCAGGACCGTAACGGGATTATCGTTCTGGCGTGCCAGATTGGCAGCCATGGAGTTGCGCCTATGGCCTGCTTTGACGGCCGCCAAGGTGATGGCCTGCTCGGAATCGTAGAAGAGCTCCACAAGGCCGCACTGGGCCTCATGGAGACTCTTGATGGCTCTTGTGTCCCAACAGGCATGAACGACCCTCAAATCGGCCCGCTGCAAGGCTAAGGGCAGGCGCAGGATGAACAGCATGATCTCGACGCGGGTGTCGTCGTTGGCTAGGGCTTGGTCAATCCTATGACCATGATCCCGCAGCTCTTGATCCTCGCCCCAAAACCACTCATTGCCGGCCCGACGCTTGCCAAGCAGTAGGTTTAACTCGTGGTTGCCGACGATGCACGAAGCTACCCCCTTCTCCATCAGCTTGGCGACCAGCCGCACCACTCCAAGGCTATCGGGGCCACGATCGACCAGGTCCCCGACGAATACCAAGTGGCGCCCCTCCGGGTGCCTACCATCCTTGCCATAACCCAGATGGTGCAACAGATCCTTTAGCGCCTCGAGCTCGCCGTGGACATCGCCAACGATATCCAGCGGGCCGTCAGGAAGGGTCTGGAGGAGGGTACCCATGGGCGGGAGGTTAGCAGACCGCAACCCACATCCGGGGCTTCAAACGGCGGCCTTGTGCCGCTCGCCATGGCTCCTGCTTCCGCCCAAAAGTAAAGAAGACGGGCACCCCGAAGGATGCCCGTCTTGTTGTCACAACTCGTGTGAACTCTTACCGACCTAGAAGGCCAGCTCAAGTACGGCCCAGAAGGTATCGCTGTCACCAGCGTCTTCATCAACCATTGCGTAGCCGAACCAACCGTCAACGTTGCCGCCAAAGGTGTGGCCGACCGAAACGTCAATTTCGTCCCACTCATCACCAGCGCTTTCAACGCTAATCATGGAGATCATGCCATTCCAACCTTCAGCTGGGCTGAAGCCAAGGCCAAGGTTCGTGGTCTGAGTGTCTGCAGTCCAGATGCCACCGGCGCCCAGACGGTCACTGAAACCAGCTGCGTTGTGATACTTAGTTGTACCAGTGGTGGCAAAACCATCGTCCGAGTCAGACATTGCAATGTGCAATGCACCACCGGTAATGCCAGGAATCTCGCCAAGAGCATCTAGGTGCAGTGCACCACCGGCGTACCAAGCGTTGCCCGTTTGATCACCTTGCTCGTAGTCAGAGTACTCAATGTCGTAGTCGACGCCCAAGGCGGTACCGCCAAGGTGCACACCGAGCCAGGTCTGGTGCTCAGCACCAGTATCTTCGTTGCGCATCCAGTAAGGAGTCATGTGTACTGGGCCTAGCTGCTCGATGGCATCCATGGTCCAGTCGAAAGATGCAACGTAAACAGCGTCGTCGCCATTGTCACTTCCGTCCCAGCCCTTCTCAACGCCATTCAGCATTGCAAAGTGCATCGAAACAGAGTCCATTGCGTAGTCGTACCAGATACCCGACTGAGTCGCGGGACGGTTATCCCACTCGTCGGTACCAAGAATACGACCTGCACCTACGGTGTAGTAGTCACGACCAATCTTGGCCGTTCCACCTTCGCCCATAAGGCTGTTTACGGCAACCCAAGCGCGCTCCATGGTTTTGGTGTCGCGTGGATCGTCAAACGCGCCATCGGTAAGGCCAAGGCCTCCATCGCCCCACGACTCGCGGCCGTTGAAGCTAATGCCAGCAGTAGCAGCCTCGTTTACGTTGAACAAGAAGTTCAAACGTACGCGAGTGTCTACGTCGCGGTTGTTGGTGTTATCGTTTGCCTTCGCCCAGCGGTTGCGGGCGCGGAAATCACCAGAGATGTTAAGGCCAGCATTGCCCTGAGGGGCAGCGAGACCAGGGTTAATGTCAGCCAGAGCACGCTCGAGGCTGTCGTTTTGTTGAGCTACACCCTGAGCACTCAGGGTGATCGTGGCGATTGCCACGAGGTTGAACAGGCGAACCTTCATTTCGAAACTTCCTCTTTGGGCCCTTTTGGGCAGATGGATTGTTTCTGCTGACGGGCCAAGCAGGCCTTAGTCGGCGAGAGATGGATTGTTTTTGTTTTGTCAACCTTCACGAGCTTGGGAGCCTTATGTGAAAGTTGGCGAAACATTTTGCCGATGCGGCGAGATGGAGCAAGTCCTTTTCTGGAATTCTTCCCTCCCAGGACTGAACGCCCATGGGGGTAACATCGGAAGGTACCCATTCCATTTGACCCCTTTTTCGAACGAATGCAGCCATGTGGTCGTAAGTCTTTGCAAGAAAGGGGCTTAGGGTCTGGATTTCCTAGTCCGATTTCGCCTTTCTACCGATATGTCTTCGCAAATACCTTTATAGAAAAGACTTACGCGACCAAACTGGGGCGTTAGAATCCCCTGAGGCCAAATCCTACTGTGCGTATCCTCCACTTCCACGACGCCCCCCGCATCCATGGTGGGGCCACTGCATACCTCAAGCAGCTTTTGCCACAAATGGCCGCTCGGGGCCACCAGAACCTGCTTTTCTGCCTGGATGAAGCCCCTGAGGGCTTTCCCGACGCCGTCGCTACCGACTTCTTCGCCTACCGACGATCCCAATCAGCGCTGCGCCGGCGCCTTGATTTTCATCATTTCCATGCACCGCTGGCAGAACACATGAAGCGGTGGTTCATGGCACAGTCTCCTGATGTGGTCCACATCCAGAACTGCGCGGCTTTCCGTTCTACGATTTTCCCTACTATCTATAAGATGGGCCTCCCAATTCTGATGACGGTCCATGATTTCACCCTTATCGACCCCAATCCGTTCGGTTTGGATCGCTCTGGCCTGACTGGAGGCCTCCGCAATTGGTTGGATCGACGTTCGCTGAAGGCCGCTCGGAAACATGTATTCGATAACACCAAGCTGTTCCTTTGCCCCACAGAGGCCTTGCGCGATGGCGTCGGCTTCCCGCTTGAGAAGACTCGCGTGCAGCGCCTACCGATTCAACCTGTCGACGCAGGGCCACTCCCGGATGACCGCCTGCGGCTATTCTTCGCCGGTACCTTATTCCGCTCCAAGGGCGTCGATTTGCTGATTGAGGCCCTTTCCAGCAGTTCCGACCCGCAACTACAACAAGCCACCCTGCAGATTGCAGGCACTGGCGATCTGGAGAACCACCTTAAGAAGAGTGTTGCCGATGCTGGCCTCGAAGACCGCGTTCGCTTTCTTGGCTTCTGCGATGGCGAACAGATGGCGAGAGCCTATGCCGAGTCGAATCTGCAAGTGCTGCCCTCCCGCGTGCCTGAGAACTCACCGCTAACGGTGCTGGAAGCCGGCACCCGTGGCCGACCATCGGTGGCCTCGCATGCAGGCGGCGTACCGGAATTGGTGTCCCCAGAGCGTGGCTGGACCTTCCGTTCTGAAGACGCCGACCACCTGCGCCTGCAGCTTGAAAGCATCGCCCATGACCTACCTGCACTCGCAAATCGTGGTGCCGCCATGCGAGACTGGGTCCGCACGGAGTTCGCGCCCCAACGCCATTGGGATTGTGTGGACGCCTGCTACCAAGAACTCGCGCGATGAAGATTCTCCTGGAAGGCCACCGCCTGGCACGCACCACCGATTTCGGCGGAATTGACTCCTATTGGCACAAACTCGTGCCGGAGATGCTGCGTCAGTGCCCCGGCGATATGCGTTTTTCGCTGTTCACGGCTTTCCTGAACCCGAAAAATGCCGCCCTGGTGAACAAATTCCGCCAGCAGGGGGCTTTGGCCAAGCATTGGTGGTCATCGCCGGATTGGCTGGACAAGACCGCCAAACTCGGCGCCCGCCTAGAGTGGTTTACAGGCAAACACGACATAATACATGCGCCAGAGCCTGTATTTTCGCTGCCAACGCGTGGGCGACTGGTCGTCACCGCCCATGACCTGATGTATCTGCATCATCCTCAGTTCCTCAATCCGCGCTGGGTCGCTAGGTTGCAAGAGGGCACCAGCGATTTGGCCAAGCGCGCCAACTACTGGATCTGCGTGTCGGAACACACGCGCGCCGATCTCGTGAAGCATTACGGCGTGCCCCATGGCCGCACCTGCGTGGTCTATCACGGCATCGACGAAAACTTCCGCAATGCTGGTCAGGATTCCGCCGCAGTGGCTCGAGTCCGCGGCCAATACGGGCTTGCAGAGCGCCCTTACTTCCTATTCCTTGGCTCGGTGGAGCCCAAAAAGAACCTGCCGATGTTGCTGCGTTCCTTTGGCAAGGCCCTGCAAGCTGGCTTGGAGGCCGACTTGGCGGTAGCTGGTCGCGCCGGTTGGCAAGCTCAGGAAGTTCGCGAGGTCGCTGAAAGCCTCCCGATCCTGCGCAATCGCCTGCACTTCCTCGATTTCGTCGATCAAGCTGACCTGCCGCCACTGCTCGGTGGCGCCAAGGCGATGGTTACGCCGTCGCGTTATGAAGGTTTCGGCATGCCGCTGATCGAAGCCATGGCCGCTGGCACCGTGGTCTTGAGCTCCGACCGCGGTGCACTACCCGAAGTGGGCGGCGATGCCGCCAAGTTCTTCAGTCCAGATGATGTCGATGCCTTAGCCGAACTGCTTCGGGTCATCGACGGCGACGACGCGCTTTGCGAAAATCTGCGCAGCCGTGGCCTGGAACGCGCTGCCGATTTCTCCTGGGAGCAATGCGCGCAGCAGACGATTGTCGCATACCGCACCGCAGCAACCCTGAACCGATGAAGATCCTTTTCGACGCGACTGCCATGGCGCTCTCCGGCTACCACAAGGGTGGTGCCTACCGCTATGGCATGGAAACGCTTTGGGGTATTCCAAAAGTCGCGCCGGATGATTGGGAAATAACTCTCTATTTCAATTTCTTCCGCGGCCACCACCTGGACAAGATGCGCGAGACCTGCGAACTCGCCTGCATCCCGCGGCATAAGGTTTCGCGAATCCCGCCGCAGATCCTCCGTAAGCTCGGTATTCCCGCCGAATGGACCGCTGGCAAGCACGACTTGTTCCACGGTGGCTTCGACCTGATCCCGCCTACGCGCAACTCTGCCCGCGTTGTCACAATCCAGGATCTAGCTTTCCTACGCGCGCCGGAGGGTCTGCCCGAGGATTGGGTCAGGGAACGCGCCGCCACCGTACCGCAATCGGCGCGCCGGGCGCACAGCATCATCACTGGTTCGGAATTCTCCAAGAGCGACATAGTCAACATGCTTGGGGTCGATCCCGATCGCATCCACGTCACCCGCTACGGCATCTTCGAAGCCTTGGTGCCGACCACCGATCGCGAGAAGGATCTTGCGCGCCTGAAGGATCGTTACGGCATCGAAGAGAACTTTGTACTTTACCTCGGCACTCAACAGCCAAACAAGAACATTGAAGGCTTGTGCGCTGCCTATCAACTGATGCGCAAGCGCGGCTTCGATGGCCAACTGGTGTTGGCCGGCGCCAAGGGTTGGCTCTACGAAGAGATGTGGCAACGCATCGTCGACCGTGGCCATGATGCCGGCGTGTTGCAAACCGGCTTCGTTGACGAGGAGGACATTCCGCGCCTATATGGCTGTTGCGCTGCATTTGCGCTGGTTTCCTTCCTCGAGGGATTCGGTATCCCGGTGATTGAGGCAATGGCATGTGGTGCACCGGTGGTTGCCGCCGACGCATGCTCACTGACCGAAGTTACTGCGGACGCGGGCCTATTGGTCCACCCGAACGACCACGAGGATATCGCCAGTGCATTGATGCGTGCGGTCACTCCTGGCGCTGAGCGCGACAGTCTGATCGAGCGTGGCTTTGCCCATGCCTCAGGCTTCACGTGGGCGAATTCGGCGCGCGGCCACGTCGCTGCCTATCAATCCGCCCTCGAGGTGGTTGACTCATGAACGACAAGCCACGTTTGCGCTTCTCAATCTTTGTGCCGACGCTGAAGCGTCCTGACCTGCTGCGCAGAAACCTCGAGGCCTTGGCTAGGCAATCACGCCAGCCTGATGAAGTGCTGGTGTCATTGCGCGGCGACCTGGATCCCGAAGGCGTTGAGACGGTCGACGCCTTTATCGAACACAACCCGAAGATAAACGTGGTGAAGGTCATGCTAACCGAACCCGGCATCGTTGTAGCCGAGAACACCATCCTTGCCGCCGCCACGGGCGACGTGGGTTGCCTACTCGACGATGACGCCATCGCGCGTCCATTCTGGCTGGAGAACCTCGCACGTCATTACGAGAAGGATGAGCGTGTCGGTGGGGTCGCCGGTCCGGCGATTGATGTAATAGATGGAGAGCCTCGACAACGTCGCGCGCGTTTCCGGAATAGGGTGGTATTTCCTGGCATGGTGTTCGACCAGAGCACGCGCCATACCGACCGCACCTTAAGGGTCGACCACTATCGCGGTGCCAACATGAGCCTGCGCCTGGAACCGTTGCGCAAGCATGGTGGTTTCGACAGCAACCTGCGTGGCGACTGCTTCCGATTTGAGATGGATGCCTGCCTAGGTGTGGCAAGGCAAGGCTATCGTCTGCTTTTCGACCCCGAGGTCGAGGCCGATCATCATGAAGCGCCGCGGGTGCTGAACACGGAACGCTTCAATCCCGAAGCCATCTACAACAATGCCGCCAACGAGACCTATGTTCTTCTAAAGGGCTACGGCCCGCTCGGACGTTGGTGCCATGTGGCCTACGCCTTCTTGGTCGGGAACTTCCCGAACCCTGGAGTTGCTTGGGGCTTGGGCGGCGGCCTGCTCGGCCTGTTCTGGAAGAACCGCAACCTTTTCGGACCGAGTGCAATCGGCCCGGCTTGGCGGGGGCGCCTAGAAGGATTGCGTATGGCACGGCGTTGGCGAAAGTCACGCTAGAGCCTGTGCTTTGCGAAGGCGGAACGAACGCTAGGATGCGCCGCGCACGTCGTCGCTGAGGTCATCGACCTGAATCACGCCATCGCTGGCGAAGGTCGCAGCACGCACTAACTCATTCTGCAGCTGACGGATGTTGCCGGGCCAAGCGTAGGCGCACAAGACCTCCATGGCCTCGTCACTGATGGTCGCCGTTGGCATACCATCTTCGCCCTGCCTGACCAGCATGAAGCGGACTAAGTGGCGCACGTCGTCCGAACGCTCTCGCAAGGCCGGCAGCTCCAAGGTCATTACAGCCAGGCGGTAATAGAGGTCTTCGCGGAACTGGCCTTGTTGCACGCGCTCCAGCAGGTTGCGGTTGGTGGCGGCGACGATGCGTACGTCGACCTTATGCGTGGTGTTTGCGCCCACCGGGCGAATCTCACCATCCTGTAGGAATCGCAGTAGTTTGGCCTGGAGGTCGAATTCGATCTCACCGATTTCATCCAAGAACAAGGTGCCACCGTCGGCGGCGTCGGCGAAACCCTTACGATCTTTATGAGCGCCGGTGAAGGAGCCCTTGACGTGACCGAAGATCTCGGACTCCAACAGGTTGGCCGGGATGGCCGCGCAGTTTACCGCGACTAGGGATTTGCGTCGGCGTGGACCATATTCATGCAAGGCCGATGCAATCAGTTCCTTGCCGGTGCCGCTCTCCCCCAAGACCAAGACCGGGATATCGGTGCGCATGATGCGGCCGAGCAACTGGAAGACCTGCTTCATTGCCGGAGTGGCGCCAATCATGCCAAACTCGCTAGGCAGTTCGTCTTCGGCGATCGCTTCGGCTTCGACCTGAGTGGCAAGCCAGCCATGGATGACCTGGACTGCCGCAGCGCGTTCCTGCTTCGGCAGGCGGTCAAGCCTGTCGAGGGCTACTTGCAGGTCATCGAAAGGAACGCTCATTCCTTATGGCTAGCCATCAAACGTATACCCCTAACACAATAGTTCATGCCGGAGAAGATCGTCAGGATGACCATTGCCCAGAAGGTGACCGCGAACAACACCGGATGGCGGGTGAAGTCGAGCCAAGGCATGAACAGGAAATCCGGGATTCCACCCAGTACACCGAGCGCGACCGAGATGTAGTAGGTCTGCAAAATCAGCTTGATCTTGCCAAACCAGTCGGCGCCGAACTGCAGACCGTGACTCTCGACTAAACCGCGCAAGGCCGTCACGAGGAACTCGCGAGCAATCATCAACACGACCGCCCAAACTGGCATGACCGAATACAGGTCGCCGTCGAATGCATAAAGACTGTCGTCGACCGCGAGATAAATCATCGCACCGAGGGTCAGAACCTTGTCCACCACCGGATCGGCCACACGGCCAAGTGCGGTGACCCAGTTGTATTTTCGCGCCAAGTAACCGTCGATGAAGTCGGTGACCGAGGCAATGAAGAAAAACCAGAATGCCCAGAAGCCTTCACGTTCAAGCTCCGCGGAACCCGGCTCCGATTCCAATACGCGCGCCATGAACACGAATGCGCCGACGGCCAAGACTAAGCGGGCTCCAGTGACGAGGTTTGGGACTTGGCGAGCGAGCATTTTCAGGAGGTGCGGGGGCTCCGCAAAACTTCAGCTTCCAAATCGTAACCTGCCGCAGCCGTCACGAGTACCTCTGGCATGGCGCCAGTGCTTAAGTTGTGGGCGGGGTCATGGATTCGCACCATGCCGTCGACCTCTGGAGCGTCAGCCCAGCTGCGCGCGATGGCCCAATCGCCGTCGGAATCGTCAACCAGAACCTGCAAACGGCGTCCCACCAGGGTCTGTTGGAACTCGCAGTGAATGCGTGCCTGCAGCTCCATGACACGACCTTGACGCTCCAGGGCCTCCTCGTGAGAACAGCGGTCATCGTCAGCGCCAGAAGGCGCGGTGGCCTCGGGCGAGAAGGCGAAGGCGCCCAGGCGCTCGAAGCGGAATTCCTCGAGCCACTTCAAAAGTTCCTCGAATTCCTCGCGCCCTTCGCCGGGGTGGCCAACCAGGACGGTGGTGCGCAGGACGATATTCGGTACTTCATCACGCAGGCGTTGCATGATGCGACGCACGCTATCGGCACTTCCGCCACGACGCATGCGCTTCAACACCTTGGTGGCGACATGCTGCGTAGGGATATCCAGGTAAGGAAGGATGTTGTCATGCTTGTTCATGACCTCGGTCAACTGCCACGGGAATTTGTTCGGATAGGCGTACATCACCCGCAACCATTTCAATCCTTCTACCGATGCCATCGCGCCAACTAGGTCCGGCAACTTAGGCCCTCCCTTATCGAAATCTCGACCGTAACCGGTGCTGTCCTCGGCTACCATCACCACTTCACGCACGCCTTGCTTGACCAGAGCCTCGACTTCTTCGACGACAGCCTCGACCGGCTTGCTGACTTGCTTGCCGCGGATCTGCGGAATGATGCAGAAACCGCATTCATGGTCGCAACCATGGCTCGGGCGCACGTAGGCATAGCTGCGTGGAGTCTGCAGAAGGCGCAAGAACTCTCCCTGCCCCTGCGGTGCCCGACCACCGGAATCCTCTCGGACCTTGCGCCCCTTCAGGACTTCTTCAACGATCCGTGCCACGTTCGAGTAATCACTCAAGCCCAGGAAGGCATCGACTTGCGGATACTTCGCCTCGATTTCGGGACGAAACTTCTCCGGCAAGCAACCAGCCACGATCACACCACGCAAACCGCCATTGTTCTTGGCAGCCAACAGGTCGAGAATTACGCTTTCGGATTCCTCGCGCGCAGGCCCGATAAAGCTGCAAGTGTTGAGGATCGCGACATCTGCCTGCTCCACTTCGCCAGTCAGTGCAAAGCCTTCGGCGCCAAGATGGCCAAGGATATTCTCCGAGTCAATCAAGTTGCGCGCGCAACCCAAATGGACAAGGGCCACTCGGATACTCCGAGTGGCCTGATAAGTCAGCGTTTGTTGTTCCTGCCTAGACACGAATCAACAGCAACAGAACTGCTGCTGAGGTTTACTGGATCTCGCGCACCAACAAGGGGGAAACCCGAATCTCGTGCCCAGGGTTGGAGACCGCCTGCAGCCAAACCGTGTAGCCACTCAAGCCAGCTGGCACCATGGTGGTGTAATTAACTTGGGTGAGCGAGCCACCGATGGTAGCTAGGCGGCGTGGATTGGCCAGGCCGACCCAAATCTGAGTCTGCCCGATGTGGTTATGCGCCGGCCCGGCAAGAGATGACAAGAACGTCGAGACGGACCCAGGTTCCACGTTGCTCAGGGTCAGGGTCGCGTTTTGACCGGCGACCAAAGGAGTGGAATCCAGTGGCATCGACATGCCTGACGAGATGCACACCACATACCCATTATCGACGAGGCCATCGACGTTGGCCAACGGCGTTCCCGCAAGGACTTCGTTGTGACCGTCGCCATCGACATCAAAGGCGATGATGGTGCCTCGCGCATTGCCGAAGTACTCATCATTTGCACCGCCGGGGTGCATCCAAAGCTCTGTCCCATCTGCACCACCGAAGGCGAAAATCGAACCGTTGTTGGAGTAACCGGCGACATCGCTGTAGCGGCTGGCGGACAGTAGGTCGATGACGCCGTCGCCATCCAGGTCATCTTCCACATCAAGGATGTCACCTAGACGGACATCGCTCTCGGTGCCACTTACGGACCACAGGGTGGAGCCGCTGTGACCGAGTACGACCTCGATTTCGCCGTTATTGAAGAAGCCACCGAGGTCTGCCAAGGGAGTGCCGAGGATTACGTCGGCGATGCCATCGCCGCTCAAGTCGCGGAGGCTCTCTTCAGATGGCAGTGCGACGTTGTAGCCAAGTTGATGGCCGGAATTGGCACCCTCGCGGCGCCAGATGATGTTACCCGTGGAACTCGAAATCATCGCAACCGAGCCGTTCTCAATCTTGCCACCGACACTGGCTTCCGGCGTTGCGGTCAGGACATCGGCGAAACCATCGCCATTCACATCGCCGACGATTGAGAGAGAATTACCGAAACGGTCACCGGTGACGGTGCCGGATCGGGTCCAGATGGCCGCTCCCGTAGTTCCATCCACCGCCTGCACACTGCCGTTGTTGGTCAGGCCATTGAGCGAATCATCGGGGCTGCCAAGCAGGAGGTCATCCATGCCATCGCCGTTAATGTCACGCGAAAACTCCACGGCCGCTCCATAGCGTTGCAGGAAGTTCGCACCACTGTTCTCCCAGAGGGATGTGCCGCTGGCACCGCTGAATGCGGTGACTGCGCCATTCTCGAAGAAAATGCCTGTGGAGCCGGTCGGATCGCTCACAACCAAATCCTTGAATCCGTCGCTATCGATGTCGTTGATTACATGAAGGTCCTGACCCAGTTTGCGGTTGTGGCTAGCGCCGTCGACGCGCCACATCTGGCTGCCATCGTTGCCCGCTAGCGCCATGACATAACCGTTTTGGAAGAAACCATTGGTGCCAGCGGTGGAGTTGGAGACCACGACATCGCGGTAACCATTGCCATCCATCTGGCGCGCGTAGAGGAAACCAGAGCCGACACGCTCGCCGCTCAACGCACCGTCGACACGCCAGACGGTCGAGCCGTCGACGACATCGATTGCGGCGACATAGCCGTTGGCCGACAAGCCATTACTCGAGGCTTCTGGGCTCGCGATTAAGAAATCACTGACGCCGTCGCCATTGATGTCTTCCATCAGGCTGTTGCGATAGCCATACCACTCGTAATTGGATGTGCCATCGCGCTGCCAGAGCACGTTGCCATTGGCGCCACTCAACGCCCGCACGAAGCCATTCTCAATGTGGCCGTTGGTCGAGGCATCGAAGTTGATGATGAAGATATCGTTGGCCCCATCGGAGTTGACATCGCCAGGGAGTCGCAGAATGCGGCCGAGGCCGTCGCCGTTTTGGGTGCCAGCATGGCTCCAGATGACCGAGCCATCCAATCCAGAATGTGCCTGAATCAAGCCATTATTATTCAGCCCATTGGTATCGGCCCATGCATTGATTGAGAAGAAATCTCGGGTACCGTCGCCGTTGAGATCAAGAGTCGCGTGCAGCTTGTGGCCGATCGCATCGTGACTATTCTCGCCATTTGCAGTCCAAAGCAGATTTGCCTCGGATTGTGCGAGCAATGCAGGAGTGTACAAGGTGGCAGTGATTGCCAAGGTCAGAAGATGTTTCATCTTGATTCTGGAAGCAGTTATTGAGGTTGACTGTTGCGCTCTTCCCACTCCTCTACGGTAAGCAGGACTTCGCGGGCCTTCGAGCCTACAAACGGACCGAGAACACCTTGCTCGGTCATGATGTCGATTAGACGGCTTGCCCTAGTGTACCCTACACTTAGGGCTCGCTGGATTAAACTGGCAGATCCTCGGCCGCTTTGCAGGATGACCCGGACGGCATCTTCATAGAGCGGATCATCCACAGCGGCACCACCTGTATTGGTGCTACCCTTCATCTGCACAAGGTCTTCCAGGAACTCTGGCTTGCCATGCTCGCGCAGGTGGTCACAGACCTCGGTGACCTCCTTGGTGCTCACAAAAGCCCCCTGGCCGCGCGTCAGCGAGCCGCTGCCAGGCGAACGGTAGAGGAAATCGCCGTTTCCGAGCAGTTGATCGGCCCCCATTTCATCGAGAATCACACGGCTGTCGATGCCGGTATTCACGCGGAAGGACATCCGAACCGGAAGGTTGGCCTTGATCAGGCCGGTAACCACGTCGGTACTTGGGCGTTGTGTGGCCACGATTAGGTGGATACCGGCTGCACGCGCCTTGGCGGCGATCCTCGCGATGGCGGTCTCGACCTCCTTCTTGGCCGTCATCATCAGGTCGGCAAGCTCATCGATCACCACTACGAAGTACGGCATCGTGTCCGGATACTCTTCCGGGTCGTAATCGGCGCCGAGCTGCTTCTTGAGGCCGGCCTCGCCGAGCTCGTTGTAGTCGTTGATATTGCGCACGCCCGACATCTTGAAAAGGTGCAGGCGATCCTCCATTTGCCGTACCGACCACTCGAGCACGAATGGCGCGCGCTTCATGTCGGTGACAACTGGACAAAGCAAGTGCGGGATGTCTGCGAAGACCTGCAGCTCGACCTGTTTGGGGTCGATCAAGACGAAGCGCACCTGATCGGGCGTGCGCGTAAGCAGCATGGTGACGAGGATGCTATTCAAACACACCGACTTGCCGGAGCCGGTGGTGCCGGCAATCAGCATGTGCGGCATCTTGGCCAAGTCCTCGACCGCCTTGGCGCCGAGGGTGTCGCAACCGAGCACCATCGGCAGGTGATTCTTGCTGTAGTCGAGATTGACGCCTTCGTAGACATCTTTCAGGCGCACCGAATCACGCTCCAAGTTTGGCACCTCGATGCCGACAGTGGCACGTCCAGGCAACGGAAACACAATCCGCACGCCATGCGTACCAAGTGCGACGCCGAGGTCTTCGCGTTGACTCTTGAGCCTCTTCACCGAGACGCCGGCGGCCAACTTGACTTCGAACATGGTCAGCGTCGGGCCACGCTCAGCACCGATGACCTTGCCGTTGAGCTGGAAAGCATCGAAGACTCCTTGCAGCTTGCGTCCCAGTTCATTGATCTCGCCGCGCTGGTCCTCATAGTTCACCCGTTCACTGGCGGCGAGGATGTCGGCCGGTGGCAAGGAATCCAGCCGTGGCTTCTTGGCCCTCCTCTTGCGCTTGGCGCGCGCGGCTTCCTCGTCCTCCAGGCGCGCGGAACGCATTTGCGGGGATTCGGAGATGCCTGGCAAGGCGAACTCCCCTTCGGGTGCAGGATGGTCTGAGACCACCGCTGGTGGAACTGCAGCAGCCGTAGGGGTTGGCTCGGCTGGGGCGGGAGCAGCTTCTTCTTGTGCCTGAGCTGCGACCGCGGCAGCTTCCGCAGCAGCGGCTTCGGCAGCCTCACCCTTCTTCTTTGATTTAGCCTTGGCCTTCTGGGCCTGGACTTCCTCGATCGGCTTGCCACCGATGCGAAGCTCCATCTCCGGCTCGGCAGCAGCGACAGGAGTGTCTTCGGTGGCTCCAGTAGCTTCGGCCGCAGATCCTCGAGCGGCCTCGCCGGCACTGGCCTTGTGTTCAAACGAACTGAATTGGCTTGTGAAGCGTTGCCACAGGCGTCGAATCCCTGTGGCAGCTTTGGCCCGATTTTCGACCGCCTCTTTCATGATCGGCTTGCGTTCCTTGCTACCCCACGGCAACTCAGGTTGACGCAAGGAATCGGCACCGCGCTTCAGGAGATCTCGCGCCAGCGGCACGAAGGCCCATTCCGTCGCCATGAAGGTGGACAGTAGGGCAAGCAAGGTCAGCACGACGCCGATGCCGAATGGGCCAAGTGCCTCGGTCAACGGTGGCGTGATGGTGGAGCCGATAAAACCACCCTGGCCGTCGCGGAAGGTGTTGCTTGGCGCCGGGTCGCCAAGGCCTTGGGCGATGAGTGACGTGGTGAAAGACAGCAACAGGATGCCGACCAACTTGAACTCGGCATAACCGCTGCTCTTCTCGCGCAACAAGCGCGCGACACCCCAGAAGGCACCGAACACCGGCATGATGAAGGCACCGAAACCGAAGAAGGTCAGCATGCCGTCGGCGATGTTGTAGCCAAGCACGCCACACAGGTTGCCCTTACCGGTTTCGTAGTCAAGCAGGGCGACCAGAACAAACAAGGAAGCGGCGGCCAACACCATGCCGAAGGGTTGGCGCCCACGCTTGCCTTGCAGTGCCGCCAGAGCCAACACGCCAGACCAACGCAGTGCCGAACCAATTGCCAGGACACCGGTTCCGATCCAGGTCGCCACCACGCCCAACCCTGTGCCAAGGAAGCTCAGTTGAGTACCAGCTTGGTTGCGCTTGGGGGTACGCTTACGCCGAGACGATTTCTTCGCTGCGATTTTGCGCTTGGTCGTCTTCTTCTTCTTGCGGGATGCAGCCACGGTATGCCTACTATCCTAGGCGCTGCAAGCCGTGATTCCTACCGCTCTCACCAGCTCTCGTGCAAGTTCGCTTTTGTCCGCCGGCCCCAACTTCCAAATGCCCTCTGCGCCGTCGAGCAGTGTAATTGACGACTGCACAGCACCTTGTGCCGAGATGTCATTCAGAGCCACAAAATCTAGGTTCTTGGCCTGCAGCTTGCGTTTCGCTTCCATGTGGCTGGGGTCGCTTTCGAGCGCGAAACCCACCGCCAAGCGCCCCTCTTTTTTCGCCCCCAAGATGGCCAGGATGTCCGGATTGGGTTCTAAAAACAGGTGCAGCGAGGCGTCGGCCTGGCGCTTCAGCTTTTCTTGCGACGCGTTCGCTGGTCGGTAATCCGCCACTGCGGCCACTCCGAAGATGCCCTCGCAACCGCCCCAAACGGCCTCTGCGGCAGCGAGCATCTCCAGCGCGGATTCCACTTGAGTGGTGTTCGCCCCCGCCGGCGGGTCGATATTCACCGGCCCAGAGACCAGCTCCACCTCGTGGCCAAGCTCCAACAGCACGCTGGCGATGGCATAACCCATGCGTCCGCTGGAGCGGTTCGACAGAAAGCGCACCGGGTCGATGGATTCGCGCGTAGGGCCGGCAGTGATCAGGTAGCGCGCCATCAGTCCGCGTACCCAAAAGCCTTCAGTGCATCCAAGTCCATGTTGGTAATCTCGTTGCGGGCGCCATCGTAACGCGCAGCGTGGGAGAAACTTCGGCTGCCATGCGCGCAGGATATCAGGATTACAGAGCCGCGCTGATGGCTGCGATGACCTGGTCGGGTTCGACCATGCGCCCATCGCCGGTCTCGCCACATGCAGTATCCCCAGTGGCCGGACCGATCTGCTGCCAACCATCGCCTAGCAAGGTGACAACGTTGCGCTGCACCGCCGGGTTAGCCCACATCTCGGGATTCATCGCCGGAGCGAAGTAACGCGGCTTGTCGGTGCCAAAAGCCAGGGCCAAGCTACCGAGCAGGTTGGCAGCCAAGCCATGCGCCAACATGCCGATGGTATTGGCGGTGGCAGGCACGATCAGCATCAGGTCGGCGGCGCGCGCCAAACTGATGTGGTCCATGCCTGAAGGATCGTGCGGCTCGAACTCATCGACCATAGTGGTCTTGCCGGTCAGACAGGAGAACTGTAGCGGACCAACAAACTCGGTGGCCGCGGCGGTCATCACCACCTGAACCTCGTGACCGTCCTTGGTCAGCGTGGATGCAAGAGCGGCGGCCTTGAAGCAGGCGGCCGAACCGGAAACACCAAGTAAAATCAACGCCATCAGCAAGCCTCCTTGCGGTAGCCGAGGATTAGTTCCACTTCGGCTTCCATGCGGTCGAAATCATCGTTCACGACCTGGTACTGGTAATCACTGGCAAAGGACATCTCCTGCTCGACAATCGAAAGGCGGCGCTGAATCTGCTCTTCGGTCTCGGTGCCGCGATCACGCAGACGTTGCTCTAAGACCTCGCGCGATGGCGGCGTCACGAACAAGGTAACCAGCGGCAGGTCGCAATCGACCAGCTGGCGCGTGCCTTGCACATCGATTTCAAGGACGATGTCATTACCACTGTCAATCGAACACAACACATGCTCGCGCAAGGTGCCGTAACACTTGCCGTGCACTTCGGCCCACTCGAGGAAAGCGCCCTGCTTGACCCATTCCTGGAACTTCTGGTCGCTGACGAAGTGATAATCCTGGCCGTCCACTTCGCCCCTCCGCGGATCACGCGTGGTGGCGCTGACCGAAAAGTCGACGCCGTCGCGCTTGATCAAACGGCGCCAAAGGGTTGACTTGCCGGAAGCCGTCGGCCCGGAGACAACGATGAGACGACCGCGCTCACTCGACATTGGCCAACTGCTCCTTCATCTGCTGCAACACCACCTTCTGCGCCACGACCAACTCGGACAAACTGCTGTCAGAAGCCTTGTTGCCAAGGGTAGTGACCTCGCGATGGCACTCCTGGACCAGAAACTCCAACTCGCGACCGATTGGTCCACCCGATTCCAGCTTCTCGGCCAAGCGCTCTAGATGGATGTGCAAGCGTGCCGTCTCTTCCTGTACATCCGCACGCTCGGCAAGCAGCACCAGCTCGCGCGCCAAGTCGATCGGCTCGGGACGCTTAGCCTTGCTCAAGGCCCGGTTCACCCGCTCGGTCAGGCGCGCCGACATCTCCTTCTGCGCCACCGGAACCCGCTTCTCAACCTTCTTAAGCAGGTTGGCCAAGCGCTTATGCAAGCGCTTCATTTCACGCGAAAGACGCACGCCCTCCTGTTCTCGTGCAGCGCAAAGAGCTTCAACGGCTTGCTCGGTGGCATCCTGCACGATTCGTGCGACCGCCTTGGTGACGGCAAGAGATTCCTCGGAGCCCTGGTAAGCACCGGGCAGAGCCAATAGTTCCGACATGGATGGGTCGGCTTCCTTCAGGCCTAACTTCTTCTCGGCCTTGCGCCAAGCGGCCAAATAACGCTTCAGCGCATCTAGGTCCAGCTCCACCGAGCCAGCATCCAACACCTTTACGCGCACACTGCCGTTGATGGTGCCGCGCTCCAGGTTCTTGCGCAGAACGGCCTCGACCTTCGACTCCAGCTCCAGCCGATCGCCAGGCAGGCGTAACTTGATAATCAAGCCCTTACCGTTCAGCGACCGCAGTTCGACGGATGCTGTGGCGTAGCGGTTCTCGCAACTGCCGCGGCCGTAGCCGGTCATGCTGCGCAAGGATTCGGTCTTCGAGGCTTTTGCCATCAGGAGCTCCAGGCGGAACCGCGCTCGCGGCTCAGTTCAGGCCAGGTCGTGAGCCAGGCTTGGTTGCCGGGCCGATTGAAGGATCTGCACACAGCGGGCAATCCTCTGCCTGCCATGATGGGACTTCCAGGTCGATTGCACGATAGTAAGGAAGTTCGCCGAACGGGTTGCCGGAACCGCTGCGGTTCACGATCGAGGCCGCCGAGATGCTCTCTACCCCCATCTCGCGCAACATGGTCACGACTTCACCCGCACTCTTGCCGGTGGTGACGACGTCTTCGGCCACGAGCACGCGCTCGCCAGGCTCGACATGGAAGCCACGTCGCAGAACGAATCCGCCTTCGGGTGCGCGCTCGGCAAACAGGCCACGCACGCCGAAGGCGCGGGCGAGTTCATAGCCGAAGGTGACTGCACCCATGGCTGGGCCGATGACCACGTCGAAGGGGGTTTCCTCTCCGGTGGCTTGGCGCACCGACGCTGCTAAATCCGCGCAAACTTGGGCGGCGAGATCCGGATACTGAAGCATCTTGGCGCACTGCACATAACGCCCGGCGTGACGACCGGACGAAAGCAGGAAATGCCCCTCAAGCAAGGCATCCGCCTTGCGTAGGGCGGCTGCCGTGTTGTCGGCCAGCGTTTCCGCAGTGAAGGCAGTCATCGCGAACCTACTCGGTTGGAGTGTCTGCGGGAGCGTCAGTACCAGGCCCTGCACCTGCACCTTCTTCGGTGCTGGTCACGGTGTTTTCGAAGTTCACCGCACTACCGGCGTTGGCGTCGTCGGAAGTCCAGTGCAGCGCCAATGCCGAAAGCACGAACACACCGAACAGGATGAAGGTCACTCGGTTCACGCCGCCGGCACGCACGCCGAAGGTCTCGGCACCTGCGCCACCAAGTGCGCCGCCCAGACCACCGCCTTTACCTTCCTGGACAAGAACGACCAGGATTAGGAGCAGCGCTGAAGCGAAAAAGAGTAAGTAGAGAAGGACTGAAAGCATTGGATTGTTGTGCTTGGCGACGCCGCGGTCTTAGGCCTTGGCTGCATCGAGGATCGGACCGAAGTCCTTGATCGAGAGGGATGCGCCGCCGACCAGTGCGCCGTCGACATCCGGTTGGGAAAGGAGCTCGGCAGCGTTGCCGGCCTTGACCGATCCTCCGTAAAGAATCGGAGTGATTGCTGCAGCCTCGTCGCCGAGGATCTCACCGACCAGACGACGACATTCGGCGTGGGCCTCCTGAGCCATCTCGGGAGTGGCAGTCTTGCCTGTACCGATCGCCCACACCGGCTCATAGGCCACGGTGACGCGATCAAGTTGGGTGGGCTTCACCACCTTCAAGGCACGCATCTGGCGGGCCAGCACGGCGAAGGTCTTGCCGGCCTCGCGCTCCTCGAGCGTCTCGCCAACGCAGAGCATGACATCCAGCTTGGCGCGCAAGGTAATCTTGACCTTTTCGAGCATCATGGCGTCGGTCTCGCCGAAGATATGGCGACGCTCAGAGTGGCCGATCATGACGACCTTCACGCCCATGTCGCGCAGCATGTAGGGAGAGATCTCGCCGGTGAAGGCGCCCTCCTTCTTGCCATAGCAGTTCTGGGCGCCGAGGATGACATCGCTGCCCTTGAGGTTGCGGCGAACATAATCGAGATGCAGAAAGGTCGGAAAGACGGCGACTTTGCGGGAGGTGTTTTCACCTTGGTGTGCAGCCACATCACGCGCTAGGCTCGAGGCCTTGCGCTTGGTGAGGTGCATTTTCCAGTTACCAGCAATGTATGGAACGCGTGACATAATTCGATTCTCAGACTTTCGTTTGGGGGAACTGTGCAACGCGCAACTCGCGGTCGCACGCGGCAAGTACTTTGGCGACTCGCGGAACGATGTCGCAGAAAGATTCCAGGGGTAAGGCTTGATTGGCATCCGACCAAGCAGCGGAAGGGTTGGAGTGGACTTCAACCAGGAAGCCATCGGCACCGGCAGCCGCAGCGGCCAGGAGCATGTCCGGGACTAGATCGGCACGACCAGTTCCGTGACTTGGGTCCACAATCACGGGTAGACCGGAGAGTTGCTTCAGTGCCGGCACCGCCGACAGGTCGAGCAGGTTGCGCACCGACGGATCGAAGTGGCGCAAGCCACGTTCACACAACAGCACGGATGGGGCGTTGCCCAAGGCTACATATTCGGCAGCGAACAAGAACTCGTCCAAGGTGGCGCTCATGCCCCGCTTCAGCAGAACCGGCAGTCCAACACAACCGATTTCCTTCAGCAAAGGAGAGTTGGCCATGTTGCGAGAGCCAATCTGGAGCACGTCGGCGTGTTGGGCGACCTCTTCCAGGTCGCGCAGGTCGAGGACCTCGGTGACGACTGGCAGACCGGTTTCCTTGCCGACCGCCGACAAAATCTCCAGCCCGGGCAAACCAAGGCCCTGGAAGGAGTAAGGCGAGGTGCGTGGCTTGAAGGCGCCGGCGCGAAGGGCAGTAGCTCCGGCAGCGACCAGATGCTGAGCAATCTCCAACAGAGAATCGTAATCCTCCACCGAACAGGGGCCCGCGACAAAGCTGGCGGCACCCTCGCCGAACTGGGCGGCCGCCACTTGGACCGACTTCGGCAGCCTTTCAACCGCAGCCGTGGCGGGGGCATTCTCCGGCACGACGATCTCGACGCCATCCCAGTTGATCAGCATTTGAAGCTCTTTGGCGGCCGTAACGCCTTGTAAATAAAGGACATTCGTGTCCTCCTTGGATGCTACTGTGGTCCAGCCTCGCTCTTCAGCCCAAACTTGCAGACGAGCGCGCAGAGCGGCCTGGTCAGTGGCTGCTTGCTGTTTGAGGCGGATCTGGAACACCGGTAGGTTCGCTGCTGATGTGGATTGGCGTGAGGGCCTGCACAGTAGGGAGGCCGACGCGGAAAACGGCTGGAAACTATAGGTTTCCGTGCAAAAATGGTCAATCCTCACCCCGATTCTACCCGCGCCCCCTATCCTGTGGCGCGTGAACCGCCTCGAGAAGGAAACCCTGGAGCAGGAGAGGCTCCATCCAGCCGCCAGTCGCTCGGCCGATTCGCGTGGCCGCAGCTTCGAGGAAATCCCCGATGAGTGGCGCACTCGTTATGAGCGCGACCGCGATCGCATCATCCATTGCTCGGCCTTCCGGCGCCTAATGTACAAGACGCAGGTGTTCGTGAATCACGTCGGCGACAATCAACGTACTCGCCTGACGCATTCCCTTGAGGTGCTGCAGGTGTCGCGCTCTTTGGCCAGCGCGCTGAACCTGAACGAACCGTTATGTGAGGCAATCGCGCTGGCGCATGACTTGGGTCACCCACCTTATGGGCATAGCGGCGAAGTGCTCTTAAACGAAAAGATGGAGAACTTTGGTGGCTTCGCACATAACCGCCAGTCGTTACGCATCGTCGACGTGCTGGAACAGCGCAGCCCGGATTACCGCGGCCTGAACCTGACCATCGAGACCAAGGATTGCCTGAAGAAACATGAAAAGGTCGTCGATGAAGCTCGTGGCGAGGCCCTACGCTTCCCACGTCTCGAGGCGCAGCTGGTCGACTTGGCCGATTCCACTGCCTATCACTATCACGACGTCGACGATGGCATCCGTGAAGGCATCCTCGATCCGGTCAAGATGCGTGAAGACCTGCCGCTGTGGAATATGGCGGTGGTCGCGGCCGAGGAGCGTCATCCTGCCGAGTCCGCCGGGCCGTTGTTGTGGCGCCGAGCGGCGAATGAATTATTAGGCATGGCGATTACCGACGTATGTGAGGAATCGTCGCGCCGCTTGGATGCCACCGATGCATGCACTGCCAGCGAAGCGCAGGCTGCCGAGCGACGCCTGATCGGTCACTCGGAGGATTTCGGCTCGATGGTCGCCAAGTTGCACGCATACCTTTATGAGCACATGTACCTGCAGGAAGCGGTGAACTGGCATGTGCGCCGCGCCACCGAATTGCTTGGCAAGGTTTTCGATGCCCTGATGGACCGCCCCGACCGCGTGCCGGAGCAATTTAAGGAAACCACCGATTCGCCGCAACGCGCGGTGTGTGATTTCGTCCAAGGCATGACCGATCGCTATGTCGACGCCATCGCCAAAGAGCTGGGTGTCCTGCCCGCCTATTGATCATGGATTCTTCCCGCTTGGATTCCCCTACCGTCGGTGCAGCCAAACCCACGGTTGCCTTCGTCTACGATTTCGACGGCACCCTTGCCCGCGACAACATCCAGGAGCATTCCCTGTTACGCGCCTTGGGTGAGGATGTCGGTGAGTTCTGGAATCGCGTCGAGGAGAATGCGCAGGCTTCCAACGCCGACCAGATCCTGATGTACCTGTTCGAGATTCTGCGTTCGGCGCGCAGCCATGGCGTGAAGCTGACGAGTGAGATGCTGGAAGAGCATGGACGCAACACGCCGCTATTGCCAGGGGTGGAAGCCTGGTTCGATCGCATCGATGCCTTCGCGCGCGAGCTCGGCCTGGAACCGGTGCACTACATCGTGTCTTCCGGCAATGAGGAAATGATTCGTGGCACGGCCATCGCCCATCGCTTCCGTTACATCTTCGCCTGCAAGTATCTCTTCGATGATCAGGGAGAAGCCTGCTGGCCCAGCGTGGTGGTCAACTACACCACCAAGACGCAGTTTCTATTTCGCATCAACAAGGGCATTGAGAACTTCTGGGATGACCAGTCGCTGAATCGCTGGATGGAGAAGCCCTCGCGCCCGGTGCCCTTCGAGCGCATGATTTTCTTCGGCGACGGCGATACCGATATCCCAGCGATGAAGATGACGCGTGAGCAAGGCGGCTACTCGGTGGCGGTCTTCGATCCGGACAAATGGGCGCAATCCTCCTCGCGCGAGAAAGTGCACAAGTTAATCTCCGAGGACCGTGTTAGCTACGTGGTGTCTGGGGACTACAACGAAGACAGCCTGCTGGACGCAACCGTGAAAGGCATCCTGAGCCGCATCGGTCGGCAGCTCTAGGCCTCAGCGCCGGACAACCACATCACGCGCTTCTCGCCTTCCTTAGCTTCCGGCAATTCACCGACCGTAGGCAGCTCCTTCAGCGCGAAGGGCAATAGGCCGGTCTTGTTCTCCACCGCTGCGGTCATCCAATCATGCATGGCT
The DNA here is from genome assembly GCA_030749235.1 of Planctomycetota bacterium. Classification (GTDB taxonomy): domain Bacteria; phylum Planctomycetota; class UBA1135; order UBA1135; family UBA1135. Next base: position 153,974 of record JASMKM010000013.1, on the reverse strand, counting down.
TCGAGCGCACACTGACACGCAGTCCATAGCTCCATCCCCGTTGCCATGAAGCAGGCGATGGCCGACGACAACGCGCAGCCCGTGCCATGCAAATCTTCCGCACCGGGAATGCGCGGGTGACGAAACTCGATCGGATCCTGCAGCAGTTCCTCTAGCGAATCGGCGATATACGCACTTGGCTCAACACCTTCGAGCATGGAGAGGTCGACGGAGTGGCCACCCTTCAACAGCACCGCGCGGCAGTTTTGATAGCGCTCGCCAGTGCCGTACTCGAATGCGTTCGGGGTAACGAGGCGGCACAACGGGAACAGTTCGCTCTCCATTAAGCGCGCGCCGGCCACGGTGTTGAGGCGGTCGTCGCCAAGAGTGCGCGTGGCTGCACAGACAGGATCCAACACGATCGGCAGGTCCTTGTGCCACGGCTCGAGTGCCGCGACCACCGCCGCAACGATTTTCTCGTTACCGAGCGCACCGATTTTGACGGCCTTCACGCCATCGTCGAGGGCGAACATGATCTCGTGCGCGATGGCGACCTCTTCCCTAGGCGTAGCAGATTCCAAACCCTTTAGGCTCTGTACCGTATCCACCGACACGACTTGATGCGGCGTATGGCCCAAAGCCTGACACACGGCAGCATCCATCTGCACACCGGCACCTTCTTGCGGGTCGCTTCCTCCTAGACAAAGCACCCCAACCATAGGCTAAGTCTCTTTGGTAATGAAGTCGGCCATGATGTTGTAGCCGCAGTCCACATACAGGACCTCGCCGGTGACGCCCGAAGCCCAATCGCTCAACAGGAACATGCCAGCCTTGCCAACATCCTCGCCGGTGACATTGCGGCGCAGCGGAGCTGCGACCTGCTGGATGTCAACCTTGTCCTTGAAGCCCTTCACCGCTGAGGCCGACATGGTCTTGACCGGACCGGCGCTGATGGCGTTGACACGCACCCCAGATGGACCGAAGTCGTTGGCCAGGTAACGCACACTGGCCTCGAGGCCGGCCTTCGATACGCCCATGACGTTGTACGCAGGGACCGCACGAATCGCACCGAGATAGCTCAGGGTGAGAATCGAGGCGTTGGGCGTGAGCAGGCGCTCGGCTTCACGACAGATCGCCACCAAGGAATAGGTGGAGACTTCATTCGCCAAGGCGAAGCCGTCGCGACTGGTATCCAGGTAACGACCTTGCAGTTCCTCGCGCTTGGCGGTGGCAATCGCGTGCACCACGAAATCCACCTCAGGCATGACCTTCTCGATCTCATCAAAGGCCACCTTAATATTCTCGTCGTTGGAGACGTCGCAGACAATTGGCGTCGGCGAATCCAGCTCATTGGCAAGCGGTTGCACCTTGCGCAAGAAACGCTCACCACCTACGGACAGCAGCACCTCGGCGCCTTGCTCGCGAGCAGCCTTGGCAATATGCCAGGCCAGACTGTATTGGTTGGCGACTCCAAAGATGAGTCCCTTCTTTCCTTCAAGCAACATGCGTGTATGACGATTCGGTGATGAGAGGTGGGGGGTGCCTGGATAAGGCAGAACGGTATTGTGGCGGATTGGTGTCCTAATGGGAAGAGAGAGTAGAATCCGGCGCTCATGGATGGCATTCCCCTTGGCCTTCGTCACCTGGAAGACCTCATCGGCTACCGATTTCGCGATCGGAGTCTCTTGGAGCTTGCGCTGACGCACGCAAGCATCGAGGAAGAGCACAACGAGCGTCTGGAGTTCCTTGGCGACGCCGTCTTGGACCTCGTCGTGAGCGCCCTGCTGTTCGAGACCTATCCCGACGCTCGCGAAGGCCGCCTGACGGAATGGAAGGCGCTGTTGGTGTCGCGCGCCACACTGTCACGCTTGGGGGAACGACTCGGATTGGACCGCTGGATCCGCAGCGGCGGCAACTTGAAGGAGCGCCGGAGCCTGCCAAGGTCGGTCTACGGCAATGCGGTCGAAGCCCTTCTCGGGGCGGTATACCAGGATTGTCCGACACGAAGCGTCATCCCAGTCTGCCGCACCATCGTGGTGCATTGGCTGCACCACGAGCTGGCCGCCTTGCCAGAAAATCATGCGCGCATGCAGGCCAAGCAGATTTTGCAGAACTGGGCGCAGACCGAAAAGGGTTCGGTGCCGGTCTTCCACCTCACCGACTTCCATGAGCACCCCGAGACGCAGGCTTTCCAGGTCTGTGCTGAAATTGGGCATCGGGCCTTCCCACCGGCTTGGGGTGCAAGCAAGAAAGAAGCCGAACGCCGCGCGGCATGGGAAGCGGTGCTGGTGCTGCGCGCTGAAGGATCGCTGACGGGTTAGAATTCACTCCTTGCCATGGAGAAAATCAACCTGCAACAGAAGCTAGGTCTCTTCGCCGAGACCTGGACGCCAAAAATCATCGGCGCGCTGAATGGTCAAGAGGTCAAGGTCGCCAAGCTCGAAGGCGATTTCGTTTGGCACGCGCATGAAGACGAGGACGAGCTTTTCCTCGTGCTCGAGGGTTCCTTGGTGATGAAGTTTCCCGACCACGACGTGAAGCTCGACGTCGGAGAGATGCTGATCGTGCCACGCGGCGTGGAGCACATGCCGGTGGCCGCACCCGGAACCAGCGTGTTGTTGTTCGAACCGGCTGGCACAGCGCATACTGGTGAGGTAGTCAGTGAACGCACGGTGAACAACCAGGAGTGGATCTAAGGACAGGTGTTGGACGGCACTGAGCGATTCACAGCGCCTTCGTTTCGACGAACCTTTAAAAATGCGCGAGATCGTGTTCTTCGACGGGACTTGCGGGGTCTGTAACGACTTCGTGATCCGCACCGCCAGCAGCGATCCGACTGGGCGCTTCTGGTATGCGCCGCTGGGTGGACAAACCGCCAAGGAGTGCGACGTGCAGGAGACCAACAGCGTGGTCGTGTTGGTCGAGCAGGAAGATACCGACGGCACCTGCTTCTCGTTGATGCGCAGCAAAGCGGTGCTCTATCTGATGCGTCGGCAGGATGGTCGCTGGACCCGTGGAATCGCCAAGTTCCTGAGCTGGGTGCCGTGCCCGATTCTGGACATTTTCTACCACGGCTTCGCGTTGATGCGCCACAAGCTGCCGCGCTCGGGAAGAAGGGTGGCGGAGGCCACCTTCGCCGAACGGATTCTGCCGTAGACTGGTCCGACTATGGCGACGCGTCGACCTTCGCGGGGCGGCGCCGGGAAGACCAAATCGAAAGCTGGCGGCAAGACGTCGTCGGCCGAGCCGCAATCGCCCGTCGCGCTGCTGCGCGCCACCCCATCCTTTCACGACCTGGCCGCCAGATGGCGCGACCAGGCGTCGATGCGTTTGCATTGGGGAGGCCTTTGGGGCAGTTCGAAAGCCCTGTTGAGTGCGGCACTCAACGCCGAGCTCGAGGGGCCACTGTTGGTGGTCACCGCCGATGGCGCCGCAGCCGAACTGGCGCTCGATGACCTCATCGTCTTCGGTGCCGGCGCGATGCCATTTCCCGCGCGCGAGAGTTCGCTCGGTGCCGAGGCCGAAGTCCTGCGCGAACGTCACCATGCGCTGACTCTCATCGAACGCGAGGGGTTTGGCGGCATCCTGGTGGCACCGCTGGCAGCCTTGATCCAACCAGTGCCAGATCCCGCCGAACAGGATGCCGGCGGCATCCTCGAGCTGACTGAGAACATGCAGCTGGATCCAGATGACCTGACCAAAATCCTGGTCGATGCAGGATTCGAGCGGGTTCCGGCCATTTCCGGCGCTGGTGAATTCTCGCGACGTGGCGACATCCTCGACTTCTATGCCCCCGCCATCGGCGAACCACTACGTCTGGAATTCTTCGACGACGAGCTCGAGAGCATGCGCGTCTTCGACCTTTCCACTCAGCGCACCCGCCATGTGCTGCGCAAGCTAGCGGTACCGCTCGCCCAAGAGTTGAAGGAAGCCGCCGATGCCTCCGACATGCTGCCGTTGGAGCGATTCCCAACCAATACCCGCGTGGTGTTCTGGGAGCCGTCGGCAATCGACGACCGTCGCAAGCAGTTGCGCTTTCTGGGATCGGCCGCCGTCTCGGCATTGAACCGCTTCGACCGCAGCTGCAAGGAGCAGCCAACCATGGAATTGGCCACCTTGCCTGGTGAGGATGGCACACTGACCACCCTCAGTGTTGAGGAATACTGCCAAGGGGTGGCTCCTGGAGTCTCAGTGCTTGCTTCCCGCGCCAAGAACGGTGAACACGCGGTGGTCTTGTGCAGCAACGATGCCGAGGCAGATCGCCTGAATCAAATTCTGCACGATAACGGCGAACAGGATCACGGCCTGCAACTCGGTTCCGGCGGACTGGAACGCGGTTTCCGCATTCCCGAGGCGCGCCTGACCGTCATCCACCACCGTGAGTTCATCCCTGGGCATGGCGCTCACCGACCAAAACCCCGACGCCGGCGTGATCATTCCACCGCGCCGATCGAGACGGTGATGGCGCTGAAACCCGGCGACTTAGTGGTGCACGCCGTCCATGGTCTGGCGATCTTCCGCGGCTTGGACCGCGGCAGTGAACAGAACACCCAGGATTTCATCCTGCTCGAATTCAAGGATCGTGCCGAACTGAAGGTACCGGTGTCGCGGGTGGATCTAGTGGAGCGATTCATCGGGGCCGGTGGAGCCAGCCCTGAACTGGATCGCTTGGGTTCGGGTTCCTTCGCCAAGCGCCGCATGAAGGTGGAATCCGCGGTCGAGGACCTGGCAGCCGAGATGCTAGAGATCCAAGCGCAGCGCGAAGCCGTACCCGGTTTCGCCTTCCCCGACGGTGGCGAGGAGCAGCGCGAGTTCGAGGCGAGCTTCCCGTGGGAAGATACGCCGGACCAGGCGCAAGGCATGATCGAGATTCATGCCGACTTGTCGCTGCCACGCGCGATGGACCGCCTGCTGTGCGGCGATGTCGGTTACGGCAAGACCGAGTTGGCAGCAAGGTCGGCATTTCGCGCAATCCACGCTGGGAAACAAGTAGCCATGCTGGTTCCGACCACCGTACTCGCCGAGCAGCATGTGCGCTCGTTGCGACAGCGCTTCGCCGATTGGCCTGTACAGATCGAGGTCTTGTCGCGCTTGGTCAAGCCGGCCAAGAAGCGCGAGATTCTGGCCGCGATGAAAGACGGCAGCGTGGACCTAGTGGTCGGAACCCATCGCTTGCTGTCAAAAGACGTGAAGTTCAAGAACCTTGGCTTGGTGGTAATTGATGAGGAGCAACGCTTCGGCGTGCGTCACAAGGAGGAGCTCAAACGCAAGCGCTCGCAGGTGGATTTGCTCACGCTAACTGCCACGCCGGTGCCGCGCACCTTACATATGGCGATGGCCGGTATCCGCGACATCACTTCGCTGAGCACCGCGCCTGTCGGACGCCAGGAAGTTCATACCGAATTGCGCTACGACGACGAAACCGCCTTAATCAAGGATGTGCTCGAACGCGAAATGGCACGTGGTGGCCAAGCCTTCTTCCTACACAACCGCGTCAAGACCTTGGACCTTATGGCTGAGCGCATCCAACGCCTGGCTCCGAAGGCGCGCATTGTCGTCGGCCATGGCCAGATGGATCCGAAGGAATTGGAGAAGGCCATGCTGACCTTCGTGCGCGGGGACGCCGACATCCTGGTGGCCACGACCATCATTGAAAGCGGTTTGGATATCCCCAATGCCAACACCATCTTTGTCGATCAGGCGCAGCGCCACGGACTTTCCGACTTGCACCAATTACGCGGGCGTGTCGGGCGCTCGGACAAGCGGGGTTATTGCTACCTGCTAATCCCGCGTGGCAAGCCGCTGCCGCTGGATGCACGTCGGCGCCTGAAAGCCATCGAGGAAATGCGCTACCTAGGTGCCGGTTTCCAGTTGGCGGTGCGCGACCTGGAGATCCGTGGCGCCGGCAACCTGCTCGGTTCCGAGCAGAGCGGCCACATCAACGCGGTCGGTTACGAGACCTACCGACGCCTGCTGGCTGAAGCGGTCACGCGGATGCGCCGTCAGGGTCAGGTGGCTGCCAGCGGGATCGAACCTGCCTGCGACCTGGCGCTGGGTCTGAGTGCCGCGTTGTCGCCCGAGTTTGTGCCCGACGAGGAGACGCGGTTGCAGTTGTTGCGTGAACTGGACCGCATTCGTGCGCCGGAGCAGATCGAGTCGGTACTGGAATCGGTGCGTGACCGTTTCGGTCCCCCACCTATAGAGCTAGAGAACCTGACCAAGCTATTCTTCCTGAAGCACCGCCTCGGCCGGCTGGGCCTGGATGCGCTGCAGCGGGTTGACGACCACCTGTCATGTTCGCTCAGAGAGGCGCGAACCTTCGAATCAGCAATCAAGAACCAGGCCATCGATTTCCGTGTGATGACGGCCCGTCGGGCACGCTGGATGCTGCCGGATCCTGCCGCCAGCGCCGAAGAAGTGCTCAATTTGGTTTTTGAGACAACGCTTTCTTGCCGCTTGCCGCGGAAACAGCGAAAATACACCAGAGGCAAATCTAAGTGAAAACCTTCCTGATTAGCATGTTCCTTTGCGCAGTCGGCATCGGCTCCGTCCAAGCACAGGACCCATTTGGTGACGAGACCGGCCCGGATCCCTTCGCCGCGAGCGTGGATCAGGCCCTTGTCATCATCAATGACCAAATCCTGACCGAATCGCAGGTCGGTGAAATCGCTGCGCGCACGCTGCTGGCGAACCCGAACGTCAGTGAACAAGAGGCTTGGGCCTACGCCCTGAACCAGGGCATCCGGCGCATTCTTTACCAGGAAAGTTTCATGCGCTTGGGATTGGATGAATCGCTGCTGGATCCGCAGGTCGGCGCCCGCATCGACGCGCTGATCCTCGAAGATGGCTCGCGCCAGCGTTTCCTTCAGCGCATTGGCCGCGATGGCTATTCCTCCATCGCCGATTTTCGCATCGCCTTACGCCACACCTTCATCGAGCAGACTGTAGCTGGCATCGTCAGCGGCGGGATCGATACACCTCAACAGGGCAAGCGCAAGATTGCCGAACCCACCCCGGGCGAGATTCGCGAGGCCTACCAGAGCAACGAAAAGTATCGTGAGAGCCCCGAGGTCTTCACATGGGCTTCGCTACGCTTCGTCAAGGATCCTAGCTTGGCACCGCATACCGAGCGCGCCGCCGAGACTCTCCGCATGGTCAATTCCGACCAAATGACCATCCCATCGGCGCTTGCAAAAGCCGATCGGGTGACCGAATCCAACGAGATCCGACCTGGGATCGCCAAAGACCTGGCCGATTTCCTAAAAACCGCCGAAGTCGGGAGCTGCATGGAGCTTCCCAGCAGTAATCCGAACCTGGTGCAGTTAATCCTAATTAAGGAGCGCACCCTAGCCCGGACCTACTCCTTTGAGGAAGCACAACTCTTTATTGCAGAAGACCTTAAGCGAATCGCGGTCGACAAGGCGGTACGCGCGGAGTTGTCCGCAGTGTGGCAGTCTTCCTACATCTGGATCACTCCGCTGATTCCAGGGCTGGAAGACAGCCTAAACGAGGTTTTCGGCGCAGGAAAATCCAGCCAGAAGTCTTACGAACTGTAGAATAATCCGCCCTTTCTGCGAACCGGACCGCCGCTTTCGCGTTGTGCCAGGGAGCCTATGACCGAATACCAAACTGATTACACCGATTACGAGTACCACCGTCCGTGGGAGCATGAAACCTCCTTCAACGATGTCCTCGCGGAGCAGCTTCGCCGCGCTCCATACATCATTGCCTCCATCTTCGTGCACTTCCTGATCGGCCTGATCGTGGCTGGCATCATGGTGCTGACGGCGAGCAATGAGGCTCCACCGCCCCAGTTCGTAGCTGCCGCTGCCGAGCCTCCACCCGAGGTGGAAGAAGAAGAGGAACCGGAAGAGGAAATCATCGAGGAAATCATCGAGGAGCCTGTGATTCAGGAGACTGACCTCGAGGAAGTCGTCGAGCAGGAAACCCTCGAGGAGACCGGTGACCCTGACATGAACGCCGATGCGGCTTTCGATTCCGATGCGTGGAACAACGACGTTGGTCTCGGTGGCGGTGCCGGTGGCAAGTACGGTGGCCGTGGTGGCCGTGGTGGCAGGAAAGGTGGTTCCGCAACCGAGAAGGCGGTACTCGATGCGCTGAAGTGGCTCAAGGATCACCAGTCGCCAGGCGGCTTCTGGGATGCCGACCATTTCATGTACAACGACATCTACGACGACAAGCCGGCAAGCACTGGCGAGGGCAACCCAGTGAACGACGTCGGCCTGACCGGGCTTGCCTTGCTCGCCTTCTTGGGCAACAACCACACCATGAGCCAGGGCAAGTACAAGGAGGTCGTGAAGGACGGCATCACTTGGTTGCAGGATGTGCAACAGGACAACGGCCTGTTCGGCGATGAAGCCGGTAACTCCACCCTCTACAACCAGTCGATCGCGACCATGGCCATTGGTGAGGCTTACTACTTCTCGAACCGCTCGCCGCGCCTGAAAAGGCCGACCACCAAAGCGGTCAACGTTATCGTGAAGGCTCGTAACCCATATGGTGCTTGGCGCTACGACCTAGAGCCAAACGGCGACAGTGACTCCTCCATCACCGGCTGGATGGTCTTTGCGCTGAAGACCGCTGAAGACGGCAAAATCCCAATCGACAAGGCTGCCTACGATGGCGCCGAGACTTGGTTCGCGTCGATGGAGGACAAGAACACCGGTCGTGTTGGTTACGCCTGGGGCGAAGGCGGTGGCGGACCTGGTTCGCTTCCTTCGCGTCCACCGCAGTACATCGACACGTTCCCGGCTGAGAAGTCCGAGTCCTTGACCGCTGTAGCCCTGCTGTCGCGCATCTTCATGACCGACCACGACGAGGTCAAGAAGTGGAGCGATCACCCGAACTACGCGATGCTCAAGAAGCAAGCTGACCTAATCATCTCGAAGCCTCCGCTCTGGGACGAGGATGGTTCAATCGACATGTACTACTGGTACTACGGCACCTTTGCCATGAACCAGTGGGGCGGCAAGCATTGGAAGGATTGGAAGAAGGCCATCGAAGATGCCCTAATCCCGAACCAGCGCCGCGAGGACAAGGAAGACAACTTCTTCGGCTCCTGGGATCCTGCGGGTCCATGGGGTGAGGAAGGTGGCCGCGTCTACTCGACCGCAATCTGCGCCCTGATGTTGGAGGTGTACTACCGCTACGCACAGGTGCTCGGTGCACGATAGAGCTTACGGGCTCGACTCCAAGGGAGACGACTTCGGTCGTCTCCCTTTTTTCGTTGTTGTGGCGTTGAGCAATTAAATCGAACCGTTCATGGCCGCTCGCGTTATGCAAGGTACTATGAACGAAAAAGACCCTAACTACACTGGCTTCGACCAGCATCGTTCGTGGGAATACGACACTTCCTTCAATGATGTATTGAGCGAGCACCTTCGCCGTGCGCCTTACCTGATCGCATCGATCTGCGCGCACTTCCTGATTGCCCTGATGGTAGCCGGCATCCTGGTCCTGACCAGCCACGAGGAACCGGATCCACCGCTGTTTGTGGCGGCGCCAGTGGAGACTCCACCGGATATCGATGACGAGCCTGTCGTCGACCCGATCGTCGAAAAGGTTGAGGACGTGGATCCGACCTTGGCCGACGTGGAAATGGATCCAATCGAGAATCCGCAGACCCTCGAGGATATAGGTGATCCGAACATGAAAGCGGATGCGCCAATCGATGCCGAATATACCGGCATCGACGTCGGACTCGGTGGCGGCGCTGGTGGCAACATGGGCAAACGCGGCGGCCCTGGTGGTGGTGGCCCATCCAAGACCGAGGAAGCGGTGAAGCGTGGACTCGAATGGTTGAGCATCCATCAATCCGCGGGTGGCTTCTGGGACGCCGACGGTTTCATGTACAACGATCGCTACGACAATCGACCATCCAGCAATGGGCCGGGAAACCCCGTGAACGACGTCGGTCTGACTGGTTTGGCCCTGTTGGCCTTTATGGGCAACAACCAGACCATGAACCGTGGTGAGTACCAGAACACCGTCAAGGATGGCGTGACCTGGTTGGTTGACGTGCAGCAAGGCAATGGCCTGATCGGCGATGAAGCCGGCAACTCCACCCTGTACAACCAGTCGATCGCAACCATGGCTTTAGGCGAGGCCTACTACTTCTCGAACAAGTCCCCTACGCTGAAGAGGCCTGTTACCAAGGCGGTCAACGTCATCGTTAAGGCGCGCAATCCATACGGCGCTTGGCGCTACAACCTGGAGCCGAACGGCGACAGCGATTCGTCGATTACCGGCTGGATGGTGTTCGCGCTGAAGACCGCAAGTGAATCAGACATCAACGTGGACAAGGCCGCCTTCGACGGTGCCGAGGCCTGGTTCGCGTCGATGGAAGACAAGAACACCGGTCGCGTTGGCTACGCATGGGGTGAAGGCGGTGGCGGTGTCGGTTCCTTGTCCTCGCGTCCACCGAGTTATGTCGATAAGTTCCCGGCCGAGAAGTCGGAGTCGCTGACCGCGGTTGCATTGCTGTCACGCATCTTCATGACCGACGGCGACAAGGTAAACCGTTGGAGCGATCATCCGAACTACGAGATGCTCAAGAGGCAGGCCGACCTCGTCGCCTCCAAACCACCAGTGTGGGATGAAAGCGACGGCTCGATCGACATGTACTACTGGTACTACGGCACCTTCGCCATGAACCAGTGGGGCGGCAAGCATTGGAAGGATTGGCGCAAGGCAATCGAGACCGCATTAATCCCGAACCAGCATCGCAAGGACAAGGAAGACAACTTCTTCGGTTCTTGGGATCCGGTCGGCCCTTGGGGCGAGGATGGTGGACGTGTCTACTCCACCGCCATCTGCACCTTAATGCTGGAAGTCTACTACCGCTATTCGCAGATCCTCGGCGCGCGCTAAGGAACGCCTGATGCTTGGCACTCGCAGGACTACCGGCCCGGATGCCTCTGCAAGACCTAGAACCAGTCCGCCGGCGGGTAGTTCGGGCTATGCAGAGTGTTGCCCTTGCGCATTGCAGGGGCTCCATCCTTCACCCACTGCTCGCCGCGCTCCTCGAGATGATTGGCCATGCGACCCCGCCAGACCTCGAGCACGACCTGATGGTCCTCCCGCGTGGCCAAGTCGTTTTGCTCTTTCGGATCGTTTACCAGGTCGAAGAGTTGCTCCGATCCGTCATGCGCGTGGAAAATGTACTTCCAACGCGCGCTGACCAAAGCGGTCCACTTGTTGCCAGCCCAATAACACCTGGAATGCTCAAGATCCAGGCGATCGCGCCACCCTTCACCGCGCCCGCTGACCGGATCCAATAAGCTGCGACCATCGACCGAATCGGGAATCTTGGCCCCAGCAGCGTCGAGGAACGTGGGCAACAGGTCACGCAACTCAACCAATTCATCACGGTTCTGGCCACGTGGCGCCTCGAGGGTCTTGCTGCCCCAGCGCATCAGCATCGGAATCCCGGCCGAGCCTTCGTAGGCATAGGTCTTGCGCCAAAGGTGATGATCCCCCAACATGTCGCCGTGATCGGAAGTGAAGATGATCAAGGTGTCCTCCAACAGCTCGCGCTGTTCCAGGCTGGCCAGGATGCGCCCGACCTGTTCATCGATGAAGGCGATGTTGGCGGCATAGGCCCTGCGTGATTCCATCGTCACCGCTTTGCCTAGGTTGTTGCGCGCGGCACTGAGCTTGTCTGGGTTCCGGAAGTTTCCGTTGGCAGCTTCCGACCACGCGCCCAAGGCAAAATCGGGTACGTCCTGGATGTCCACCGCATCCAGGAAGCGTTGCGGTGGATCATAGGGACTATGCGGCCTGGCGAAACTCACCTTCAGGAAGAAGGGCTGGTCCTTCTTGTAGTCCTGCAGAAAAGCCACGGCGCGGTCGCCAGTCCAGGTGGTGGGATGCAGCTTCTCGTCTAGGACATAGGCCTTGGCCGGATACTCGTTCCAGCCGATGCCGGTGGCGTCGGGATCTTGCTTGGGAGCGACACGCGCGAACCACTGGCGGTAATCAGAAACGAAGCCGGAATCCTGCACGCGTCCTGATTCATCTAGCTCGACGCCACGATAGCCATGCGTGTTGCGCTGCGGATGGAAATGGTTCTTGCCGATGGCCCAAGAAAAGTAACCGGCCGACTCCATCAGCCGCGGCAGCTCCTTCGAATAGCGTTCGGCCACCTTTGAGTAGCCCAACATGCCATGGTTCCATGGCGCCTGACCAGTGAGAACCGCAGCGCGCGCCGGCGTGCAGGATGGCGTCGACGAATAGGCCCGACGGAAATGCGCGCCCTCGGCAGCGATGCGATCCAGGTTCGGGCTGTGTACCGAGGCGTTGTCGGCGCAACCGAGGAAATCGGCACGCATCTGATCTGCCATGATGAAGATGATATTCGGCTGACCCGCATGCCGGACAAAAGTCGCGTCGGTCTGCGGGCTGGTCTGTGCGCTCGCGGACAACAACAGGAGGGCGGCGACGTAATGCATGTCACAAGCATATGCGGCTTCGGCGGAATCGTAGTAACTTAGCCACGTGCATTTTCGCTACCCCGCCAGCCTCTTTGCCTGCGCGCTTGTGGTTCTGCTCCAGGCCTGCACGCACGCTCCCTCCTATACCCAAGGAAAGATCTCATCCAATACGCCACAAAACGTGATCTTCCTGGTCGCCGATGACCTTCGAGTCGACGCGGTAATAGGCCCCGGCGCTAACGCCGTCGCCACACCGAATCTAGACCGCCTGGCGGCGCGCGGCATGGCCTTCTCGCGAGCCTATTGCGCCGGTTCCTACAGCGGTGCGGTTTGCGCCCCATCGCGCGGCATGATGTTGTCCGGCCGTAGCCTCTCTTCCTTCATCGAAAGGCCGTTCAACCCCAAGGTCGATTGCACCCTGATGCCCGAGGCCTTCCGCGCTGCTGGCTACCAGACCTTCGGCACCGGCAAGTGGCATAACGGCCCGAGTTGGTTTGAGCGTTCCTTCAGCGATGGCGGCGACATCTTTTTCGGCGGCATGGGACCGCATGTGGGATTAAAGACGCGCCCCTTCGACCCGACCGGCGCCTACCCTACAGAGGCCGTCTCGCCGAACCCGGTTTTTTCAAGCGAAGCGTTCGCCAATGCCACGGTTAGTTTTCTCAAGCGCCGAACGAAGGACAAGCCCTTCTTCGCGTGGGTCTCCTTCACCGCGCCGCATGACCCGCGCACGCCACCTGAAGGTTTCAAGGTGGACCCGGAGTTGGTGAGCCTGCCGAGCAACTACCTGACCGAGCACCCTTTTGACAACGGCGAATTGATTGTGCGCGATGAACAGCTTGCCGCCACTCCGAGAGTGGAGTCCGAGGTCAAGCAGCACATCGCCGACTACCATGGCTTGATCACCCATATGGACGCGCAAATCGGTCGCATCCTTGATGAACTCGAGAGCAGCGGCGAGATCGACAACACCGTAATCGTGTTCGTAGCCGATCATGGCTTAGCCGTGGGCAGCCATGGCCTACTCGGCAAACAGAACCTCTATGAGCATTCGATGGGTGCGCCCCTGATTATTGCCAGCCCCGGCGTGAAGGCCGGCAGCAGCAGCGAGGCACTCACCTACCTCCACGACCTGTTCCCCACCGTCGCCGACTTAACCGACTTGCCAATCCCGCAATCTGTTCAAGGCAAAAGCCTAGCGCCAGTGTTGCGCGAAGAGAGGGGCGCACATCGTGAGCAGATCCTGACCGCCTATCGCGACGTGCAACGTGCTGTCACCGAATCGCGTTGGAAGTACATCGACTATCCAAAGGTGCAGGAGGTGCAACTGTTCGACCTGAAGGCAGACCCTAGCGAGATTGACAACCTGGCCGGTCAACCGCAGGTCGCCGAGGTGGAGCAACGCCTAAAAACCGACTTACTGGCTCTACAGAAACAAGAGCAGGTGCCAGTGGCGAAGGGGCGGCCGAACATTCTTCTGATGTATAGCGACGATCATGCGTCGGCAGCCGTCAGTGCCTACAGCTCCAAACTGATCGACACGCCAAACATCGATCGCTTGGCGAACCAAGGCTTGCGCTTCGACAATGCATTCTGCACCAATGCAATCTGCGGCCCTGCTCGCGCCGTGGTGTTAACCGGCAAGCATAGTCACATCAACGGCTTCATGGACAACACCAGCGTGTTCGATGGCGATCAGCAGACCTTTCCGAAGTTGCTGCAGGGCGCTGGCTATCAGACCGCGGTAATCGGCAAGTGGCACTTGAAGTCGGAGCCGCAAGGCTTCGATTACTGGGACATTCTCCCCGGTCAAGGACGCTACTACTCACCCGAGTTCATCAATGAAGACGGCAAGTATGCGATTGACGGCTACAACACCGATCGCGTTGCCGAGAAGGCGATGGAGTGGATGGAGAACGGTCGTAACAGGGATCAGCCCTTCCTGTTGATGTGCCAGTTTAAGGCACCGCATCGCGCTTGGATGGCCGGGCCTCAGGAAGTCGGCCTCTTCGATGGCATGGACATGCCGGAGCCGGCCACCTTGTTCGACGACGCTTCTGGACTGGCCAGCGCTGCACGTGAACAGGAGATGTCCATCGCACGGCATATGTGGTTGTTCTACGACCTGAAGGTGCCGCCGTTGGAAGGTGAGGAGCTCACCGGCCCGGACCGGTGGTCCATCGGGCGAGAGAAGCACATGAGTCGTGAGGAGTGGGCAGCTTGGCAAGCCGCCTACGAACCACGCAATGCCGCATTCCGTGCAGCGAACCTGGAGGGCGACGCGCTGGTGCGTTGGAAGTACCAACGCTACATCAAGGATTACCTGCGTTGCATCCAAGGCATCGACCGCAACGTCGGGCGCATCCTCGACCACCTAGACAAGCTCGGTTTGAGCGACAACACCGTGGTGATCTATTCCTCCGACCAGGGTTTCTTTCTTGGTGAGCATGGTTGGTACGACAAGCGCTTCATGTACGAGCCTTCGCTGAAGGTGCCACTACTGGTGCGCTGGCCCGACGTGGTCGCCAAAGGCGCGAGCCGCGGCGAGCTGGTGCAGAACCTCGACTTCGCCCCTACTTTCCTGCAGCTCGCCGGAGTGAAGGTACCGAAGGACATGCAAGGAAAGAGCATGCTGCCGATCCTGCGCGGTCATGGCGTACCCAAGTGGCGAAAAGCTATCTACTACGAATACAGCGGTGAGGCCACCCATAACGTGGCAGCCCATTACGGCCTGCGCAACGACCAGTGGAAGTTGATTCACTATCCGAATAGCGACGAGTGGGAGCTGTTAGACCTGGTCAACGATCCCGACGAGATTCGCAACGTCGCTGGCGATCCGGCTTACGCTGAGGTGCGTGCGCAGCTGCAACGTCAACTACTTGAGTTGCGTGCGCAGTATGAAGTCGAAGGCGCAAAGGAGGAACTGAAGGGGGTGAAGGCTGCCGAGGAAAGCGCCAGCGAGTAGATGTTAATGCGCGATCGTCTCATCCTTGCCGCCGCAATCCTAAGCCTTGCGGCCTTGGGCGGATGCAGCGGTGAAGACAAGTCTTCGCCACTGCAAGACGGTGCGTCGAGATCGCAAGCTAGCTCCGTTGCGACGGCAGCTGCCACCCATTCCTCCTCCTGCAAAGAATGCCACGCCGAACAACATGGAGAGTGGAGCGGCAGCCATCACGCATTGGCCGAACAGCCCCTCGAAGCCGGCTCCATCAGCGTTGAGGCAATCGGCCCGGATGGCAGCAAGCACAGCTATCCGGCGATCCGGTCCATCGGCGTGGATCCGCTGATTCAATACGTCGTCGAGTTGGAAGGGCGGTTGCAGGTCCCGCAGCAAGCACGCGACTTCCATGACAACAGTTGGTTCGATGTCTTCGCCGACGGCCGTCAGCCTGGCGAATGGGGGCATTGGACTGGGCGCGGCATGAACTGGGATACCATGTGCGCGGTATGCCATAACACCGACCTGCAACGCACATGGATTGAAGCCACCGACAGCTTCGAGACCACTTGGACGGAACATGGTGTGTCCTGCAGCGCTTGCCACGAGGGCATGGGCCAGCATGTCCAAAACACCTCGGCACCGGTCGCCGCAGTAAGTTCCGAACAATGTTGGCCATGTCATGCACGTCGGAGTGAGCTCGGCCCGCATCAAGCTGGCAAGACCTTCCTCGACAACTACTATCCAGGCCTGCCTGACTTCAACGACACTTGGCATGTCGATGGCCAAATCCGCGACGAGAATTTCGAGTACACATCCTTCGCCTTGTCAAAGATGCACGCTGCAGGCGTGACCTGTCTGGATTGCCATGATCCACACACAGCGCAGCTGCGCACGCAAGGTAATAACTTGTGCATGACCTGCCATTCCGGTGGCGGACGGGTACCGGGACCAATCATCGACACCACTGCACATTCGGCACATGAAGCCGGTAAACCCGGAAGTGCATGCGTGGATTGTCATATGAGCACCACCGTCTACATGCAGCGCCACCCGCGCCATGACCACGGCTTCCTGATTCCCGATCCGCAACTCAGTATTGAAACCGGCGTGCCGAATGCCTGCAACAAATGCCATGACGACAAGAGTGCTGAATGGGCGGCGAAGATTGTCGAGGCGCGGCCCACATGGAAAGGCAACGAAGACACCCGCCGTCGCGCCCGCGCCATGTTCGCCGCACGCGAAGACCACACTAACGCTCTTCCGATGCTGCTGGCAGCCACCGAAGCTGAAAAACAATCTACATGGCGCGCCTCCTTGCTGAACATGTTGCAGTCATGGCCCAATCACCCGAAGGTGCAACAACTGCTGGCAAAGGCCGCCACCTCGGCCGATCCTCTGCAACGCGCGATGGCTTGGCCCCTACCTGAGATGCTGGAGGATTCGGTACGCGCGGTTCGTTTGCATGCCGCGCGGATGTTGCCGGTGGATATGGTCGAACAAAGTCGTGCCGCCATCGACCTGCGACGCAACATGGAGCACAACCGAGGTCAACCTAGCGGCGCCATGCAGGAAGCCCAATATCTGCTCAGCCGTGACCAGGGCGAGCGCGCCTTAGAGCTCGCCCAGCAAGCCGAGAAATGGGAGGATCACTCGCCGGCACCACTGCACCTGCAAGCTACCATCCTCGACACCCTCGGCAGGGTCGCTGAAGCTCGTGCTGTCATGAAGCGCTGCTGCGCTGAGTTCCCCGAGGATGCCAACTCTTGGTACCTACTTGGCTTGGCCGCCGCGGCCGAGCAGGATTATGAAGCCACCAAGGTCGCCCTGCGCCAAGCCCTGCAGTTGCAGCCTGATTTCGCCGACGCCGAGCGCAACCTCCGGGCTATCGAGGATTTTGAAAAATCTCAAAAACATTAAAGAAACTCTGAACTCTTGCAACTGTTCGGGTGAGTAAAATCCTTCACTCCATGTGGGCCAAAGCCCCCATCAACATCATGAGCATCTTGCGAAACCTTTCTTTGACTCTCCTCGCGACGTCTGTCCTCGGCCTGTGCCTGAGCTGCGGTGGCGATGAGAAAACTGACGACTCAAACAGCGGCACCAACGACACTGCTGCTGATACCGCCGGTGACAACGCTGCTGACAGCAAGCCAACCGTGGACATTGCCAAGGGCAAGGCCGTCTACATGACCGCCTGCGTTTCTTGCCACGGCGAGACGGGCAAGGGTGATGGCATCGCTGCTGGTGCATTGACCGTCAAGCCACGCGACATGTCGGATTCCGCCTGGCAGGAATCCGTCGACGACGCCTACATTGCCAAGGTCTTCATGGAAGGTGGCGCCGCGGTTGGCAAGAGCCCTCTGATGGCTGCATTCGCTGCTCTAATCCCGGACGACGAGACCAAAGACAGCCTTGTGGCCTACCTCCGCAGCATGGGCAAATAACCCATCACACCTGCCCTGCCCTTGGGGCAAAAGAAAAGCCCTGACCATCTCGCGATAGTCAGGGCTTTTGTCTTGTGCCGTGTGGCGCCGAGCGCCGAAAAATTCACTGCTGCTGTTTAGCGCAGGGCGTTGACCGCAGCGGCCAAGTGCGACTTCTTGCGTGCACCGGTGTTGGCGTGCAGCTGGTTCCACTTGACGTTCTTGTCAATCATCTTCGTGGCCATCAAGAAACTCTTCTCCGCGGCTTCCAAGTTACCTTCTTCGATGGCATCGTTGGTCCGTTTGATCCAGGTGCGCATGGCGGAACGGCGACCGCGGTTACGCTCGCGGCGCTTGAGGCTCTTCTTAAGGGAAGCTTGGGCAGACGGGGTGTTCGGCATGACGTTAAGTGGTCCCGCAAAATCGGGCGGAATATTGTAGTGTCAACGGCTGGAGACGCAAGCGCCAATCTCAGGCATCCTCTGGGTCCACTTCGCCGCGAGATGCCCTCAGGAAGGCTTCGGAGTCCATTCCAGTAGCGGTGTCGGCGTTACTCGCATTCCGTAGTGCTTGCTCTGCGGCCAAATTCTTTCGCGCGCGCATGGCTTCGGTGTCGCGTGGATTCGAGTCCAGCGCCTGCTGGTAATAATCCAGAGCCGCATCCACTTCACCCTGAGCGGCTGCCAGGCTGCCAGCGCGCTTGGCGGCATCTGGAGAATAGCCTGCCAGTCCACCGAAGACGCCGAGAGCAGCCCCCGCATAGCCGGCGCGTTCGAGTGCGTCACCCCAAGCGATGCCACGACTGAAGTTGGCAGGATCCTTGATGAAGGCACGGCGCAAAGAGCGGGCTTCGGCGTCGGGATTGCGAGTGAGCTTGTTGAAGCGCGCAGCCAAGCCCATCGGACCGGAGGCCAGCTTCTTTAGGAGGTTGGACTTGCCGTCGCCATTGGCTATCGCCGCGGCAGTCAGCAATTCCGCCGCCAATCGCTCACCCGGGGCGAAATCCATGACCTGATCACAGAGCTCGACCGCAAAATCGGCTTGCCCGCGTTCCAGGGCTTGGGCGGCCCTATCGAGATGCTTCTTGAGATTCATGTTGCAGATGGGCGGCAAGCTCAGAGATTGAGATTCCGCCACGGTATTCTAGGGTACCCATAGCTATGGACATCGTCCTCTACCCAGATCCGCGTTTACGCGCCAAGAATGCTCCCGTCACCGATTTCGACGCGGAGCTCGAAGCCACTACGCGTGAAATGTTCCAGCTCATGTATACCACCAAGGGCGTCGGCCTGGCTGCCCCGCAGGTGGGCCTGAACATTCGTTTGATGGTCTACAATCCGTCTGGATCGGATAAGCAGGTCGACGAGGAAGTGGTGCTGTGCAACCCCAAGATCGTGTGGAAGTCGAAGGTCAAAGAAGATGGCCAGGAGGGCTGCCTGTCCTTTTTGAGCATCTGTGGTCAGGTCACGCGGCCAGTCTCGATCAAGGTCCAGGCGCAGGGGCTCAAAGGCGAGCCGGTCGAGTTGGAACTTGAAGAATGGGAAGCGCGAATCTTCCAGCACGAGCTGGACCACCTTGATGGCATCTTGTTCATCGACCGCATGAGCCTGGCCTCGAAGAGCCTGGTCAAGGGCGATCTCGAAGACATGGTGCAGGAGTACAAGAACCAACTTGCTAGTTCTTGATGGCCTTCAAGCGCTGCCGGCTACCTTCCAGGGCAGCGGCTGCGTCGCCACCGTCGGTGTCTTCGACGGCGTACATCTCGGCCATTTTCACGTGCTGCGCCAAGTGGTCTTGCGTGCTCAAGCCTTAGGCAAGAAGTCGGTCATGGTGACCTTCGCCAGCCACCCCAAGTCGGTGCTGCTTGGCCAGGCCCCCGCCACCATCACCAGCTTGGAGCATCGACTCTTGCTGTTTCGACGTGCCGGCATCGACGCCACCTTGGTGCTCGACTTCACCCCGGAACTGCGCGAGCTGACCTCTGACCGGTTCACCCGCAAGATCCTGCTGGATGGATTGGGACTGCAGGAGTTGGTCTTTGGTTTCGATTCCAAGTTCGGCAAGGACCGCGGCGGCAATCCCCAATCGCTGCAACCGCTCGCTGCCGAGAAGGGTTTCTCACTGACACAGGTGCCACCATTAAAGGTGCAAGGTCGGGCGGTCTCCAGCACTGCAATCCGCGAAGCCGTTCAACTAGGTGATTTCGCCAAAGCTGGCACCATGCTCGGGCGCCCGGCAAGTCTGCTCGGCACCGTGGTCCAGGGCGACGGTCGCGGCAAGAGCTTGGGCTTTCCGACCGCCAACCTAGATCTGCACCATGAGCTGCAGCCGCCGGCGGGTGTCTACGCAACCCTGGTGCGCCTGGTCGGGCAGGAACCACTAGCTTTGTTACCGGCCGTAGCCAACTTGGGCAACCGCCCCACCTTTGAAGACGCGAGCCACTCCATCGAAGTACATCTTCTTGATTTCGAGGGCAACCTTTACGGCCAGGGGGTTGAGGTGTTCTTCCTGCATAAACTGCGTAATGAGCGCGCCTTCGACAATGCCACTGGGTTGATCGACCAGATCCAGGCGGATTGCGCTGCTGCTCGCAAGGTGACGTCGGCAGCGGGTGAATCTTGGGTCATTCCCGGGAAATTCCTGCCGATCGAGAGCCCAACGGCGCGTGAGATGCTTGGGATGGAATGATGAGTGTCGCCCTGGGGCGTTGTGCAATATCCTATTTTTCCTTTAGAGTAGATGCAGCGACCCAGTTGCAGATCCCCCACCATCAGCCCCAATCAAAAACCTAGCATGCTTTGTTTCTTGCCCCTGCTCCTCGCCCTGCCTCAATCGGGCACCGGTCAAATCTATGACCACAACGGAGATCTCCTTCACACGACCCCTGGCACCGCTGCCGCAGGTGATGTCTTGTCATCGATCGTCGCCACCGCGTCCAGCGAATACTGCGGTGCGGCGCGGAACGGTAGCACACTCCTTCTTACCGATTCGTCCGACTATTCGGCCACCATCTACCTGGTAGACGAAGCAACTGGTGCGTCACTTGGCACGGTCTCGACCATCGATCCAAGCGATTTTGGCCTTGGTTACGATAGCCTTCGAAACCTCTACATCACCACCAACGCGTCTTCCGACATCGTCAGTACGTTCAACTCCGCCGGTACCTTGGTCAGCGTTTGGCCCGCTCCTGGTAGCGGCCCGGTTGGCGCCTCCTACGACGCCGGTCGTGATGTCTATTGGATTACCGATTGGGTCTCGGACACCGTCTCGTCGGTGAACCCAGTCACTGGAGCCACCATCACCACCTTTAGCTTGGGAGCATTCGGATGCACTCGCTCGGCTGGAACTGGCTTCAACCTAGCCCATGACCAGATCATCGTCGGTGGGCGGGATCAAGGCATGGTCTTCGTGATGGATGCCAGCACTGGAGCTTTGGTGCGCTCCTTCATCGGTCAGATCTCCAGCTCCAATGACCCTCGTGGTTTGGCTTCCAGTAGTGGTGGAGACATTTGGCAGACAGGCCAAATGACCAACGTCGTTTATGAGCTCGATCTGGACAACGGTCCTTCCGGACCTGTCCTCTCGGCCACCGGGCTCGTCGGTGGCGGTCTCGCGACCATCATGGTGACTAACGCGACTGCCGGTGGCGGTGTCTTGATTGGCTACTCACTGACCGGTGCTGGTCCTACCAACACCCCATTTGGCACGGTCAGCTTGAGTGCACCCATCTCCCAACTGCCTGCCCTCACCGCAGATTCTAGTGGTGTTACTTCGCTGACGACCGGCGTGCCACCACGTGGATCTGGTTTAACCTTGTACATGCACGGTGTCGATTTGGCCTCTGGCCAACTAACCAATGCCATTGCTGAGCTGATTCTCTAAGGGAACCTGCTCTCGGACCGACCCCGCCTTTGTGGGGTCGGTCTTTTTTTATGCCCCAACTCCACATCTTCAGCTCAGGATGGTATGATTTCCGCCCGACTGGAGCAGGGAAACCTGAAATCAGTTGGCTTCCGCCCCTTGGGCGGTCGGGAGGATAGCTCAGTTGGTAGAGCAATGGACTGAAAATCCATGTGTCACCGGTTCAACTCCGGTTCTTCCCACCAAAGCAAGAAACGGACAGCTTCGCGGCTGTCCGTTTCTTTTTTGGTTGAGCCGGCAATGATTGTCAGCTCAACAGTTGGTGCGGGAAAGGCTAGGCGTCGTCTTTCTCCGACTTCTTGCCGCCAGCCATCATCGCAGCCAGATCCGGAGCGATGGTCACACCCGTGGCCGACTCGACCGGGGTCGCTTCGGGCTCAGCTTCGGCTTCCGGTTCAGCGGGCTCTGCGGCAACCGCATCTTCGGCCGCAGCCTCGGCCTTTTCGCCTTCTTCCGCACCACCTTCAGCAGCGAACGGAGTTGGGCGACGGCGTGAACGACGTGGTTTGGCAGGAGCTTCGGCGGAAGATTCTTCAGCCTTGGCCGTTTTGCCGGCGCCTTCCTCCTCAACGCGCTCAATCGGAAGCGGCTCCAGCAATGCTCCTTTCTTGGAATCTGCCTTGGAGTCTTCGGCCTTGGCCCCTGCACCGACACCGTCAGATTCTGGAGCTGTGCCTTCGGCGTTCTCGTCTGCACCCGTGGCGGCTGCGGAACGAGCTCCACGGTTTCGGCCACCGCGACGACGACGACGGCGGCGGCGACGTGGAGTCGAGCTCTCACCCTCAGTGCCAGAGCCACTGTTCAGGTCGATCACACCCAGCTTCTTGGCCGGCTCTGCATCCTCGAGTGGGATCTCGTCATCGGTAAGCGGCGGCATATTGCCGAGCTCCTTATTGATGGTGCGTTTCTCGACAGCGTCTGCATTGTCCTTCTTTGGAGCGACTGGCTCACCCAGGAAAACGCTGATGAAGTCATCGACCTCTTCCAGCGACAACAAAGTCATGTCGAGCATGTCGGTGGCTCGCGCACGGGTGTTGGCATCCGGCGGCCTGATCAACAGCAGCGCAGCACTCTCGCGCTCCACACCGAAGATCTTTACCAGGCCGCGGAAACGCGCCGAGTAATCCTGCCACTGTCCGGTCTTGCACTCCAGCCAGAACAGGCGTCCTTCGACAGCAGCCATTAAGTCCGCTTCGAACTCGCGGCCATCCGGCAACACACCCTTTACGTTGTAGAGCAACTGGAACTTAGCGGAACTCATGGCCGCACGCAGCCGACGCGTGAGCACTGCACTGACGTAGATCTCCAGCCAGCCGCCGGTCAGGAACTGACCAATCTGCCCATCCTTGGTAGGGATGACTCGCAGCTGCTTCTTCGGCGAGCGGTGGTAATAAAAATCCTTCAGCATGCCGTGACGGTGCAGCAAAGTACCGAACTGAACCGCCGCGGAACGCTCCGCATGGCTGTAGTTGTCGATATCGATGCGCTGACCGCGCCCGGTAGCCACACAACGCTTCACCTTCTCGTAGAAGTTCGCGAGCAAGTGGAAGTGCATGCCCAAGTGCCGCGCGAGATGCTCGAAAGCCTCGTTGCGGTTCAGGTCATCTTGGCCTTCGAAGGTGATAACACCTCGGGACTTTAAGTAGTCGACCAACAGGCCCACTGGCGCATCATCCGGTGGAGTCTTAGGCAGACTCCGACGCTGCTGCTGTCGATCGCGGCCGCCTGAGCGATCCCCAGACCGGTCACGACCTCCGCCGTCCCGATCACGCCCGCCACGGTTTCGACCACCGCGCCTAGAACGCCGCGATGAGCCTTCTCCGTCGGCAATAGACCGACCACCGCTTCCGATTGACTCGCGAAGCAGCTTGATTTCGTTGTGTAAAGCCCGTAGTTCTCCGGCCAAATCTTCGGCGGAAACTCGGGCTTGGTCCGGGGAGCGTGTGCCACGGAAATCTTCGTCGTGGTCATTCGCTCCCGAAAAGAGGCGTTGGAACCAGCCCATGTTGAGGGGATTATGGCTCTTTGACCACATATTGGCAAGCAGTAATGCTTGTTCTGCCCTACCTGAGGACACATGAGTCGCTCGCCATCCCGAGGCCACTCCCTATCTGCTCTAACACGCAAACAACCCTGTGGACTGGTATCCCTGGTGTGACGAGGCCCTGGAACGCGCCAAGGGCGACATTTATATGGCGGCCGTACAGCGCATGGCTGGAAGTAGCGGTTGGCCCATGTCCGTATGGCTCACTCCAGGCCTAAAGCCCTTTTATGGAGGGACTTACTTCCCGCCATCAAGGAAACTCGCCCGAACAAGGCTGCGCATGGTTTCTCTTACGGCCCCAGGGCTGGCGACACCTGGGTGCTTTTCCCGTTTCGCGAAAATGAGGCTGTCGCGCTAACGCGCAAAGAGTGCAATGATGTGGCCAAGGCAATTGCGAACCCTTCGCAGGGCGTCGTTCCCACTGGCTTCAAAGTAGACGGCTCCAAAGATAAGAATAGCTGGCACCATGACGGACAAGTCGACACCGAACAAATCCCAATCCTCGCAGCAATCCGCTCAGGAAAGCTCCTCAGAAAAGACGGAACTGAGGGAGTTGCTAGAGACCATGACCCAGATGAGCGCGCAAGGCTTGTGGCCCGTTACAGGAGCTGGCGAGACGCGGCCAAGATACGGCGTCTCCGTTCTCGACTGGCTGAAGCAGGTGGAACATCTTACCTTAGAAGAGTTCGAGTTACAGATGCAGATGTACGACGAGCTAGGCTAGGCAAGAAGGCAAAAATCAAGGCCGTTCACGAGCCTACTGATCTCCTGACGGAAGTCTTTGGGCAGTACGCCTCGTACCCGGACTGGGAGATTTTTGGCGAGAAGGCGGGGAATTAAATTTCTGTGTCTACTCCCGTTTTTTACGAGCTTGACCTGGAGGGCTGGAGACTAAGTGGAGACCCCTATTACGAGGACGTCGCCAAGGAAACTGGAATCAGCGCCGATTGCCTAGCTGGGCTGAGTGCCGGTCCTGCTGCCGGCGGCCGTGGTGGATAGCCCACTGGCTTTGTTCCGCGACCGTCCCGCCGTAGATGGCAAGACCACCTTTTATCTGTGCGAAGGCCAGAGCTGCCAGCTGCCGCGCACCGATTCCTGATTGCCTTGCTGCCCGATTGGCCGCGTTTTCCTAGAATAGTCCGTCATGGTCGCCGAGGCACCTGCTCAACTCGCCCGCGAAGAAGTCGCGGAACTCTACCGTCGCCCCTTGCTCGACTTGGTGTTCGAGGCTGCGCGCATCCACCGCGCGCACCACGATCCGCACCTTGTGCAGTGCAGCACCTTGTTGTCGATCAAGACCGGTGCATGCCAGGAGGATTGCAAGTACTGCTCGCAGTCGGCGCACAACCAGACCGACTTGGAACGCGAAAAGTTGCTTGCCACCGAGCAAGTGATTCAGGCCGCAAAGAATGCCAAGGCCGGTGGCGCCGATCGGTTCTGCATGGGTGCTGCTTGGCGCTCGGTCAAGGACAACAAAGATTTCGATCGCGTGCTGGAGATGGTGCGCGAGGTGAAGTCGCTGGACCTCGAGACCTGTGGCACTTTCGGTATGCTCACGCCTACGCAAGCGCAACAGCTGAAGGCGGCCGGGTTGGATTACTACAACCACAACCTCGATACTTCGCCGGAGTATTACGAGGAGGTCATCACCACGCGCACCTACGACGATCGCCTCACCACCTTAACGGCCGTGCGCGAAGCCGGCATGAAGGTCTGTTGCGGTGGCATCTTGGGCATGGGCGAAAGCGAGGACGATCGCATCGGCCTGCTCCATCAGTTGGCCATCCAGTCGCCGCCGCCTGAGTCGGTACCGATCAACGCCCTAGTGCCGGTCGAGGGCACGCCATTGGAAGACGTGCCGCCGCTCGCATGGGATCAGATGGTTCGCGCGGTCGCCGTCGCACGTATCCTGATGCCGCAATCCATGGTGCGATTGTCAGCAGGCAGACATGCCATGAGCGAAGAGGCCCAAGCCATGTGCTTCATGGCCGGCGCCAACTCCATCTTCCTTGGCGACCAACTGCTCACCACCCCAAACCGTGGCAAGGATCGCGACCAGGAGCTGTTCGACCTACTCGGACTGGAAGGCATCAACGAGAGCGAACCGACCGGCGTGGTCGAGGTTTAATCTCTCCGGAACGGTGGACTTGAATTGAGCTCCCCACTCAACGAGCAGTTAAGCGCCCAAGCCCAGGAGTGGGCCGATGCGGGATTGCGTCGGGAGTTGTACGCGCCGGCCGGCGTGGATTTCACCACCAATGATTACCTAGCCTTGGCCGGCGACGATCGCGTTGCTGATGCCGTGCGCGAAGCCTTGGGTAACGGCCAGATCGGCATGCCGGCGTCACGCCTATTGCGTGGGCAATCCCCTTTGCACGAGGCCGCTGAACGCGAAGCGGCGCATTGGATGGGAACCGAAGCGGCGTTGTTGTTCGCTAGCGGCTTCCTGGCCAACCAAGCCTTGCTCACCACCTTCGCCGACGTCGACGACGTCCTTTTCAGCGACAGCTTGAATCATGCGTCGATTATCGATGGCATGCGCTTGAGTCATGCCAAGGTAGTGGTCTTTCCGCATCACGACATGCAGGCCCTCGCCAATGCGCTTGCTGGTGCCGGCAGTGCGCGCCGCAGGTTAATCATGGTTGAGGACCTCTACTCAATGGATGGTGATCTCGCCCCGTTGTCAGAATTGCTGGAACTGTGCGAACGCTTCGACGCCTACTTGATGTTGGACATGGCACACTCTGCCGGCTTATTTGAGGAACGCGTGCCGGATCATCCGCGGCTGTTGGCGCGCATGTTCACCGGCGGCAAGGCGCTTGGCTTGGCCGGCGCCTTCGTCTGCGGAAGTCAGGAAGTGATCGACACCCTGATCAACCGCGCGCGTAGTTTCGTGTTCACCACCGCGACCCCGCCAATGTTGGCGGCCGCCCTGCGTCGTGCGATGCAACTGGCGGTCGGTGAAGAGGAACGCAAGAGCACGGTACTGCAACGCGCCGAACTGTTGCGCCGGCTGTTGCGTAAAGGTGGCGTGGAGGTGCGCGGTTCATCACCGATCGTGCCGGTCATCATCGGTGATTCTGAGCGCACCATGCTGGTCGCTGAGAAGATGCGCGATGCTGGCTTCGACGTGCGTGGCGTACGTCCGCCGACGGTTCCTGCTGGAAGCTCGCGCCTACGCATCGTAGTGCATGCCAACCACAGCGAAGAACAGGTCGAGGCCTTGGCGCAAGCATTGCTCGAGGCCCTGAAGGAAGAGCATCGACGTGCCGAGATCGAGGTCACCGAACCTGTGTTGACGACTCGCCCATTGATTGTTTGCGGCACCGATACCGATATCGGCAAGACCTTGATCTCCGCCATCTTGGTGCGCGCGTCTTTGCACATGGAGGAACCGGTGCGTTACTTCAAGCCTGTGCAGACCGGTCGCGATTCCGATACCGAAACGGTATTGAAGCTCACCGACCTGGCGCCCGACCACGCACCGCCGCCGGCCGTGCAATTGGCCTTACCGGCATCTGTGGATCAGGCAGCCGAGCAAGAAGGAGTGACCGTAAGTGTGCAGCAGGTACTCGAAGCCACGCGCGCCGTCCTGCTGGAACATCCGAAGGCCAAGTGGATTCTTGAGTGCGCCGGCGGCCTTCGCGTGCCCTTCAACGCCCAAGAGGATCAAGCCGATTTCCTGCGCAAGATGCAGGCGCCGGTGGTGCTGGTCGCGCGCAGCGGTTTAGGCACCTTGAACCACACCTTGTTGTCGGTCGAGGCCTTGGCCATGCGCCGCGTGCCGTTGCGTGCGATCATCGTCGTCGGCCAACCGCACCCACAGAACATCGCCAGCCTGCAGGCGCGCCTCGGTGACCTGCCAATCCTGGAGGTGCCGATGTTCCGCGAACTGAATACCGAGACCATCGATTTCTGGCTCGATTCGGAACCGCGTATTGCCCAACTTCTTGACTCCCTGTCATAGCACTCGTGAAACCAACTCTCCCTGAACGTGACCGCGAGGTCTGCTGGCACCCGTACACCCAACACGCCTTGGATACTGAGCCGCTGCCGGTGGTCGGCGCTTCCGGTGCGTGGTTGGAACTAGCCGATGGCAGCAAACGCTTAGACGCGATTGCTTCGTGGTGGGCCAACCTTCACGGACATGGCCGCCCAGAGTTTGTCGAGGCCATGCGCAGGCAAGCCGAGCAGTTGGACCACATCATGTTTGCCGGATTCACTCACGAAGCTGGTGTGGAGTTGGCGGAGAAGGTCCTCGAGATCGCACCGGAACCGTTGACCAAGGTGTTCTATTCCGACAACGGCTCCACTGCCGTGGAAGTGGCTCTGAAGGCCGCCTACCAAACATGGGTGCGGCGCGGCGAACCGTCGCGCACGATCTTTTTGGCGTTGAATGGTGCTTATCACGGCGACACCTTTGGTGCGATGGCTGTCGGCGAACCGGAGCCCTTCTTTGCTGAGTTCTCGCCCTTTCTGTTCCATGTGGTGCATGTGGATCCGACCGCTGAATCCCTGCAGGAAGCCTTGGCTGACCTGGATGGACGCGTCGCTGGTTTTATCCTTGAGCCGTTGGTGCAAGGCGCAGCAGGCATGTGCATGCACGACATTGAATTCCTGAAAGACGCTCGACGCATCTGCGATGACTACGGCATTTTCCTGATTGCCGACGAGGTCATGACCGGCTTCGGTCGCACCGGCAAGATCTTCGCCTGTGATCACGCCGACATCAGCCCCGACTTGATGTGCTTGGCGAAAGGATTGACCGGCGGCATCTTCCCGTTGTCGGCGACCCTGGTCAGCGAGGAGATCTACCAAGCCTTCCTCGACGACGAACGGGCCAAGGCTTTCTTTCACGGCCATACCTTCAGCGGCCACCCGATTGGTTGTGCTGTCGGGTTGGCATCTTTGAAGGTGTTAAAGGAAGAGGACACGCCAGCGAAGCTGGATCACATTGGCAAGCGCATCGAGCAAGGACTGCAAACGGCCTTGGCATGGGATGGCGTGAAGGAGGTCCGCCGCTGTGGTGGCATTGTCGCGCTGGAGCTGGATTTAAGTTGCGACGGCGGCTCTGATGATGGCAACGGCAAGGGCGGTTATCTCGCACCCGTCGGCGAACGCTTGCGCAAGGCTTGCCGAGAACATCCGCAAGTGTTGTTGCGCCCACTCGGCCACATCATGTACGCCATGCCGCCGTCTTGCGTGACCGATGAGGAGTGCGACCTGATTGCTGCCGCAATCCTTAGCGTCGTCCAGTCCACGCTGCAGTAGGTTCTCTGATTTCCACCGCAGCAATCGAGAACCGACCCTCGAAAGCAATCGCGGCCGCCCGGCAAGCGAATCATCCGGAATCGGGTATCATGGGTGGTTGTCCTTAACAGACCGAGGACATTGAGACCGCATACGCGCGGCGACTGCTCTGAGGTTTGAGCATCCTGTTCTAGGGTCTGTTGGGGAAAATGTCCGAAGATACTACAAAGTTACCGCTTTTTGCGGACCTTGGCCTTGGTGCCGCTCTTGTCAAGGCTGCCGAAGCCGAAGGTTACGAGTCTCCGTCGCCAATTCAGTCGCGCACCATTCCGCCCCTGCTTGAGGGCAAGGATGTGATCGGCCAGGCGCAGACCGGAACCGGTAAGACCGCCGCCTTCGCCATGCCGCTCTTGTCGCGCATCGAGCTAAAGAACAGCGCCGACGGCCCGCAGATTCTGGTTCTATGCCCGACCCGCGAATTGGCCATCCAGGTCGCCGAAGCCTTCCAACGCTACGCGCGTTTTATGAAAAACTTCCATGTGCTTCCAATCTATGGGGGCCAGGCCTACTCCATGCAGTTGCGCCCCTTGAAGCGCGGCGTGCATGTGGTAGTCGGGACTCCGGGCCGCGTTATGGATCACATGCGTCGCGGTTCCTTAAAGCTAGACAACCTGCGAGCTTTGGTGTTGGATGAGGCTGATGAAATGTTGCGCATGGGCTTCATCGATGACGTGACCTGGGTGCTCGAGCGCACTCCGGAGCATCGCCAAATCGCGTTGTTCTCGGCCACCATGCCTGACCCGATTCGACGCATCGCTCAGGATCACCTGAAGGATCCCGAGGAGATTCTGATCCGCCAGCGCACCTCCACTGCCACCACCATCAATCAACGTTTCCAGGTAGTCAGTGGTCCACGCAAGTTGGATGCTCTCACGCGAATCCTCGAAGCCGAGGAGTTCGACGCCATGTTGGTGTTCGTGCGCACACGTAACTCCACGTCAATCCTTGCCGAAAAGCTCGAGGCACGCGGTTATGCCGCTCGCGCTTTGAGTGGCGACATCTCACAGGTCGAACGAGAACGCGCCATCGATCGCCTAAAGAAAGGCCAGCTCGACATCATTGTCGCGACGGACGTGGCCGCGCGTGGTCTGGACGTGGACCGTGTTTCGCACGTGGTCAACTTCGACATTCCCACAGACACTGAATCCTACGTGCACCGCATCGGCCGCACCGGACGTGCTGGTCGCACCGGCGAGGCAATTCTGTTCGTGTCGCCACGGGAGAAGCGCATGTTGCGCACCATCGAGCGCGCCATCGGTTGCACCATCGAACCGATGACGCTGCCCACCACGGACGACGTGAATCGTCAACGGATTGCTCGCTTCAAGCAGCGCATCGTCGACGCCGTCGCCCAGAACGATGAGCTGGATTTCTATGCCGACATCGTCGAGCAATGCCTCGAGGAGAATCCGGAGATGGATCCGCGTTCGGCAATGGCCGCATTGGCACGCATGACCCAGGGTGAACAATCGCTGCTAATAAAGGACAACCGCCAGCTCCCTAACGAGCAGTTTCAGGAGCGCGGACGCAACCGTGATCGGGATCGTCCAAACCGCAAGCGTGATCGTGGCAACAAGTTCGACCGCAAAGGTCAAAATCGTCGGGTGGAGCAAGCCACCGAGGCCGGCATGGAGCGCTTCCGCGTTGAGGTCGGCCATCACCATGGCGTGCGCCCGGGAAGTATTGTTGGCGCGATTGCTAACGAGGCCGGATTGGAAGGTCGCTACATCGGCAGGATCGAGATCTACGATGACTTCAGCACCGTGGATCTGCCCGAGGGTATGCCAAAGGACATCTTCCGTTCCCTGCAGCAGGCGCGGGTGTGCAATCAAAGGTTGAACATTCGGCCGGTCAAGGGCTGAACGATTCGACTTTTCACCTCTTGCCTGGAAGCTGTTTCGGCCGCTGGCAAAGATGACATTCGTTTCCGGTTGCTTGATGAATCCCAGGTGATTTTTTCATGCGGAATATGTACGAACTCATGCCCTGCCAAGGTCCTGCTTAGCGTTGGATTTCTTTTAAAATTGAACGTATTTCCTGCTCCGGTGGCATGTTGCCTTGACCGCCGAATCGGGCATGGACGATGCGCGAGACAGCATCCAGAATTCGCTCGCGGGTGACCTCCGGAAGATCGGATCGCTTGAGGATTTCCGACAGATCGGCCGTGTAGACCTGCTCGCGCCTGCAACCCAGGCGGTCGGCTAGCTGCTGAAGGAAGTCCGAAGGACGTGACACTGCAGGCGGTGAGGTGACCTGTGACTTGGCAACACTGACCTGTGGACGGCGACGCATCAGATGCAACATGCCAAAGATGAAGAAGAATGCACCGATGCCAAGCCAATAGAGCTGGAGATGGAATTTCTCTGTCGCAACGGGGGCGTCTGCCTCGTTAATGCCGGTGGTTTCGGCCGCAGCATTTGCGTCTTGAGCCGAGGAATCCTGCCCAGCATCATGATGGGCCTGCCCACCCACCGCCGTCTCGGCTCCAAGGGTTTTATAGGCGGCCGGTGACGATGGATCGAAATAGCTCCAGGTCGGCAAGGTCGGCAACAACTTTGGATCGGTGGTGCTGAGTTCGGCGATCAAGGTGTAGCCCCCGGCAGTGATTTCGCTCCTTTGGCCGCGCAGGTGGAATGATTCCAGGCGCTCCAAACGCGGAAGGCTCTCCTTACTCAGCCAGCCGCGCCCGCCAACGTGGATTCTGATGTCCCAGATCAACTCGGAATCGGTCGCCGGCACCGTGGCTTCTTGCTCGCTTGCCTGGCCGGCTGCCTCCAGCTCTTCGTCAACGCGCAACTCTGACTCCATGCGCATCTCGAACTGACCGACGGCGCCGCGAAAACTCTCCGGCCGCCCGTGCTCCGGTAGCGGTACTGCTTTCAGAATCGTCCCCGGTGACGAGACCAGGGCCTCCTGTCGATCCAACGGAACCTTCCCCCTTGCAAGATCGTCTTCAAACGTAGTGGCCCAAACCACCTTCATCGTGGCGGCAGGAAGCTCGAATGCCTGGTCATCGGTGATGTGGATGGCGCGTCGGACCAGATAGCGAAGCCGCCCGTCTCGACTCGGCTGCAGGCTTCGCGCCGTGCTCCTGGCGCGATTGATTACCAAGCTTCGCTCGTTGCCATTGCCAGCGCTTGTCTCAGTGGCAACGTCGATGTCTACCACCTGCGAGACTTGCCAGGCGTCGTTCTCATTGCCCCATGGCAACTGCAACTCCACCGGCAGCTCCAATGGCATGCGCCAAGGATTGATGAGCTGCTTGTCGTGGAACTCCGGCGTGAAACTGATTGTCAGGTCAAGATGAAGTAGCTCACCTTGATAGACCGTGCTTTCAGAATTGAGGAGCTGGTCGTCGGCGACGCGACGCACCTCCAACTGCAAGCTAGCATTCTGTTGTGCGTGCTCAGGTCGCGTGGTGGAACCCGCTGCACTGGGTTGCTGGACAGCCAAGGCCAGCAGCGCGGTGTTGAAGAGATTCACTACCATTCCAAGACTCCACTGAGGTCCGGTTTCTGTGCGGCCTTGCGTGCGGCCTCCTGCAGATCCAGACGATCGAGTTGCTGCATGAGTCTATCCTGTTCTGCCGGATCCAATGGTGCGGCATTGAGGTCCGGTGGACCATTCATCTTCTCCACTTGCGAGTCTTCGGCACCGGCATTGGCTCGCTGCTCCTCACGCAACAAGGCCAAGCGCAACTCCGCACGTTGGAGATTGCGCGAGGCTTCCGGCCAATCTTCACGGCTCTCCAAGGCGGAATGCCAAGCCTGCGAGGCCGCCTCGGTATGTGCGATCGCACGTTCCAACGCACCTGCTGGTGGAACTGGTCCATGGGCCTCGAACTCCGCCAGCTCACTGCGACGCCAAGCAAGGTTGCCGAGGAAGAAATCACGCCAAGCAAGGTCGTTGGCCTTTCCACTGGCCGCCAAGCGATCGGCGACCTGCGCGGCGCGATCTAAGTCCTTCGCCTGCAAGTTCGCCAAAGCCAAATTGCGCAGCGCCGTAGCGCTTTCCTGCTTATCGAGTGCAGCGGTGAAATGCACCTGAGCCGAGGCGTAGTCCTTGGCGGCATAAGCACTCAGGCCGGCACGCGTGTCGACATGCGGACTCTGTTGGAGTCGCCAAAAGCTGAACAGCGCGATGACGATTGCCGCGGTCACTCTCCATGCGACTGGGGGTCGGTCGTGGCTGGCGCTCATGACTTCCTCCGGCCGAAGCCTGCCAACGCCAAAAGGGCACCGACCAGTGCCAGCGAGAGTGGCCATTGATAACGGTTGGCTCGTTCCAGATCGGGGTCGCCGGTGGCCGCGTCGCGCGCACGCGGCAACAACTCTTCCAGATACCAATCGCGCAAGACGCCGGTTTCGCTATCGAGCAGAATTGTGTTGGCTTCAGTGGCTGCGGCAATTTGCACTAAGCCACCGCTGTCCAACTTCGTGATGACATCCTGGCCATCCTTATCCCTCAGGAAGAACTCCCGACCATTGGCATCACTAAGCGTGATCTTGCTGCCCTGCTCGGTACCGATGCCCAAGGCATAAACCATGATGCCATCGGCGCGACACTGTTCCGCCTCGCTTAAGGCTTGGCCGCTGCGATCCTCGCCATCGGTAATCAACAGCACGTTTTTCTGCGTACCGGGAGCGGCTTCCAGGAGTTGACGTGCTTGCTGTAAGGCAGCGGCGAGGTTGGTACCCCCTTGGCGTAGGCTCAGCGGCGAGGCCAAGTCCAACAAGGCGAGGAAGCTAGCGTGATCGGCGGTCAATGGTGCCGCGCGTTGGGCTTCCCCGGCGAACAGGATCAAGCCGATGCGATCGGCGCCAAGAGTGGCGACGAGTTCCTGCACCTCTAGGTGTGCGCGATTGAGTCGGTCTGGTGCGACGTCGCGAGCCAACATGGACCGCGAGACATCCAGGCAGACCAGCAGGTCGATACCACGCTGACGGACTGCATCCTCATCGATGCCCCAGCGAGGCCCTGCCAAGGCAGCGATCCCGCAGAAGAGCAACAGCACCGTCGGAAAGAAACGACTCATGTGCGCACCCTCCACAGCAGACGGTTCATCCATACGGCAAGGAACCAAAGGACCAAGGCGGCAATCAGAAAGGGCGCATAACGATCCACTTGGCGCCACGGTAGCTGCTGAAAGCGGGTGCGCTCCAATTGATCGATCGCCGCATAGACCTGCTCCAAGGCGGTGGCGTCGCGTGCGGCGAAGGCACGGCCGCCAGTCACCGACGTCACCGCCTGCAGGGTTTGGCGTGTGGCCTCGGCGTCTGGCCCCGCGGCAATCGCGTGTACACGCACGCCCCATTCGCGACAAAGTGCGGCGGCTTCCTGCGGCTTAATCGCGGCACTTCCTGCTGTCGCGACGGTCTCTTCGCCATCGGTCAAAAGGACAACCACCTTGGACTTCGATGGCAGATCGCGCAACTGCACAGCGGATCGCGCCAAGGCAGTGCCGATGCCAGTGGCGTCGTCCTCGCGACCTTCGGGAACCTGCTCCAGATCGTCCAACAAGGTCAACAGGCTGCGATGATCCAAAGTAGGCGGACAGATCAGGCGTGCATCGCGTGCGAAAGCAACCAGTCCGATGCGATCCTCAGCGCGCTTGTCGATGAAGGATATTGCTGCCCGACGCGCGAAATCGAGTCGAGTGTCGGATCCTGCGGCGGCATCGACTGTCAGGTCGGTGGCTGCCATCGAGGATGACAAATCCAAACACAACAACAGGTCGATGCCCTCACGCTCCACCGGCAAGCGTTGCTGTTGTTGCGGTCGCGCCAAAGCTAGGACCATCAACAAGACGGCGGCGACCTGCAGAAGCAGCGGCAAGGATCGTGTGTGCTGACGATGACTGTGGGGCAAGAAGGGCACAAATCGGAATAACGCGAAGTCCTTGGCCTTCGGGCGCCAGATGATGCGCACCAATAAGGCGACTGGCAACAAGGCGGCGGTCCACAGCAGCAGTGGATCGGCGAAGCTCCAGTCCGAGTCGAAACCCAACCAGTTCACAGCTCCTCCCCCTGGGTCTTTAGCCAGGCTTCGACATCGCGTAGTGTCGATTCCCATTGGGCGACAGTCGGGCGATGGCCGGTGAACAACACGCTGCTTACAAATTTTAACAGTGGCTGCAGGGTCGACTTCTCTAGTTCGACCAAGGCAATCTCCAGGATCTCGGCGTCGGTGGCGCTATGGCAATCCCATCCAGCACTGCGACCGACCTGTTCGCGTAGCAGGTGGGAAAGACACTCCGCCTCGCGACGTTGCTCCGCCGACATATGCTGAAGATAACCCTGCAGCTTCGCATAAGCACGCTGCACCGAACTGGTCGACGCTTCCGCGGCAACATCTTCGCGGTGCTGCGATTGTTGTTGACGCTGGGCTTGGGCATGGAGTAACCATTGCCATGCCCACCAGGACAACAAGGCCGCCGCTGCAAGGAACATAAACCAGTAGCCATAGGCGATGGCGAACGGCTCTACTTGACCTGGAAGTTCTGGAGCGGAGCTCGGATCAAAACTGTCGGTAAGTGGATCCTGCAACGTGCTACGCACAAACCCATTGAGCGAAGCCTGATCGCTGCAAGGTTGCATGAAGGTGGACCAAGGCGAGCTCATGACCGAGGCGCCCTGCCCGTGCGTCGCTGGAAGAAGGAGAGAATTGGGCGAGCGATGGCGTCGGGGTCGGCGGTCATGGGGATCGGCACATCTAAGCGCGCCACTCCGGCACTGCGCAACATCTGCTTAACCTCGTGGTCCCACTGTGCCACACGCTTTCCAAACTCGTCTTGCACCTTGGCGGAACTACCGTCGATGATGCGTCGGCCAAGGCCTTCGGCATCGCGCAGGCGCCACATGCTCTGCGGCAGATCTATCAACTCCGGCGCCAGCAAGCGCACTGCCACCACCTCGTGATGACGCGCGCATTCATGCAAGGCAGGTTGCCACCCTTCACCGAGGAAATCGGACACAAGAAAGACCGCACTATGCTTGGGAAGAATGCGCGTGGCCAGGTTCAAGGCCACGGCGGGATCGCTGTGCTTGCTCTCGCCTTGCAGTGACAGGAAGTCGCGCACGATGCGCAACACATGGCCCAAGCCCTTGCGCGGATGCTCGAACCGGCGCACCTCATCGTCGTAGCCGATGAAGGCTACGCGGTCGTCATGCCGCACGGCGGCAAGCATCAAGCTTGCGCAAACCCGCGCCGCCATCTGGCGTGGAGACCAGGCACTGAAACCGGCGTCCATCGAGGCCGACAGGTCGAGCAGGAAGGCCAGGTTGAGTTGGCGGTCGTCGACGTACTTCTTGACGAACGGCCTGCCCATGCGTGCCGTCACGTTCCAGTCGACACTACGCGGGTCGTCGCCTTCCACGTATTCGCGTACCTCCTCGAACTCGATGCCGGAACCACGGAATACCGAACGATAACCACCGGCCAAGGCACCTTGCACGAGACGCCCACTCTGCACGCGGATATGGCGCACTTCGCGCAGCAACTGCTGCAGCTCGTCGCCGGCGGGTTCATGCTCCATCGCTGGAATGGCTTAAGGCACCGGCACGGTATCGAGTACTGACGTCATGATGTCCTCCACCGAGACGCCTTCGGCTTCGGCTTCATAGGTAGTGACGATGCGATGGCGCAGGACTTCCGGCGCGACCGCCTTGATGTCTTCAGGCAAGACGAAAGCGCGACCACGCAGGAAGGCATGGGCGCGTGACGCCTGTGTCAACGACAAGGATGCCCGTGGCGATGCCCCGTAGAGAATCAACGAGCCGAAGTCCTCCAAGCCAGCGGAGGCGGGCTCGCGTGTGGCGAAGACCAGGTCGATGATGTATTGGCGCGCCGCGTCCGACAGCAACACCTGATCCAGCAAGCTGCGCACGCCAAGGATCTGCTCAGGCTGGGCGACCACCTTGGGCTTCAGCGGACTGCCACTATGTGCCATGCGGTCGATGATCTTCGCTTCCTCTTCGCGAGTCGGATGGTGCACCAGAACCTTCAGCATGAAACGGTCGATTTGTGCTTCGGGCAAGGCATAGGTGCCTTCCAGTTCGACCGGGTTCTGGGTGGCCAGCACCAAGAAGGGATTGGGCAGCACACGGGTATCACCGGCAAGGCTGACCTGACGTTCCTGCATGGCTTCAAGCAGGGCGGATTGCACCTTGGCGGGTGCACGGTTGATCTCGTCGGCCAGCAGGAAGTTCGAAAACACCGGTCCTTCGCGGACCGTCCACGCACCACTATCGGGATGGAAGACATGAGTGCCGAGCAGGTCGGATGGCAACAAGTCCGGCGTAAATTGGATACGCCGGAAGCTACCACCAAGGGCGCGCGCCAGGGTCTCGACCGCCAAAGATTTCGCCAAACCCGGCAGGCCCTCCAGCAACAGGTGGCCATCGGCAAGCAAGGCGATGAGCAATGCCTCGACCAGCTCCTCCTGACCGACGATCACGCTTTCCATCTCATGACGCAACTCCTGCAGGAAGGCACCTTCCTGTTCAATTCTCGCTGTCACTTCTTCGATGGTTTCCACGGCAAGAGCATAGCAGTCTGCAGATGCGTCGAAACGCAGTTGGCCCGGGATTTGCTAGCCTACGGTTACCATGCGCGCGACATCCTTGTTTGCTCTGGTTCTGGCAGGTTCAATTTCCATGCCAGCCACCGTGGAAGCCCAACAGGGCAACGGTCTCCCGCCAGGCGTGACCCGCGAACAGATGTGGTTCGCCCCTACTGCTGAGGATTGGGCGAAGCCGTGCCTAGTGCCTTGGCAGCGCACATGGGCCGATGCTGTCGACCTATCCCAACAGACCAAGAAGGCCATCCTGGTGTGCGTAAACATGGATGGGGAGATTGCCAGTGAACATTGGGCAGGCATCCGTTATCGCAAGCCCGAGATCGCCGAACTCTTCGAGCAGTATGTCTGCGTAATCGCATCGACCTACCGCCATAACCCCACCGATTACGACGCCGAAGGCAACCGAGTGCCATGCCCACGTTTCGGAACTGTTACCTGTGGGGAACATATTTGGATGGAACCGACGGTCTTCGGAAAGTACCTCGATGACACGCGCGTCGCACCGCGACACATCATGGTCGAGCTAGATGGATCGGAAACCTACGACATCTTCTACGCCAACGATATCCAGTCGATCGTCGAGACGGTCAACAAGGGAATTACCGAACGCGAGATCAAGCCTGAGGATCCACCAAAGGGTGACCGCAGCTTGGAAGAGCTGGTGGCGAGCCCCGATGCCATCGATCGTGCGCGGGTCGAAGCCGATTGGAACAGCGGAGACCGTCAAACCCGCCAGGAGATCATGGCCGCAGCAATGACCACCGGCGCGAAGGCACCCGTCGACCTGTTGCGCAAGGCGGCTTATGGATTCGACAGCGAGTTGAGCAATCAAGCCTTGGACCTGCTGACGAAATCCGGAGACGACAAGGCCGTCGGCCTAATCAATGACTTGTTGCATGGGCCGCTGGAGCCAGAGCGCCGCGCTGCGCTCATCGCTTCCCTGGAACGTTTGAGTGGACAAGTGCCAGTCGCCAAACGCCTAGTCGCCGTGCATCGTGGTCTGCAGGCCGGCACCAGCGTGATTGACCTGGAGGCCTGGAACGCTGGCTTTTCGGCCAACGTCAAAACGGATAACTCCAGTGACGCCGCGCAACTATTGGCCGAGGCGGTGCGCCCCGAGAACCTCGCCATGATGTCGCACCAGTCGGCGCGTGTGCGCAAGGTTGCGGTCGAGCAATTCGAGATCGCCTTGCAGGCCGGTCAAGAGGA
Organism: Planctomycetota bacterium; assembly: GCA_030749235.1. GTDB lineage: Bacteria > Planctomycetota > UBA1135 > UBA1135 > UBA1135. Next base: position 115,117 of record JASMKM010000013.1, on the reverse strand, counting down.
ACTAAAGGCTGGTTCCAAGAGTTGGTTGTCGCACGCGGTGGTGGCGATCTCCGCTAACTACCTAGCGGAGGCCGATCTAGCTGCGGAATCCGCACAAAAGGCAGTCGCTGCGTTGCCACCCGGCGAAGCGAGTTGGAATGCCTTTGCAGTGTTGTCGATTTTCGCGGAAGGTCGTCGTGCTTCGATTCGTGCCGCCGTCGGCGCTAACAAGCCATGGCCGCCGGAATGGTTAAGTGAAGCGCAATCGGCTTATGCCGTAATGGCGCAGCACCCGGCAAGCACCGAGATGGAGGTGATGCGTCACTACGACTTCCTCGTCCGCCTAGGCGCCGTCGCTCCTGCAAGCCGCGCCTTGCAAGCCGGCCTTCAACGTTATGAGGATTCCGCTGGCCTACACGAACGTTACCGCTTACTGGTGGTCGCCGAACAAGGTGTGGATGGCGTGGAGCCCGCTTATGAAGCTTGGCTCAATCGCGCCGACGCCCCCAAGTATCTGCGTTGGTTCTCCGCCCAGGCTTCGCTGTTCACTGCAGAGCAGTTGCGCAAGTTGAATCGTCTGCAGGATGCTGACGCCGCCTATCAACGCGCAATTTATGGTTTCTATGAGCAAGGTGTCGCCGCACCAGAGACCAAGGAGAACTCTCGGCCCTTCGAGGTCCTCGCCATGGCCGGCCGCGCACGCATCGCATTGGAGAGCGGCGACCTGCCTTCCGCCACGTCCTACATCCTCGCCGCATTCGAACATAAACCCGAAGCCGCCGCGACCTTGGATAGCCAGAACGTCTCGCCGGTAGGCGTGGCCAAGAAGGTTCTTGCCGCATTGCTTGAGGCCGAAGATGAAGTCCGCGCCAAACAGGTGCAGGATGCGCTGACCGAGCTGGAAGAGTTCGATTCGAGATTGCTCGAGCTTCCGGAGTTCGAGCGCATGCGCTGAGGAAATAGATCATGATGGCCGTCGAGTTAGTCTGGCACAGTGGTCTACCTAGGCGCATGATCTGGATCCTCTGATGTTCCTTGCAGATGCCACTAAAGCGGCGAGCCCACAATGAATACTTAGAATTATCGTGAATTAAAGGTAATTTCCTACCCCCTAGGATTCATTAATAAGAGATATACTCAAAACAGCCTTCGCTGATGTTTGCTCTTAGCCCAATTGCTATGAAAACCGTAACCCTAGAAGAGACTTCTTGTTGCAACCTATGTCAATCCGATGACGCCGAAGTTGTTTTTGAACCCGGCGTTGCGCAGGAGGGCCGTATTGTCCGATGCAGGAATTGCGACTTGATGTACGTGAGCCCGCGCCAACGTGTGGAGCTGAATGATTACCGCGAACGGGGTGAAGGAGAGAAGGCTGGTTGGGAGGTCAGTCCTTCCGGTCTGGAACGACAGCGCAATCAAGTGCGCGACTATCGGCGTGCGCTGGATGCAGCTGTGGAACATGCGCCAGGCGGTAAGGCACTGGAAGTGGGTTGCTGCACCGGCACCTTATTGAATGAGTTGAAGGAGCGCGGCATGGATTGCCTTGGCGTGGAACCGAACTCATTCGCCGCACGCTATGGCCGTGAGAATTTCTGTCTTGATATCCGCATCGCGACTTTGGATGAGCTGGACTTGGAACAGAACACTTTCGATGTCGTCCTGTTCCTGCACGTGATCGAACATGTCACCGATCCGATCGCGGTGTTGCGCACCATCCACCGAGTATTGAAACCCGGCGGCTTGTTGATCATCGAGACACCTCGCTACGACACCTTGACCTTCCGCTTGTTCGGGCGCCGTGAACGCAACATCGTCGACAACTGGCACCTTTATTTCTACACCACCGAAACGCTCAAGAAGTCCTTGGAAGAAGCTGGCTTTGAGGTCGCAGAAAAACACGTGCCAAGCCGCACGGTCACTCCATCGCGTGCCATCGGCGCCGTCGGCAAGGCCTTCCGATTGAATTGGCTTGAGGTGGTCGGACAGTGGATGGCCAAAGGGCGTGTGAACTCGTGGTGCGCGGTACCTCTGAACATGCGTGATATCCTGCGTTTCCACGCCATCGCCAAGAAGTAACCGAAGGCACAACCGCATCGCGGGCTGGCGGCAGCGATTGCCCGCAAGCGCTGACAAGCCGCTATTCTGGAAGCTGTCCAGCCATGGCTTCGCTCCCCAGAATTCTCCCCATCTCGCTGCTGCTTTCGAGCAGTGTTTTCCTTGCTCCCACGCTGCCGGCGCAGCAGGCGCCGATCGATTACGCGCGCGACGTGGCGCCGATCCTCGAGAAGCATTGTTACGACTGTCACGGCAAGTACAGTCAGAAGGCTGGTCTGCGCTTGGACCAGCGCGCTGCGGCATTGGCGGGCAGCTCCTTTGGTCAGGATCCAGTGCTGCTAGAAGGCGACCGCGAAGGTTCGCTGCTGTGGCAACTGCTGGTGGCCGAGGATCCCGAAGAGCGCATGCCACCGAAAGACAAGGATGCGATGACCGATGCCGAGATCAAGCTTGTCGGCGACTGGATCGAAGGTGGAATGGCTTGGCACGACGATGGCGAGGAAGCGACATGGCCTGTGAAACATTGGGCTTATCAACGGGTGCGCCCGGAAGCGCCGCCTGCCGTCGAGGACTTTCCCGAGCAATGGCAGGATTGGCCACGCAACGAAGTCGACCGGTACCTGCTGGCGAAGATGTTGGAGCGCGGCTTGCCCCCGCAGGATCAAGCCGACCGCGGCGTATTGTTGCGTCGTGCCGCATTGGACTTGACCGGTTTGCCCCCTACCGTGGAAGAGCTGGACGCTTTCCTCGCCGACACTTCCGGCAATGCATGGGCAAATGCGATCGCGAAGTTGATGGCGTCGCCGCATTATGGCGAACAACAAGCGCAACGCTGGTTGGACTTGGCGCGCTACGCCGACTCGAATGGTTATGAGAAGGATGAGGACCGTAGCATCTGGCCGTATCGCGACTGGGTAATCGATGCCTACAACAATGACATGGGTTATGACCAGTTCACCATCGAGCAGATTGCAGGCGACTTGTTGCCAGAAGCCACGCAGTCGTCCTTGGTCGCCACCGGTTTCCATCGCAACACCATGATCAACAATGAAGGCGGCACCGATGACGAGGAATATCGTGTCGCCGCGGTGAAGGACCGCACCGACACCACCGCCACGGTCTGGCTTGGTAGCACGCTTGCATGCGCGCAATGCCACAACCATAAATACGATCCGTTCACGCAACGCGATTACTATCAGCTCTACGACTACTTCAACCAGACTGTCGATGGCGGCAAGTCGAACGCGCCGGAGATGGCCGTGCGGGTGCCACATATTGAGCAGGAACGTGCCGCTATCGCCAAGGAACTGCAAGCCCTGCAGGGTGGACATCCCACCGACGGGGCCGATTTCCTTTGGGTAGACAGGGCAGTTCCGGAGGGCGCGAATCAAGATGGAGATTGGACCATCACTACAGATGACCGCGGCGTCAACATCCGCGCCCGCGCCGCCACCGGCTTTCAACAACACCACTTCTCAGGAGCGTCGGTGCCAGTCACAATCCTGCCAGGTGACCGCTTCCTGTTCCAGATCTGGATGGATCCGGATGCGATGCCGCGTGAGTTGTTCCTGCAGTTCCACGAAGCCGGCGGCGATTGGGAGCATCGCGCCTACCTGGGCGAGGATCTTCACCATTGGGGCGAGGCCGGCACCGCATCGCGAAAGCCAATCGGTGAGCTTCCCGCGGGCGGGAGTTGGCAACGCATAGAGGTAAACCCAGAGGATGTTGGTCTTCCTGTAGGATCCCGAGTAGATGGCCTAGCCTTCGGTCAGTTCGACGGCAATGTCGAATGGGGTCCGGCTGGACTGGTCAGCCGCAATCCGAATCCACTGGCACCCTTACCTGCCGACCTGGAGGCACGGTTGAAGCGTGTGAACCGCAAGTCGACCACCATGGTCATGCGCGCTATCGATCAACCGCGCACCACCCACCTGCTCGAAAAAGGCAGCTTCTTGACTCCTGGTTACGAAGTGCAACCTGGCGTGCCCGAAGTCCTACGCGGCCGACGCAGACCGAACCCTAGTAATCGTCTTGAGCTAGCACAATGGCTAATCAACAAACGGAACCCGGTAGCGGCGCGCGTCGAGGTCAATCGCGTCTGGCAGCAGGTCTTCGGCACCGGATTGTCCGCGACGGTCGACGACTTAGGCTCGCAAGGCGAGATCCCTACACACCCGCAACTGCTCGACTGGTTGGCCCTGGAATTCATGAAGAACGGTTGGAGCCGCAAGTGGTTGTTGGCCACCTTGATGGATTCGGCGGCCTACCGTCAATCGGCCGTAGCCAGTGACTCCGCGGTCGAGAACGACCCAGCCAATCGCTACTACTCACACTTTCCTAGGCTGCGCTTAAACGGTGAGAACCTGCGCGACTTGAGCCTGGCAGTTTCGGGCCTTTTGGTCCCTGAACTCGGTGGACCGAGCGTGTTTCCCCCGCAACCTGCCGGCATCGATGCAGGAACCTATGCCGGTGACCGCTGGCGCACCAGCACTGGACCAGATCGATACCGTCGCGGCATCTATACCTTCTGGCGACGCACTTCCCCCTACCCAAGTTTTGCAATGTTCGACGCCACCAGTCGCGAGACCTTGTGCGCGCGGCGCGATCGCTCGAACACACCACTGCAGGCCTTGGTCCTAATGAACGACCCTGCCTACACCGAGATGACACAAGCCTTCGCCGAGCGGCTCGCGAACATGAAGGTTTCGAATGAAGATCGCATCACATATGGGTTCCGCAGCTGCACCGGGAGGGTTCCTGCAGCAGATGAAATCGCCGTGTTCACGCGCCTGCTCGACCAAGATGGTTGGGAAAGCGTAGCGCGGGTCATGTTGAACCTTGATGACACTATGAACCGCGGATGATGGAACGCCGACAATTCCTTTCCCAAGCCCTTGGCGGCTTCGGCGGCCTTGCTCTCGGCAGCCTCGCGCTGACTGACCTGCTCGGCGCGCACACACATGAACGCAGATCTATTGGCGGTTTACTACAGGATCCACAAGGCCCCGGTGGTGGCCTTGCGGGCTTGCCTCACTTCGCACCAAAGGCCAAGCGCGTGATATATCTCCATATGGCCGGCTCGCCGTCGCAGTTGGACCTATTCGACCCGAAGCCGAAACTCAAGGAGTTCGATGGCCGGGATATCCCTGAGAGTTTCATCGCCCAGGAACGCTTCGCCTTCATCAAGGGCACGCCAAAGGTGTTGGCCTCGCCTTATGAATTCAAGCAGCATGGCGAGAGTGGCCAGTGGATCTCGGAATTGCTCCCCCACACCGCCGCTATCGCCGACAAGCTGACGGTGGTGCGTTCGATGACCACCACGCAGTTCAACCATGCGCCGGCACAGCTGTTCCTGAACACCGGCCATCCCCTCGCCGGCCGCCCGAGCCTCGGCTCCTGGTTGAGTTATGGCCTCGGTAACGAGAACCAGAACCTACCAGCATTCGTAGTGATGTTGTCCGGCAAGTTCGGCCCGAGCGCTGGCGCCACCGCATGGAGTAACGGCTTCCTGCCGTCGCAATATCAAGGTGTGCGCCTGCATGACGGCACTGACCCGGTCCTGTTTCTGTCCAATCCCGAAGGTGTCTCCACCGAGCAACGCCGGCGTGAATTGGATGCACTCGGCAAGTTGAACCGCAAGTCGGCACAACGCGATAACGACGCCGAGACGCTTGCGCGCATCGAGCAATACGAGTTGGCCTTCCGCATGCAACGAGAGGTCCCAAAGATTGCGGACCTGACCACCGAGAGCGCGGAAACCTTGGAGATGTATGGTGTGGAGCCGGGCAAGCCGTCCTTCGCTTCGAACTGCCTGTTCGCCCGACGCCTTGCCGAAAGCGGCGTGCGCTTCATCCAGCTCTACGATTGGGGCTGGGACAGCCATGGCACCAACCCGAGCGACGACATCATCACTTCATTGCCGGAGCAATGCCGTCGCACAGACATGGCCTCTGCAGCCCTAGTGACGGACCTCGAGCGGCGCGGCTTATTGGATGACACCCTCGTTGTCTGGGGCGGCGAGTTTGGGCGTACGCCGATGAACGAGAAGCGCAACGGATCCACTTACCTCGGCCGCGACCATCACCCGCATGCCTTCACAATGTGGTTCGCCGGTGGTGGCATGAAGCCGGGCGTGGCACATGGCGCGACCGATGAATTCGGTTACTTCACCACCGAGGATAAGGTCGACGTACACGACCTGCACGCCACCATGCTGCATCTACTCGGCGTGGATCACGAGCGCTTGACTTATACATCGCAAGGCCGCCCATTCCGCCTGACCGATGTCGCCGGAAATGTGATTCACGACCTATTGGCCTGACAGCCGGGCATCTGGCAGCACCATTCGCAGCCCGATATGGAAGGGACCACTCCGAGCTAGATTGGGGCTTGGTACATTTCCGAGGCCATGGCTCACATCGTCCCCCGGAACTTCCTCGCTGTATTGCTGATCTCTATTCTTTGGGCCGTAGCCGTCGCGCCGCTCGCCGCACAGGTTCATTACCAACCTGGCGGATCGCCGTGGAATCAAAGGGCACATGATGGACCGGATTCTGAAGTACCCGGCTGGTACTACAATTTGGGCATCACCGGCATCCGTGTCGAGCTGACCGAAGATGCGCCCGAATGGCTGTTGGTCAAGTACGTCTTTGAGGATTCGCCGGCGCACAAAAAAGTTAAGGTCGGCGACCTAATCGCCGGCGCCGGCGGCAAGTACTTCTCCACTCCGCATCGCAACGGATATGGCATGGACAAGTTCGGGCCGGATGGTCCGATTGCCGATTTCGCCGAGGCGCTGGAAGCTTGCCAAGCGAAAAAGGCCAGCGGCAAGCTGGAGCTGAACCTCGTCCGTGATGGCAAGCAGAAGGAGGTTCAGCTCTCAATCGGCAAGGAGTATGGTGCCTTCGCCAAGACCTTCCCGATGGAATGCGAAAAAACCGAAGCCATCCAGGAAGAGGTTCTCGATTACTTAATGGAGCATCAACGCAAAGATGGTTCATGGGGATCGCCACCCCACGACACTTTCGCGCCTTTGGCCCTGATGGCGAGCGGCACCAAGAAGCACATGGCCGCGGCCAAAAAGAGCGCAAAGTTCCATGCCAAGAGCACCAGCCGCAAGGACAATGCGCACCTGGTGAACTGGAAATATATGGCGGCAGCCATCGTGTTGAGCGAGTACTACCTCATTACCGAAGAGAAATGGGTGTTGAAGGAATTGCAAGAGGTCTACGACTTCCTCTACGCTAGCCAATACACTGACGTCGCCCAGATTAATCCGAAGGCGAAGGAGTCGCACCCACATTCCTACCCGAAGGAACCAGGTGATGCCGAAGGTGGTTGGGGCCACAACCCCGGCTTCGAGGGTTATGGGCCGATTGCAATGATCACCGCCCAAGGTGCCTTGGCATTCGCGTTGATGAGCGAATGCGGCATCGATGTCGATACGAAACGTCACAAGGCGGCTTACGACTTCCTGCGCCGCGGAACCGGTCGCAATCTCTACGTTTGGTACGCAGATGAGGCCGCCGGCCAAGATGATTGGGCCGACATGGGGCGCACCGGGGCGTCGGCAGTTGCCTTCCGGCTAAGCCCTTATGGCAAGGATTTTGTCGATCGCGGACTGAAGCATGCCGCCCTGATTGGTGAACACCCTGAAAGTTTTCCTGATACGCATGGTTCGCCAATCATGGGCATGGGATTTGGTGCGGCGGGCGCCGCCGGCGACCCTAAGGCGCTGCAGAAGTTGATGGACGCCAATAAGTGGTGGTTCACCTTGGCACAATGCACCGATGGTAGTTTCTACTACCAACCGAATCGCGACAACGCAGGCTATGGCGGGGATTCACGCATCGGCGCCAGCGCGGTGACGGCTTTCATCCTTGCGATTCCGCAGAGAAACCTGCGCATGACCGGACGTTCGGGCCAAAGCGAATGACGGGCAAGTCATGCCTCCTGGATACCGCTAAAATCCCGGCGTGAGTCAGCACACGCACCCCACTTATGACGTCGCTATCGTCGGCGCCGGCGCCGCTGGTCTGATGGCTGCGATCTGGGCTGCACGTGGTGGCGCAAAGGTAGTGCTACTTGATGGCCAATCGAAGGCCGGCGGCAAGATCCTGATTAGCGGTGGCGGTCGCTGCAACGTGTTACCAATCGAGTCGTGTGACCCAGTGGAATCCAGCTTCCATACCTCAGGTTCGCGTAACGTGCTGAAGCGTTTCTTCAAGACCTGGCGCTTGCCGGAGATTCAGGATTTCGTGCGTTGGGAATTGGATGTGCCGCTGGTCGAAGAAGATGACAACAAGTTGTTTCCCGAATCCGGCAAGGCGCGTGACGTGCGAGATGGCTTGGTGCGCGAGGCCGAACAATGCGGGGCAACCATTACTTACGACTGGCGCGTAGCCGCGATCGATAAGCCGACTCCCAAAACAGAGAGCGATTGCTTCGTGCTGCACGCCGAAGACGAGCGGCAGATCGTGGCAAAGAAAGTAATTCTGGCGACCGGCGGCGAATCGGTGCCAAGTACCGGCAGTGATGGTTTCGGTTACCGCCTGGCTAAGGTCCTCGGACATAAGTCGGTGCCGACCTTCCCCGCCTTGGCTCCTTTGACCACCAACGACAGCGACCTCACCGACCTAGCCGGCTTGAGCTTGCCGGTGAGTTGGCGCGCCGTGGTCAGTGGCAAGGAAGTCGCCAGTGGTGAACGAAGTTTTCTGTTCACCCATAAGGGGTTCAGCGGGCCGGCAGTGCTCGATGCCAGTCATTACGCTATCCGTGACAACGCCGAAATCCTTATTGCATGGGAGGGCAACACGCGCCAGGATTGGATTGATTTCCTGCAGTCGCGCGCGCGACGCAACGTTTCAAAAACCGTCGCCGACGTCCTGCCGAATCGACTGGCCGCCTTGCTGGTCAAGCGCTCAGGCGTGCGTGGCGAGATGCGTTGTGGCAACCTGACCCGCAGCACCTTCGATGCTCTGCTCGACCAGCTGTGTGATTTCCGCCTGCCAATTAGTGGGCACCGAGGCTTCGCGGTCGCCGAAGTCACCGGCGGCGGCGTGACCCTGGAAAGTATCGACCCCTCCACGCTCGAAAGTCGCAAGACGCCGGGCCTTTATCTGTGCGGTGAGATTCTCGATGTCTTTGGCGACATCGGCGGCTTCAACTTCCAGTGGGCCTTCATCAGCGGAAGGTTGGCCGGCGAGTGCGCAGCGAAGGTGGAGTAGCAATCCGCTTAGATCGCAGCGAGCAGCTTCGGCAAACTAACCTCGTAGCGGCTATCCAATGTAAAGTGGCCGCCCTTGCAGAACTCGATGTGCGCGGGAATCTGCAGCTCCTTGAGCTTCACCTGTAGGCGCTTCAGCCCCCACTGCAAGGCGAACTCATCGGTCTCGCCGGCATCCAGGTAGAGCAACTTCAGGTCGCGCAGACCTTGGGCGAACTCTGGTTGATCCACCATCCGCAATGGGTCGAATTTCAGCCAACCGTTGAAGACCTCATGACGGATTTCACCGGTGGCCGGGTCGACGGGCAGATCTACTCCCAGCGGCGCATCGGGATTCGGCGAGTAGCACGACGCCATGGCGATGCCTTCGATGCCAGCATGTTCCATGTGCCCAAAATGCTCGAGCTCCGGTAGCGCCTTCACAAACTCCTCGGGGCCGCCGTACTTGGCCCAACAATTCAGAGCATCGGCAAATCCGCGGAAATGACTCATGTCGAAACCCATGTCGCCGGCATGGGAGCCCAGCGCCGAGAAGTAGCCCGGCCGTCGCATTGCCAAGCTCAAGGCGCCGAAACCACCGCTGGACTTACCGACCACCACGCGCTTGCCAGCACCACCGCATTGGAAATGCTGCTCGACCGTCGGGATGACCTCGTCCAACACGTAAGACTGGTAGTTCCCAGTACCGGCACTGTCCACATATTGACTGCCACCTAGCCTAGTTTCGGCCGCTGGCCACACGAAGACCGCCAGTGGGATGGCACCACTGGCCATGCCCCGAGCAATTCGCTCAGGCACATTCTCACCCCACATCGACCCCTTATTCAGCACCTTGTGGTTGAAGCCCGTATAGCCGACCAGCACGGTGACCAACGGCAGGCCGGAAGTTTCCCCCGGTGGCAGCAGCAGTGGCTGACTGCGCTTGGACGGGTCGCCCAGAGGGTTGCCGCGCAGTAAATCGGAGTCCACGTCGAGCGTGGTCAGGACCGCGCCGCCGCTAAGTTCACGTCGGTATTCGAAAAGCATGAGCCCACAGGATACGCTGTGCCTATGCCGCGCCGTCACCTTGTTCTTGCCCCGCTCCTGCTCGCCGCATCCTGCGTCCAGCCGGAGGTCCAGCCCGAAGGCCTCACCGCCTATGACTATGAGCTGGCGGACGGCGAATATGGCATCGAGCGCCTGCCGTACAACCAGCCAGGACCCGATTTCTCGATCGGCTGGCAACAACGCGAGGAGCTCATCGACGCCACCCGCGCCAGCCTGGCCTACCTCGGCAAGCCGTCGTCGCAGGGATTTTTCCCGGCCGGACCCAACGGTGAGATTACCCACGACCGCATGGTGCGCTCGGTGAGCCGCTTCGGCGAGATTCTCGAGACCGCCACCAGCGCCGAGGACATGCTTACCGCGCTCAACGATGAGTTTGACGTTTGGGTGGCGCGCGGCCGCAGCTCCACCGGCGACGTCTTCTTCACTGGCTACGGCACGCCGATCCTCGATGGCTCCCTAGAGCAAGGTGGTGAATATCAGTTCCCGCTCTACAAGCGCCCCGATGATCTCGTCACCGATCCGTCCGATGGCCAAATCCTTGGTCGCATGACTTCCGACGGCGGCCTAGTCCCCTACTACACAGCTGCCGAGTTGCGCGACAACCAGCACCTCGATGGCCTGGAACTGGTCTGGCTAGCCCATCCCTACGATGCCTTCACCGCGCAGGTGCAAGGCAGTGCGGTGATTCGCCTGCCGAACAATGAGCTGTACGAAATCGGCTATCACGGCAAGAACGGCCATGAATACACCAGCATTGGCAAGATCCTGATTGAGGAGGGAAAGATCGAGGCTTCGAAGTTGTCGCAGCCGACCTTGCGCGCATACTTCGATGATCACCCTGAGGAGATCGACCGCGTGATTCCGATGAACGAGAGTTTCGTGTTCTTCCAGGAGAGTGCCGGCGGACCTTACGGTTGTCTTGGTCAACCGGTGACCGCGATGCACTCGATTGCCACCGACAAGGACGTCTTCCCACGCGCCGCCCTCGTCTACGTCGAGACGCGACTGCCAGATTTCGATCCGAACGGCCAACTGGTGCAACGCCCAACGCGTTTCTTCGCCCTGGATCAGGACCGCGGCGGCGCCATCCGCTCGGCCGGCCGCTGTGATGTCTTTATGGGCCTTGGCGATGCCGCTATGGCACGTGCTGGCCACGTCAGTTCACGTGGCCGTATGTACTACCTGTTCCTGAAGTACTAAGTCGTCATCATGCTGCACCTGCTGCTTGCCTTTGCAGCGGCCGCCTGCTTCGCGCTTGGCATGCTTACGGCCGGTGGCGCGGCATTGATTCTGATTCCAGTCGTAACTTGGGCACTTGGTGCCCACGCGGTTGCGCCGGTGGTGACGGTCTGCACCATGAGCAGCGGATTGTCGCGCATCGTGATGATGTTCCAGCACATCCGTTGGGACATCACGCGTTGGTATCTGCCAGGTGCGCTGATTGGTGCATTCCTGGGGGCGCGCCTGTTCGCATCGATTGTCACTTCCGACGACAGCCTGCAGGCGCTTCGCTGGCTAATCGGATTGTTCTTAATGAGTACGGTGTTGCAGTATCGTTGGGGCAGGAAAAAGGCTGCCTTCAAGACAACGATCCCGATGATGGCCCCAGTCGGCTTCCTGGTGGCGACGGGCTCAGGTTTAGTGGGTGGCGTCGGCCCGGTGCTGAATCCTTTTTACCTGAACCTGCAAGTACATCGCGAGGAGATAATCGCGACGAAGGCATTCAACGCATTTTTGATGCACCTGACCAAGGTCGGGACTTATGTCAGCTTCGGCGTGCTGGATTGGCGCTTGCTCGGATTCGGCGTGGCAATGGGCGTGGGTTCGGTGTTCGGCAATATGGTCGGCCGACATTGGTTGGCGCGAATCGGTGAGAAGCGGTTCAGGACTGCGGTTGTTTGGATGATGGCGTTGAGCGGTTTGTTGATCCTGGTGACTGGGTAGTTTCGGTCACCCAATATCTGCCGCTCGCTGAGGCTTGGGGCCAAGGTATTTCGCGATGGCGTCGACAGCGGTGCCACGGAGGAGCTAGGTACCAACTCCAAGCAGGACCGTGACCAATAGGCACAGTCCGAATCTCAGGCGCTGATTATTCACCGCCCATTTTCTTCGCCTCGAACAAGGCGCGCGCAGCTTCCGACGCGACGAACAAATTGCCTTCGGCGTTCAAGTGCACGCCGTCGCTAGTGAGGATGCCTTGGGACCTGTCCTTCGGATTGAAGATCATCAAGTGATCCAGGAAAGCTTGACGAAGATCGCAGAGGGTCGCACCTTCGGAGGCGGCAACCTTGCGTGACACTGCGGCGTAATCGAGAAGCATCTTGTCGAGCTCATTCTCACCTTCCGGCTTCTCGCCAATCACACTGGGGGTTGCCAACACCACCTGCGCCCCCGCAGCGCGAAACTCCCTGACCAATTTGCGTAGGCCGGCTTCGTATTCCTCGATTGGCGTGCCACGACCGTTCTGCGAATGCCACACATCGTTGATGCCGATGTAGATAAAAACCATGGTCGGCTTCTTGTCCAAAACATCCTTTTGGTAGCGCTTCAGCAAGTCAGGAACTTTGTGTCCGCTGATACCGGCTGGGATGATTACCGCATCTGGGCGCGCTTTCGCGATGCCCTTGCGGATCAAGTCGACATAGCCATTTTCCTGAGCGCCTGACTGCGTAATCGAATCGCCCAAGAAGGCGATGCGTTCTTCCTTCGCAATCGCACCCGCCAACACTGCAGCAGTTGCTTTCTGCACCGCGATTGGGTTGCGCCTCTTCTTGAACAGCAGGGCTAAGCAGCTACCGTCACCATAAGCAGTCGACCAAGAGTTGTGTCTCACACCTTCCAGCTCGTGATATTCGACTGGGATATTCAACCTTTTTAATGCCTTTACCATGCGACGTGATTGGTCAGGCGGAACCACAGTATCCGCATCGCCATGCCAAACCTGAAGAGGTAAGCCGGCGAGACGGGAGACACGACTTTCATCGCCGCCACCGCAAATCGGCACGACCGCACTGAACCATGATGGATAGCGCGTAGCCATGCTCCAAGATCCATAGCCGCCCATCGACAAGCCGGTCAGCGCCATGCGATCAAGGTCGATTGGTCGTTCGCGCACTACATTCGCCAAGGCGACCATTGCTGCACGCATCGACCGAATGGGAGCATCCGCGCCAACACCAGAAGAACCGCGTGTACGCTTACCGGTCCACCAAACGCCCTTGGGGCATTGCGGAGCCAGTACGAAGCATGGTTCACCATTCTCTTCCTGAAGTCTCTTCATGCGCCCGGGGAAGTGTCGGATCTGCGCCTGATTGTCATTGCCACGCTCACCAGCGCCATGCAGGAACAAGATTAACGGATAGCGCTTGCCCTCTTCCAAATTCGACGGCACCAGCAACTGGTAGGGATAATCCTGGCCATCGACACGCACCTTCCCCTCCTGGAACTCGGGCCCCTGTGCGGAGGCAGAAGTCGAAATGGCGATTGCTGCAAAGCCACCTATCAGGATTCGAGAAAGGGAATTCGGCATTCTCCGAGTGTAACTTAGCGCCCGAGCCGCAAGCTCAAGAACACCAATCCTGCACCGAGCAGCTGCGCCCAGCCGGGCAAGCCATCGCCCATGAAGCTGCCAAGCAGCATCGCGAAGATCACGCCGACGAATCCGATCTGTGTGGCGCGCGAGGCGGTGTGATACCGCAATGCATGGGTCAGGCAGACCTGGCCACCCTGAGTGGCAAGCCCAAGCGCCAACAGCCAAAACCACGCCATACCTTGTGGCCAGACGAACTCATGTGCACCGGCGATCAACGAAAGTGGGATCGAGATCAGCGGGAATGCCAACACGATGGTCAGCGAATGCTCGGTGCGATTCAATACGCGCACTAGGCTGTAGGCCAGCGCCGAGAAGAAGGCAGTGCCGAGGGCGAACAGTACGCCATCCCAAGTGACTTCCGGTGTGAAGCCCTTGATCAGGGCCACCCCTCCCAGGCCTACCAGCAATGAAATCGCCTGCAACCACTTCAGCCCTTCGCGCAGGAACATCACACCGACCACTGCGGCGAAAAGTGGCGTCATGTTGTAGACCGTAACCGCGGTTCCCAGCGGGATTCGATCGATGGCCTCGAAATAACAACTCAGGCCGATGAAGCCGAAGACCGCCCGCCAGAACAACACGCCTTTACGTTTGGGCGGTGTCCAGTTGCCGGCGTTGCGGATCATACCCAAGGTCAGCACCACCGAGATCACACTGCGCACGAAGACCTTCTCGAAGCTCGGCAGCTCCGGCATCATCTTCGACGATGCGGCCATTAGCGCAAAGGAACACGCTGCGGCGATCATCCACCAAGTGCCTGGTGAAACCTTGCTGTTTGCAATCAAATCCCGCAGCCGGAATCTTCTGGCGACCACCAACCATGGGACATGCCCTGTGTCGTCCAGAATTGTTGCGGTCCGCTATCGGGGGTGACCAGAATCGCTCCCCCCAAACCGCCGAAGAAATCGCGGATGCGAATCAGGCTGCGCTCCAAAGCCGCGGCAGGATCTTCGCCGAACCGGATAGTGTCGGCCACACGAGCGCCGAAGACCGCACGCATGAAAGCCTCGCCCTGGCCCGTGGCGCTGACAGCGCATTTGCTATCCGCATAGGTGCCAGCACCAATCAGCGGAGAATCGCCGACGCGCCCGGGCATCTTGCCCATGGTGCCGCCAGTCGAAGTGGCCGCCGCCAGGAATCCTTCGGCATCGCGCACCACGGCGCCGACGGTGCCGCCGGCGAAGTTGGAGTCGGCGCCTTCCTCCACCACCTTATGCCACTGGATGCGGGCGGCTTCGGTGGTGAGCTCATTCTCCGGAACCCGTCGGAATCCGCGGCTGGTAGCCCACTCCGACGCTGGATGGCCGACCAACAGCACTTCGGATTCCTCGAGCATCGCCCTGGCAATCTTGATCGGATTGGGGAAAGCGTCGAGCGCGGCAAGGCCAGCTGCATTACGCGACTTGCCGCACATCACCGCAGCGTCCAGCGACACGCGGCCTTCGCGCGTGAGGGCGCAACCGCGACCGGCGTTGTAGATCGGGTTGTCCTCAAGCACCTCGACCGCGGCGCAAGCGGCATCCACCGAGGAACCGCCAGCTTGCAGCACCGCGCCGCCCACTTCTGCGGCCAGCTGGCAGCCATGCGCATGAGCATACTGCGATGCGGCCGGAATCGAGCCCGCGCCGCCGTGAACCAAGACGAGTGGAGAAGCCATCCCAGCGATTTTACGTGCTCGGGAAGCCCCAGGTAGGTCGTCCGCTTCGTCTAAAATGCCGGCTGTGAGCCACGCCCCAACTGACTACCTAGTTGCCCCTACTTTGCGTCTTGATAAAGGAGAGGGCTTGGCCGAAGGCCTGCGTTGTCTGCGCGAGTTCGACCCGCGCGTCTTCATGATTTTTGGCGGCGACGCAGAAGACGTCGAATGGTTGCACGACACCCTCGAGGACCAGGCGGGCCATCCCATTTTGTTTTGCGCCGACCTGGAACGCGGAGCTGGCCAGCAGTTCGAAGGCTTGACCCCGCTTCCCGATGCTTGGGCGCTCGGCCTGCTCGGTGAGGAAGCCGCTTACGCTGCTGGCCACCGCACCGCCGCCGAAGCCGCCACCGCCGGCGTGCGCTGGATTCTCGGCCCGGTCCTCGACCTGCACCAGACCTTGCCGGATACCACCCGTTCGCCAATTATCGCCAACCGTAGTTTCGGCAGCGAGGTGCAACGCGTCATCGAATGTGCTGGCGCCTTCACCCGCGGCATCAATGATGCAGGCGGCATACCCTGTGGCAAGCACTTCCCCGGACATGGCAACTGCAGTCAAGACAGTCACACCGAAATGGCGGTGTGCTTCGAAGATCCGGGTATCCACCTCGAGCCTTTCCAGACTCTCCTCAACATGATGCCCAGCATCATGATTGGCCACCTCGAATACCCGCTGCTCGATCCTGATGGTCTGCCCGCCAGTCGCTCCAAGGTCATGATGGACATCCTGCGCAAGGATTGGGGTTATGACGGCGTCGCGGTCACCGACTCGATTAGCATGGCGGGATTCGGTGACGGACCACAAGAAGAGTTAGCCGTCGACTCGATCCACGCCGGCGTGGACTTACTGCTTGACCCCGCTGACCCAGTCACCTTGGCGATTACTCTGCGTGATGCCCTCGACCGAGGCGACTTGAATCAAGAGCGCGTCTTCGAGGCCGTCGGACGTCTGGATCAGTTGTTACGCCTAGCCTTGGACCGCCAAGTCGACACGCCAAAGCCGCTGATCCTCGGCGGTGGCTCGAAGACCTTGCTGCGCCCCTTGCCTGGTGGCGCCGCCGGCCGCACGCACTCGCGCCCAGCCCTCACCCTGAACATGGCCAGCACCCCGGATGCAATCCAGTATCTGCAGGAATGGGATATGCCGATCTTCCAGCCCGATTCGGAACCGCCCGCCACCTTCCCTGGTCCGCTGCTGATTCTATGCGGCGCGCGCGAGGGTCATGGCTTGCCGAATATCCCGGGTCCATGGTTGGAGGCCATCCAGCATCACCATCCGCCACTGTACGTCGCGGGCTCGCCCGATGCCGCCGAACTCGCCCCGGGCGCCGCACGCGGTTGGTACCTCCCAGGCCTGTCGCCAGCCTTGCTGGGCATGCTGATCGCTGCTGGAGAATAGGATCTGAACAGGCTGTTGGAGCGTTTCCACTACCTGGATTGGGTTGCCATTGGCGTCTATCTGTTGTTCGCCATGGGCGTCGGCATCACGCTGACTCGACGCGCTTCCCGCAGTACCGGCGACTTCTATCTGGCCGGCCGCAGCTTGCCATGGTGGGTTGCAGGCACGTCCTTGGTGGCCACATCCTTCGCAGCCGACACCCCACTGGTGGTCGCTGGTTGGGTGCGCTCCGGTGGCATCTCGATGAATTGGTTGTGGTGGGGCATGGCTGTTGGTGGCAGCCTTAGCTTCGTGGTGCTCGCAGGCTGGTGGCGGCGTCTTGAGGTCACCACCGACGCCGAGATTATCGAGCGCCGTTATCACGGACGTCCGGCGCGCTTTTTGCGCGGTTTCTACGGCGCCTACCATTCCATGATTACCAACACGGTGGTGCTGATGTGGGTGTTGGTCGCTATGAAGAAGTTGGTGCGCGTGGTCTTGGACGTAGAAGACCAAAGCATGGATGGCTGGATCGTCGGCGGCGCCTTGGTGCTGGCCTTGGGTTACTCCTTCCTGTCGGGCCTTTGGGGCGTGGTGATCACCGACTTGTTCCAGTTCGTACTGGCGCTGGTCGGCGCGTTTCTGCTGGCATGGAAGGCCATTAGCGCGCTGGGTGGTTTCTCCGAAGCCCACGCCGCATTCGCCGAGCTGCCGCACCACATTACCACCCTATTGCCTACCGACGCCGACCCCAACACCGGCATCTCCCCGGGCTGGACGGCGATGTCGTGGTGGACTGCCGGTTTCGGCAGCTTCCTCATCTACTTCGGCCTACAAGGTTGGCTAAACAAAAACGCCGACGGCGGTGGCATCGGCGTGCAACGCTATTCCGCATGTAAGGATGAGAATCATGCCCGCGGTGCGGCGCTTTGGTTCCACCTCGCCCATTACTGCCTGCGCCCATGGCCTTGGATCCTGGTCGGCCTGGCTTCGCTGATTCTGATCGATCCCGCCACCTTACCGCAGCTCGTTGGCGACGACGGCAGCTTGACCCCGGACCACGAAGCCGCCTACCCGATGATGATGGCGAAGTACCTCGGCCCAGGCCTGTTCGGATTACTGTGCGCGAGTTTCCTGGCGGCCTTCATGAGCACGTTGGACACCCACTTCAACTTGGCATCGGCCTATGTGGTCAACGACCTGTACCGGCGTTTCCTTGCGCCGAGCAAAGGTGACCGTCATTACGTTTGGGTGGGGCGTTTCGCCGAGATCGGCATCGCCATCATTGCCGGCATCTTCGCCACCATCGCCGACAGTATCGCCGGCTTGTTCACCTTCTCGCTGTCCTTGCTCGGCGGACTTGGCCCTGCGATGTTGCTGCGCTGGTTCTGGTGGCGCGCCAATACCTGGACCGAGGTTGCGGCCTTGCTGACCAGCACCGTGATGACGGTGTTGACCATGACCTCGAAGCTCGGGGCCGAGAGCAGCATCATCGACCTGCCCTACCCGGTTAGCTACATCGTGGTGGTCGGCGCTTCGCTGCTAGTCTGCCTAATCGTCACCATGCTGACGCCGCCGGTGAACCGCGAACATCTCGCCTTCTTCTACGCAAAAGTCTTACCCGTGGGCGCTTGGAAGCCATTCGGTACAAACCCCTCCGGTCAAGTGGCCGCCATCCTGGCCGGCTGGGGCGGTGGAATCGCCCTCATCTATGGCCTATTGTTCGGTATCGGCGGATTGCTGCTGGGCGACAGTTTCGTACTGCCTTTCTGCTGCGCTCTACTGGGCGCGGTCGTACTGCGTTGGAGCTGGCCGCATACGGCGGTTTAGCCGAATCCCATTCCTGAAGCTAGAATACGCACCATGAACACTACTCGTACCGGATCTGCAGGCGCCCGCGATGTGGTCGCTGGAAGCGTCATCCAATCCACCCCTGAAGTCCGCATCGCATTCCTGCGCAAGGTATACACCTTGTTCGGTGGTGCCATGGCTGTTTGGATGGGCACCACTTTGTTGGTGACCTTTAACACCACCTTGCTTGAAAAGGCCATTGGCCTGATGAGCTTCGGTTTCATCGGGTTTATCCTCCTGATGGGCGCCATGTTCTTCCTGCTGCGCCTAACCGCAAATGCTGGAACAGGCATCAGCCTACTTGGATTGGGTTTATTCGGAGTCTTAGAAGGTTTCCTAACCGCTCCGCTGGTTTATCTCGCTCTTTGTCAGGGTAATGACCAAGCTATGTTCGCGCTGCAAAATGGCGTGCTCTATGACGGAACTTTGGAGCTCGGCACCGGCATCGTGACCCAAGCCTTCGTGCTGACCTTGGCCGTCTTCGGCGGCTTGTCCACCTACGCGCTCACCACCAAACGTGATTTCTTGTGGCTACGTGGAGCCCTATGGATGGGCTTCTTTGGCCTGATGGCAATTGTGTTGTTGAGCTTCTTCGGTATTGGCGGCAACATCGTCAGCGGCTGGGGGTTCTCGGTGGCCTTCGTCTTGCTGATGGGCGGTTTCGTCCTCTACGACACGCAGAACATCATGAAGCGCTATCCAGAGAATATGGCCGCCGCTGCGGCAGCCACTCTGCTGATCGACTTCATCATCATGTTCAAGCACATCCTGATGCTGCTCATGCGTCGCGACTAGGTCTTCCATTTGGTGTCGTTGACCTTTCGCCCCCTCAAAAAAAGTGGGCGTATTACGGTCGACAACGATACTCAGGGTTAAGCAGCTGCCGTCTTGCAGGCTCGTGCATGGCTTTCCGATGCTAGCGTATGGCTACAGGTCATCGACCTGCGCAGTGGCGAAATCGGTTCTGGGTGAGAAGCATGGCTGCAATGATGCCTCAAAAAACGCGGATTCGTTGCTACTCTAAAGACTTGCCCCTGAGACCCCACCCTCCTCGGCCCGTCTTCGCACTGCTGATCTGCGCTGCAGCATTTACGCTGTTCGCGTCACCTGCTGTTTCGATGCAGGAAGAAGTGACCGCTGGTGATTGGATGTTGGTCGGCGCCTTCGACCACCCGGAAGGTCACGCAATTGGCAGCAAGCATGGTCCCGAAGACTTCATCAAGAAGATGAAGGTTGGTAAGACTTGGCCTGGCTTGGAGCGTGACTTTCAAAATGACGACGGCGCCTTGGTGTGGAAGAAGGTTCAAGGCACAAACCCGCGCGGCAAGACCGCCGTAGATAGCGGCAAGTTCGACTTGTGGGGATTATGTGGCAAGACAGGCAAGACAGCGGCTTATCTCTACTTACCGTTGACAGCCACCAAAGAACTCCAGGTGCCGATCATGTTCGGCAGTGACGATGGCTGCGTGATGTGGCTGAACGGTGAACAGGTCTTCGCCAAGGGGGTTGCCCGTGGCATTAGCCCTTTCGATGACCAACTGACCTTGAAGCTGCAGGAAGGCCTGAACCACTTATTGGTCAAGGTGACCAATGCGGGCGGCGCATGGGCGTTCGAGATGCAGGCACCACGTGGTGTCGAACAAGCCAAGATCAACAATGCTGTCGACCGTGGTGTCGAACATCTGCTTAGCCTGCAGCTGATTGATGGCTCTTGGGGCCAAGAACGCGGGCGCTACCGCAACGGCTCGACTGCGCTCGCGCTATATGCCTTACTAAGTTCGGGTATCTCCCCGAAGCATCCAGCGATTCTGCGCGGTCTCGAGTACATCAGTTGCGTGCCTTCCGACATGACCTATTCGGCGTCTTGCGAGTTGATGGCGTTGGCCGCTCTCAACGATCCCGACTACCTGGAATGGATCGAGGAGCGCGCCGAGGACCTAATCTCCTGGCAAGAGAACAATGGCCAATGGGCCTACCCGGGCGGCCACGCCGACATGTCTTGCACCCAGTTCGCGGTGATGGGGTTACGTGCCGCTGCCGAAGCTGGTGTGGAGATTCCCGCCAAGGTTTGGTACGACGCAGTCGACGGAGCCATGCTCGCTCAAGAGAAGGTCAAGCGCTCCGCAACCATCGTGCCGGCGGGTTTCGCGTACTATCAAGGCCACAGCACCGGCATTACTGGCTCGATGACCACCGCCGGCCTAACCGTCTTGGCGGTCGCGCGCGAACAGCTTGGCGAAAACATCCAGAAGAAGTACCGCATCAGGATCGATCGCGCTATCTCTCAAGGCATGGCTTGGATGGCGCGCGAGTTTGTGGTCAAGAGTAACCCCAATAAGAGTTACAACTGGGTCTACTATTGGCTGTACGGAGTGGAGCGCGTCGGTAGCTACCTCAAGATCAGCACCATCGGCGACCATGATTGGTATCAGAAAGGTGCTTTGCAATTGATCTCGAAGCAAGGCAACAAGGGCCAATGGGTCGACCCATGGGGTGGGCGCAAATGCACCTCCACTAGTTTCTCCCTACTATTCCTGAAGAAGGCATCGGCAAGGGCCACCACCGGCGGTAGCGTCGTCAACAAGAAGAAAAATGAGCTGCATTTCTCCCTACCTGAAGATGGCGAGCTAAAGCTGCATGTATTGGCTTCGAGCCCGATGACGATGTGGGTGACCCCGCCCGAGAACCGGCTGCCGGATGCGGTGGAGTATTTTGTGCGCGAGGTCGGCGAGGAATGGGATTCGATCGGCACTTCTACCGAGAACCGCTACGCCAAGCAATTCCCCACCACCAAGAGCGGGACATATGAGGTGCGCTGCGTCGGACACTTCGAGGGCGGTGCGACCAACGAGTCGGGTACCGTGCGATTTGAGTTGAAGTTCGGCGTGGACCCGAAGACCTTGTCCTACGCCAGCGATTCGATGCGCAACATTCTGCCCGCCTACCGTCCGAAGATCTCGATCTCGTCCAACCTGAGCAGCGAAGGTGGCAACTTCCTGGTCGACAATGAATGGAAAACGCGTTGGCGGTGCGAGGCGGGCGATGCTGACCCGTGGCTCGAAATCAAGTTGAAGCGTCGCGCCAAGGCCAGCCGCATCCTGTTCTCGCACGCGTTGACGTGCGCTTGGGACCAGACCAATAATCCACGCGCAACCAAGATCGAGTTGTGGTTGAACAACGACAAGGAGCCGACGGTCTACGACATCAATCCTGATCCGTTCCACAAGACGGTGATCGACCTGCCCCCCAAGACAAAGGTTAACTTTCTCAAGGTGCGAATCATCGAGGTCACCGGCGGAAAGCTAGGCGCTGCCTCGGTCGGCTTCAGCGAGATTGAGCTGCATTAGTCGCCAGCCCCAGCCTGGCCAGGACGTGAATGATCCTGGTATTCGCGCAGCAAGTTGCGCAGTTCCTTCGGCAAGGACACTCGTAAACGCGACATGCGCGCGTGATAACGCATGATGCCAGCCGGGTCGGCGAAACCGAGCAACGGACGGATCCAACCGCCGACTGTCATGCCGCGTTCGGTAATGTCGAGATCGGAACTGTGATCCGCCCAACGAAGCCCGCCGCGTGGCAAGACGAACTCCTCGTCCTTAGGCGTCTCGGCGAAGTAGTCGCGCAGGGCAGCGCGGTCGGTGGCGGCCATGCTTTCCGGTAGGACCACGGTGATGCCTTGGCTCGGATCCTCCACCACCCAGCTCGCAAGAAAGGTCGAGACGGTCTTCTGTACGGATTCGCGCCATTCGCCCTCCTCCATCTCCAATCGATGCTTCTCGCTCTCGCCTGGAATCCACAGGATGGCCGTACCCGCGCCAGCCAGCGGCAGGCCGGTGACAGGTCGTCCAATGAAATCGCGCATGCGATTGGCACCCTTGCGCGAAGGGTGCAGACCTCGGCCGGAACTGGTCGCAGTCGGACCGAACAGTTCGCGATCCAGGCGGGTGACTTGCGGTTGAATCACGCGCATCGTGCCGGTCGAGGTGAAGAAGCCGATGTAACCCTGAATCGGCCGGGCGTCGAGGGTGGTCAACGAAGCAATGTACTTGTCATCGACGAAGACCTCCACCGTCGGGCCATCGACCAACATGCGCAGGTCCCAGGTGGTTTTGCGGCGGTCGAAACCCACGCTACCGCTCTTGGCCCCTTGTCGCGCGTAAAGCCCGTTCAGGTTCCAACCGAAACCGTAGCCATCCTCGCGCTCCTCGGATTGCTTGGTGGCGAAACGGTAATCGCCGCCGGTGAAGCTGAAGCGAATGTTGCGGTCGCGGCGCGTCCAACCGAGGGTGACACCGGCACTGTAGTACTCGGTGGTCTGCTCGATCTTAGCGGTCAGTTGGTATCGACCCGGGTCCTGCCATTCAAGCGAATGCACGAAGGCATCGCTACCGCGCGCATCGCGGTCCATGGTGTCGGTGCCGGAACGTGCGGTCTTGCGGCCGACGTGCACGTCGTCTTGGTAATCGACGAACCAGTTGCCTTCGATGCGGTTGTCCTCTAGGCCGGTCAGGCCACTCTCACTCCAACCGCCAAGACTGAGGTGACGGCCAGGCCGCGTATAAGGATGAAGGAACTCTCCTTCGGGGCGCGCATAATCCAACAACTCCACGCCGACCGCCGTAGCGAGTAGATCGTGGTCGGCAGCCATGGCTGCAGCAGCATGATGCCAACCGCGACCCTCATAGTCCTTGGCGGCGGCGGCGCGGTTTTCCAACAGGGCACGCAAACGTGGTAGCTTTTCCAAGAAGGGTGCGGGGCCGAGCAGGCTGCCTTCATAATCACGCAAGGGCGAACTGAAGCGTTGCCACTTCTGCATCACCCAAGCGGCGTTCGCCAACTTCCGGCTTTGCAGGTCGGCAACCAATTGCTCCAAGGTGGCATCACTAGGTTCGTCCACCGCCAAGCACCAACGGTAGGCGGCGACGGCATCATCGATCGATCCCACTTCGGAGAACAGCTCCGCAGCGACGCGCGCTTGATCCTGGCCGAACCATGGTTCCGCACGATTGCGCAACCAAGTGAAGGTGGGCTCATCGTAAACGCGACGGTTGTCGTCGGGGCTAGCTGGCGCGCGCGGATCATAGAGTTCCACCCACGGCTCGAAGTCCTTCCAATAGAAACCGCGCAGGAAGCGCTTGTAATCGCGCGCGAAGGTCTCCATATCCGCTGGGCGACCATCCTTGCCGTCGGCGAAGTACTTGGCGAAGCCCGCGACCGCTCCACCGCGAGCGCGATTGCGATCGGCCATGAACTTCTCCAGCTGCTCAGCGAAGATCGGCACTGCGTTGTCTTCGTCGTGGTAGACATGCTCCTTGCCATTCTCGTCCTCGTATGGTTCCTCGAGGAAACCAGTCCACGAGCGCAAAAAGACGAACAGGGCGTAGCCCGCCGAATAGTTATCGCGATACTCCTCGATGCTGCCGTCGATGAGCTCTTCAAGGTTCTCCTGCTCGCCATAGCCATCGTTGTAGACGCCGAACAGCGTGCCGTAGTTGACGTAATCCTCGATGAAATCCTTATCGTAGATTGATCCATAGCTGCCGCCAGTCCAAACCGCACGCCCTTCACTCAGCCATGCCGGCAAGCCACCGAAGGCACCGCCATCGAAGCGGTGCGTGAGCTCGTGCGTCAGTCCGCGACCCAAGGCCGGAATCGTGCTGATAGTGAACTTCAGGGTGGTGACGTTGCCGCCTTGGAAACCACCAGCCCACCAGAAAGGCGAACCCTCCATCTCCAGGCCGTAAGATTCCGGGACCAGACGCACGATGCCTTGGATGCCGATAAAGGGATCCACTCCGTACCAATTGACCAGGCGTTTGTGATGTTCCTCGACGGTCTGTGCCGCGCCGAGCAAGGTCCAGTAACCGCAGTTGGTTTCGATCAGGTACCAGCCGTTCGGCGAAAGCGCAACACCGGGGTTGGCGAAGGAACCATGCTCCAAGGTGAAGGCGCGCTGTTGGTCCTCATCGAGATCCTCCAGCTCCTCGATGCTCCACACCTTCACGCCGCTGTTTGCCATCGCTTGGCGTGCACGTGCTAAAGCCGCCGACGCCGTCGACAGCTCGCCACTCATGTTCGGTGGTTCGGGACCTTCCAGATCCTTGAAGTTGGCCTGCGCGCCAAGTCCGCGCAGGCAACGTGCTGCACGAATTACCTGATCGTTGCCACCACCGCCGAAACCGTTGCGGATCAACTTCTCTAGACCACGCGTGACCTGACGTTGCACCTTACGGTTCACCGCAAGGCTGGGATCCAACTTGGTCGCGTATTCGGCCTGCAGGGCTGGTGACTCCAGGGCTAGTTGGCGCGCAAGGTCTTCCGCCCACTCCGCCAACAAAGGATCGCCGATGCGCTTACTACGCGCACGCGCATCGCGGAACTTCATCAACTCACGCACGGCCTCGGCGCGTGACACCGACAAGGACGAAGGGAAGTCATCGTCTTCCGGTAATAACTTCGAAACGCCTGGCTTCAACTTCATGCGACCGCGGATGTCGCCGCCAAGCGCGTAGAAATCGTGCGCCCACAAGGCGCTGGCGTCGGCATCGGCAGCGAGGGCGGAGTTCTCGAGCAGCAGTTGCACGACCTCAAAAGGACTGGTGGTGCGCGCCAGTCCGAACAAGAAGTGACCATAGGCCTGGGAGTGGTCGCCGGCGGCCATCGCCTTGCGCCCGTACTCGATGCTGACATGCTCCTGAGTCGTTTCCTGCTTGTCTTTGGATTGGCCGGTGACGGCCGTCGTAGTGCAGCCGAAGACGACCAGGACGCCAAGGACGAGGCGCCATGTGCTTTGGAAGGGGGTGGAGGGGGTGCGCACTGAATTCACAAGTTACCGTTGCCGCTACGTTAGCCTAGATGGAAGCATGCTCCTGGTTTCATTTTTCCTGCTCGCCGGCTCCGCGTGGGCGCCGCCGCAACAGAGCGTGGATGAGATTGTGGACCACCTGCGCCCAGGTGCATGGAAGATGCTCGGTCCATTGCAAAGCCGCAACAGCAAGGGAGCCAGGGCCTTGCTCGGTAACGTCAAGCACATGGAAGCCGGCCAACCCTGGCTAGGCTTGCGTGAGAGTTACGCCGGCACCGACAGCAGCGAACTTGACTGGATGCCGCTCAACCTGGAAAGCATGCGGATCTCGCAGGATCAGGACCTCGTCAATCCGCGCATACAGGCCGGTCTGGATAGCGGCATCATCGACTTCCGTAGCTTGATCCCTGGCCTTCCGGGCAGCAAGCGCGCGACCTACTTGTATCGCCCGGTCTATGCCAATGCCGAGTCCACTACCGACGTGACCTTCGGCGCAGCCGGGCGACTCAGCCTTTGGTGGAACGGCCGTTTCATCTTCCGACGCAAGGCCTTTGACCACCTCGATGCCAAAAGTGCTTCCTTCACCCTCGACCTGCAACCAGGCTTGAATCACCTCCTGATTGAGGTGGTCGATGAATCCGAGAGCTGGCAGTTCGAGATGCGCAGTCGCCGTCACATTGACGTGCGGCGCATTAATTTTGCGGTCGACCTCGGTGTACAACACCTGCTCGATTCGCAGTTAATCGATGGTTCCTGGCCTCCCTATGGAGGCTATCCGAATGGCACCGACGCGCTAGCAATCTACACCTTGATCCATAGTGGGCAGTCCATCCGCAGTGAAGCGGTATTGAAGGGGTTGGCGCGGTTACGTAATCGGAATCGGGCTGAAGGAACCTACTCCGCAGCCCTGGAATTGATGGCCTTCGAGGCCGGTGGCGATGCGCAAGATCAGGGGCGCATGGAGGAAATCGCCAGGCGTCTGATTCGTGGACAGGCAGGCAACGGCATGTGGACCTATGGCTTGGGAGTTGGTGCCACTGACGGCGACCTGTCCAATACCCAATATGCGGCATTGGGTTTACGTGCCGCGGTGAAGGCCGGCATCGACGTGCCACAATCAACCTGGGAAAGCTTGACGCGTGCCGTCCTTGCCTGTCGCGAAGACGGGGGCAACAAGGCAAGCAGTCGTTCCGCCTATGGCTTCGGCTACAGGAGTCACTCAGACAAGGGTTCGCCGTCGATGACGGCAGCGGGTATCGGTACCTTGGCGATCTGCATCGCCAACCTGAAACGTAGCGAAAGGGACAAGCTGGTCACGCGTGCACAGGCTTCAGTCGAG
This sequence comes from Planctomycetota bacterium, assembly GCA_030749235.1. GTDB lineage: Bacteria > Planctomycetota > UBA1135 > UBA1135 > UBA1135. The sequence continues at coordinate 88,150 of JASMKM010000013.1, read as the reverse complement.
AGTGGTATCCGCTGGTTGGACCAGAACTGGGGTTGGCACGAAGGCATGACAGTAGGCATGTCCAGTTACTACTACCTTTACGGACTCGAACGTGCAGGTGGATTGACCGACCGCGACATGTTCGGAAGTCGCTCCTGGTATCTCGAAGGCGCCGAACATATCGTCGACGAGCAGAAAGGGAGCGGCTGCTGGGATAACGATGCCTCACCGTTGATTGAATCCTTCGCCTTGCTGTTCCTGCGTAAAGCAACCTCGCGTCATGCGTTGACCAGCGTGAACCTACATAATGATCGCTCCCTGCAGTCTGTGCCCGATGAAGGTCCCTTGTTGCTTCGTGTGTCATTGAACCAACCGAACTCCCTTTGGATTGACAGCCAGACCGAAAACTTTGACGAGATCGCGCGCGTGGTCTATTGGTTGCAAGCACCTGACTCGCCGTGGATACGGATAGAAGAAATGTTCGAGAACCGCTTCGCGATTCAGCATGACTTCGCGCAGCGTGGCGATTGGAAGATCCGGGCCGACGCGCAGCTGAACAACGGTCGAATGCTCAAATCCGGCATCATCGACTTCCGTCAGACCGAAGGCATCTCCGCCGAACGTTTGGCCTATGTCACCGAAGGCGAAGGGAACCTGGTGCCTTCAGGCTCACCGAGTGTCGAGGTCTCCACAAATGCTGGAGCGAACGTCGCACAATTTCTCACCGACGGCCTCTACGCCACCTCGTGGCGCTGCCAAGCCAAGGACAGCCAACCACAAGCCGAGATTACCTTCCGACGTAAACGCAAGGCGTCGGTGTTGAAGTTGGTGATGGCTCCATTCGACTTCCGTGGTGTTCATCGGTCCCCGGCGCCGCAAATTGTCGAGGTGACGATCAATGACCTTCCGCCGAAGATGCTGCGCATGCCGACCTATCTCCAGGAGAAGGCTGTGATGGAATTCGAGGAGGAAATCTCGGTCAAGAGGATCAAGCTACGCGTGATCTCCGTGAGCCAAGGACAACCCGGACGGAATGCCAGTGTCGGTTTCGCCGAAGTGGAACTCTATTGAGCGTCCAGGGAGGCTCCGAGGAATTAAGCCTTGAATGGATCCCAGCCGAGCGGCTCGAATCCACAGGTGAAGTGACGCAGGGCCAACGGCTCATCGGTGATTTTCAAGCCACCCAATCGATCGCGACGCTCGAAAACGTAACTCACCGCCTCGATCACGTAATCCATATGTGATTGCGTGTAGACGCGACGTGGAATCGCCAAGCGCACGAGGTCCATCGGGCCGGCTTCTTGGGTGCCGTCGGGCAAGGTGTGACCGAACATCACCGTGCCGATCTCACAGGCGCGTACTCCCCCTTCGAGGAACATCGCCACGCTGATCGATTGCCCAGGCAGTTCGCCCGGAGGGACATGGGGAAGGAATTCGCGTGCATCCAAGTAGACGGCGTGGCCGCCGGCAGGACGCAGCAATGGCACGCCGGCCTCATCCAAGTGGCGCCAGACATATTCGGTACTGCGGATGCGATACTCGAGGTAATCTTCTTGGAGCACCTCCTCAAGGCCAACTGATAGCGCCTCCAGGTCACGTCCGGCAAGACCACCATAAGTCGGGAAGCCTTCGGTCAGGATTAACATGTTGCGGCACTCACCGGCGATGGCGTTGTCCTTCAGCGAAAGGAAACCACCGATGTTGCCAAAGGCATCCTTCTTCGACGACATCCAGGCGCCATCGGCCAAGCGGAACATCTCCTCGGAGATTTCGCGTGGCGTGCGATGCTGCTGCCCTTCCTCGCGCAACTTGATAAACCAAGCGTTCTCAGCGAAGCGCGCGCAATCAAGGAACAGTGGCACCTTGAAGCGGTCACAGACTTCGCGCACCTTTTTCATGTTCTCGAGCGATACCGGCTGACCGCCACCGGAGTTGTTGGTGACCGTCAGCACCACCATTGGCACGTCCTTGCCGCGGTCGCTCAAGACCTTGGTCAAGGCGTCCGTATCGAGATTGCCTTTGAAGGGGTGTTCGGTCGCAGGGCATTGGCCTTCCTTGATCACCAGGTCGAGTGCCTCTGCGCCGCTGGCTTCGACGTTAGCGCGGGTGGTGTCGAAGTGGGTGTTTGCGGGAATTACCTTGCCGCTGCCACCCAAGGCGGTGAAGAGAATCTTCTCGGCCGCCCGGCCCTGGTGCACCGGGATGATGTGCTTCATGCCGGTCAGCTGCTTGACGGTCTCCTCGAAGCGGAAGAAGGATCGCGCGCCAGCGTAGGACTCATCGCCACGCATAATGGCGGCCCATTGCTCCTGACTCATGGCAGAAGTCCCAGAATCCGTCATCAAATCAATGGTGACCTGGTCCGCATGAACCGAAAAGAGGTTAAGCTTTGCCACTTTCAGGGCCACGGTTCGCTGTTCACGAGTCCGGACCGGCAAAGGTTCGACGACCTTCACGCGGAAGGGCTCAATGATGGTTGTAGGCTTGAACATGACACGGCGCTCCTTATTTCGGAGAAGTGGAGTATTTTATCGAACCCTCTCCGATGGCCGAAGAATGTCTTGGTGCAACCGGGTCTCGTCCGGGTAGTAAACTGCAATTGCTGTGATGCCTAAATCCCTTGCCACACTTGCTCTTAGCGCCGCCTGCAGCCTAGCTGTAGGGCCTGAGGCTGTGGCCTTGGTTTGGGCCGTCCCCGCCGCAATGGCTCAGCAGGGCGAGCTGCTGCCGATGACGCTGGCCGACCAGCTTGGAGACCTGAAACATCTGCGCCGCAGCGGAGCCGACACGCGCATTTGCGTGGCTCGCATCCATGAGATCGGTCGCCTCGGCACCGACCAAGCGGTGGAAGCCCTGGTCGGGATGGTGCAAAAGCTCGAGGGCGCACAACAGATGGCCGCAGTCCATGCGGTTTACTTGGCAAACTCCAACTATGCCAACCAACAGTTGCGCCTGCTGGCCGCCCACCGCCGCTCTGAGATCGTGCGTCGTCAAGCTTGCCGCGACCTTCTGCTTGCCGGGAACGACCACCTGATTTTCCTACGCGACGTGCGCTTGGTGGTTGAACCCAACCTGATGATCCGTGGTGAAGTCCTTCGCGGCCTGCTTACCAATGACGTGCCTGGCCTTGAAAAGGCGGTCCTGAAGGCAGTCAAGTCCAAGAATTCTGTGTTGGCCTCGGCAGGTGCCTTCGGTGTTGGGAAGCTGCGACTCAGTGAGGCTGCCCGCTACCTGAAAAATGGGTTGGAGAGCTCTGATCTGCAGCTACGTCGCGATTCCATTCAAGCCTTAGGCTATCTAGGCGGAGCGAACAGTTACCTGTTGCTGATTGAAGCCTGGTTCGACGCCTCGAACTTGATGTTCCGAGACGACATCGCCGCAGGGCTGCAACGTGCCAAATCGCGCATTGAAGTAGAAGCCTTGATTAAGCGCGGCATCCAAGCCGAGGACCACGATCTGACGCGAGTCTGCACCGACGTCATCGCCAACGTCGCTGCCGACATGCCAACCGTATGTGAGCCGGTATTGACAGAACTGCTTGAGCATGAAGACCCGAAGGTGCGCGACCTAGCGATGGAAGGCCTAGTCAAATCCGGTTCGGACTCCATCCGTGACATCTTGATTGCGCGCCTGGACAGCAGCGATACGCGGGTACGCAGCGATGCGATGTGGGCGCTGGCCGCCATCGGGAACCTGCCAAGCCGCGCCGAGCCGCGCATCCTCGAGCTGGCCGCGAGTGACCATACCGCCGAACGTGTGCAGGCTGCCCATGTGCTGCGCCGATTTTCACAATCCAATCCGGCTTACGAGGCCACCTGCAAGCTGCTGCAGGATGATGCTTGGCCGGTGCGTTCGATGGCGACCGAGAGCATGCTCGCCTTCCGCCGTACCAGCTCTTTGGCCGCCTTGGTAGAACTCGCCACCACTGAACAAGGGCGTGTGCGCGAGGATGCGGTTCATTGCTTGACCCTACTCAGTGGTGAGGACGTCGGCCCTAGCGGTGAGGCTTGGGCGGCGTGGCTGGACGCACGGCCTGAGTTCTATCAGTTGCCCTCGGAGAAGACGGCGGCCACCATGTTGCGCAATCGCAAGGCTAACCATGAAGAGAATAACCATTCGATGGTGCGCAACACCTACCACGGTCTTAACGTCGCACAGGAAGGCCTGGTCTTCGTCCTTGACGTGAGCGATTCGATGTCGACTCGCTTCGACGATAGCCAAACCTACTATCAATACTTCGCCAATGTCTTGGATGAGACCATCGCGAATCTCCCGACCGATACGCGATTCAACATCGTACTGTTCTCTAACAGCGTGAAGACGTGGCGTGAGGAGTTGGTGGCCGCAGATGCAGACAACCTTCTTTCGGCACAAGGCTTCCTTGAGCAAGCGGCCCCCGGCGGTGGAACCAACCTGCATGATGCCCTGATGACATCGTTATCCTTCGCCGAAACGCAGACGGTCTACCTGTTAACCGACGGCGATCCGACCATTGGCCCAATCACCGCGCCGGATGCCATCCTGCAGAAGCTGGAGCGCTCCAATCGCAACCGACGCATCCGCTTCCACACCATCGCGGCCGGTTCAGCGCAGGCGAGTTTCCTTGCGGAGTTGGCCGTCGCGAACGGTGGCGAGGCTGTGGACCTGACCGACAGGATGAAATAATCCGTCATCCGGATTCGGCGCGGCGATGCCATGATTCGCCGGAAGGCGAAGCAGTTCCCGTGGTCGCGGAAAGCAGCTAGACTTCCGCTCCTCATGACAACTGACGTACTGATTGCCCGCCAATATACCGCGCGCCCGATCCACGAGATCGCGGATACGCTCGGCGTCTCCAAGGATGACCTGTTGCCTTATGGTCGAGAGATTGCCAAGGTTGACATTAAGGCCTTGGACAAGCCGCGGAAACGCAAAAAGCAAAAGCTGATCCTGGTGTCGGCGATTACCCCCACTCCGGCGGGTGAAGGCAAGACCACCACGTCGATTGGACTGGCGCAGGCCTTCACCGAGTTGCGGGAGTCTGCCTGCTTGGCCCTGCGTGAACCAAGCCTCGGTCCCTGTATGGGCATGAAGGGTGGGGCTTGCGGCGGTGGCCATAGTCAGGTCATGCCGTTGGATCGCATCAACCTGCACTTTACCGGCGACTTTCATGCGATTACCAGCGCGCACAACCTGCTCGCCGCATTAATCGACAACCACCTGCACTTCGGTAACAAGTTAGGCATCGACCAGCGCAAGATTACTTGGCCACGCGTGCTCGACATGAACGATCGTGCGCTGCGTCGCAATGTCACCGGCCTCGGTGGTCCGGGCCAAGGCGTGCCACGAGAGTGCGGCTTCGACATCACTGCGGCATCGGAAGTGATGGCGATGTTGTGCCTGGCCAAGGATGCCAACGACCTCCGCGATCGCCTCAACCGGACCGTGGTCGGCTACACCCGTGACAACACTGCGGTCTTTGCCGAGCAGATGGATGGGGTCGGCGCGATGATGGCACTGCTGCGCGATGCGATGAACCCGAACCTGGTGCAAACCTTCAACGGCACGCCCGCCTTCATCCATGGCGGCCCCTTCGCGAATATCGCGCATGGTTGCAACTCGGTGATCGCCACGCGCATGGCGATGCACTTCGCCGACTGGACCATCACCGAAGCCGGCTTCGGCGCCGACCTGGGTGCCGAGAAGTTCCTCGACATCAAATGCCGTTCGGCAGAGCTAAATCCCGACGCTATCGTCCTGGTCGCAACCATCCGCGCGTTGAAGATGCACGGCGGCGTACCGGTGAAGGAGTTGGATGCACCCAATGCCGATGCGGTCAAGGAAGGCCTGCCAAACCTCGATAAGCATGTTGAGAACATGCGTATGTATGGCAAGCCTGCGGTTGTAGCACTGAACCAGTTCGCCACCGACACGCCCGAGGAGATTGAGATGGTGCGTCAGCGTTGCGAGGAGCTCGGCATCGGCTTCGCCGCCTCCACCCATCACGCCGAAGGTGGACCAGGTGCCGTGGATCTTGCCAAGGCCGTGATGAAGGCCGCCGATACCGAGCCAAATCCACTGCAACCGGTTTATGAGTTGGATGCCCCAGTCGAAGAGAAGATTCGCTCGGTAGCCTTGAAGGTCTATGGTGCCAAGGATGTCGAGTTCGACGGTTTGGCGCACCGCCAAATCAAGCGCGCGGAAGAACTTGGCTACGGCAACCTACCAATCTGCATCGCCAAGGTGCCTGGATCCCTATCCGACGACCCGAAGAAGTATGGGCGTCCGACCAACTTCACGATTACCATCCGCCGCATCGAGATCAACGCCGGTGCCGGCTTCCTGGTGGTCATCACTGGCGAAATCTTCCGCATGCCTGGCTTGCCTCGTGTTCCCGCAGCCAACGAAATCGACCTACTCGAGGACGGCACCATCACCGGTGTGGAATAAATCATTAGGGGAACCACAACGCGTAGCGTGGCGTGACCTGACCACACCTGCTTCGACGTAGGCTAGCCTGCTGACTCCCCCTACAGGGGGTCAACGGTGATGCCCTGCTTCTGACATAAGTCGAAGAGCACCTCGCGAATCTGGGTCAGTCCGCTGCGGCTAGTGCGAATCAGGATCTGCCTGCGGATACGCCCGCGAATCTTTTCCACCGGCGGTGCGGCCGGTCCAAGGATCTTGATGTCGGGTGCACCGTTGGCCGCGGCAAGTAGTGCCTGCGCAGCGGCGCTGGCGGTCTCCTCTACCCGACTTCGATGCTCTGCCTCGAAGCTCAAGCGAATCGCTGCACCGAAGGGCGGGAATCCGAACAACTTGCGCTCAGCGAGCTCGGCCCTGGCGAAGCCGACGTAGTCGTGGTTCTTGGCTGCCATCAATGCCGGGTGTTCCGGCATCCAGGTCTGCACCACCACCTTGCCACCACGGTCGCTACGGCCGGCACGACCGGCGACCTGCGCAATCAGGTTGAAGCAACGCTCACTAGCGCGGAAGTCGGGGTGGTGCAATGCGGTGTCAGCATTCAATACGCCAACCAGGGTGACCTCGGGAAAGTCCAAACCCTTGGCCACCATCTGCGTGCCGAGTAGAACATTGAAATCTCCGCAGCCGAAGGCCTTCAAAACTTCCTCGTAGGATTCGCGTCGCAACATGGTGTCGCGATCCATGCGCGCCAGGCGTGCCTTCGGAAACATGCGCTCGACGGTGTCCTCGGCGCGTTCGGTACCCACGCCGACCATGTCCACCGGCCCCTTGCAATTCGGGCAGATCTGCGGCGGCTCCTCCTCGTGCAAGCAATAATGACAAATCGCCTTACGCCGCCAGCGGTGATAGGTGAGTGCCACGTCGCAAGCCTTGCAATGCACACTGCCGCCGCAAGCACGACAATGCCATGCCGGTGCGTAACCGCGCTGGTTCAGGAACAAAATGGCGCGCTCGTCGTTATCGAGCGCTTTGCCCAATGCTGCGCACAGGGGTTGTGACATCACCAGCCACTTTCCCTTCTCCGGTTGCTGCACCCGCATGTCCACCACTTGGATGCCCGGCAGCTTGCCACCAGCGACCCGATCGCGCAGTTCCAGTTTGACTAGACCTCCTTCCTCGTGTGCAGCTGCCCAAGATTCCAGTGACGGCGTGGCACTGCCCAATACGCAGACCGCATCCTCCAAGCGTGCCCGTTCACGGGCTACATCCCGTGCGTGATAGCGCGGCGTGGATTCCTGCTTGAAGGAGGACTCATGTTCTTCATCGACAATAATCAAGCCAAGGTCGGCGACCGGCGCAAACAAGGCGGAGCGTGCACCCACAACAACGCGCAATCGCCCTTCACGGATCGCCACCCATTGATCATGGCGTTCAGCGTCGGTCAATCCCGAGTGCAGCACCGCAACTTCGCCACAACGTGCACGAAAACGCGAAACGGTCTGTGGCGTCAGTGCGATCTCCGGCACCAGCACGATGGCACCGCGGTCTTGCCCCAGGCAACGTTCCAGGGCGTGCAAATAGACCTCGGTCTTGCCGGAGCCAGTAATGCCGAACAAAAGGTAATCGCGATGCTTGCGGGTCTCGAGACTCTCGAGCAAGCGATCCACACAGTGTTGCTGCGGATCAGTCAGTTGCGGCGGCTTGTCGCGCAATAACGGCACGTCGGAAAAGGGGTCGAGGAACTCCTTGCGTCGGCCGAACTTGACGAAGCCTTTCTTAGCCAAGGTGTCCAGCGGGGAACGCGACAGGCCGGTGCGATTGCGAACTTCACGCAGCTCCATCGGACCGCCGGCGCGCTCCAGGTAAGCCAAGGCCTTCGCTTGCTTGGGATAGGACTTCTCCAGCTTCTCGAGATCTTCAGCGCTTGGCATCTCGACCAACTCCACCACCGGGATGGTGCGGCGCGGACGATCGCGGCGCAACGCCGCCGGCAGCATGGCCGCCAGCGCCTGCCCCCACGAGCAGTAGGTGGTGTCGGCAATCGAATGAGCCAAGCGCAACAGCGAAGGCGTGAGCAGTGGATCGGGATCAAGCACGCCATTCAGCGAACGGATGCGGTCGGGCGGCACATCGGAAGGCGGATGCTCATCGACGCCGACCACCACACCGAGGCCTTCCCGTCGACCAAAAGGGACGCGCACGCGGCTGCCAGCGACAAGCGGCTCGCAGGAATCAGGCACGTGATAGGAGAACTCGCGGCGCACTGGGGTATCGAGCGCAACGCGCGCGTACCGCCCTTCGGGCGCGCCGAACAAGGACCCCTGGTGACCGCACGTCATGCGCGGATTGTAATGCCGCTCAGTCGGAATAGGCCAAAGGCATCACTTCCTGTCGATATCCCGAGCCCTCCGGCAAGAAGATATTGCACTCGGTCAAGTCGCCGCCGTAGACGTGAATGGTCGCCGCCGTCTTGTCGTGGTGATTGTGAATTGTGTGATAATCGAAAGGCGGGATGAGGGCCTCCGTCTCGCCGATACCGGCCTCGACAGTCAGCACCTTGTCGAAATCGTGGAGACCAGAACCATCGGCGCGGGCGGGCTTCCTCTTGTAACTCTCCACGGTGATGGTGCCAAGGCAAACAGCCTCGACGACCCACAATCCGGCGTGGTCATGAAGTGGTGTTCCTTGCCCTCCACCCCAGATCATCAAAACCACGGTGAAGGCGCCGCCAGGATCTCGGTAAAGAAGGCGGCGGCCATAAGAAGCGGCTGGGGCCTCCAGCGTGTCGGGGTGCTGTAGGCATGTTTCGATTCCGATCTGCTCCGCAAGTGCTGCCCTAACCTGTTCGCGGCGGTCGGTGTCGTTGGTGGCAGGCATGGCCTCATGAAGCTTGGCGACAAGTTCAGCGGTCCACGAGCTACTCAGGTTGGCTTGCTCTATGATGTCATTTGGCAAAACGAAGCGCCGCCCGGCTTCGATGTTGGCACGACGGGTGACCGCATCGGGGAGAACGCTTTTCGAAAAGAATGGGCAGGCTGCTTTTCGGATCCAGACTTGAATCCTGATTTACTGCCTTCCAAGGCTCTTCGCTGGCAACAAGTTTATCGCCTCCTCCAGTCACCGTTATCAGTATCCTGTGGGAAATGTCGCAGGAGAACAATGCTCTCGTCACACCGGTCACTTTGTTGTCCGGTTGGCTCGGCGCTGGAAAGACCACACTCTTGAACCGATTGCTCGCCAACGACCAGGGAACCCGATATGCGGTCCTGGTCAATGAGTTCGGCGAAATCGGTATCGACGACAGGCTGGTAGTGCGTTCCGATGACAACGTCGTGGAGTTGTCGAATGGTTGTGTGTGCTGCACCGTCCGCGGCGACCTCGTAGACAGCCTCTTGGCCCTTCGCAAGCGCCGCCTACCGACTTTTCGGCGCAGGCGTTTCGACCGTGTAATCATCGAAACCACCGGCATCGCCGAACCGGCGCCGCTGCTGCGTACCTTTCTGTTGGAAGACGACATCGCCACTTACTACCAAGTTGAGTCGGTCGTCACTTTGACCGACGCCGCCAACCTCTACCACGCGGTGACCGCACGTTCGGCGGTCGAGCAGATCGCCCTGGCGGACCTGCTGGTATTGAACAAGACCGATCTGGTCCGCGAAAAGGCCAAGGAGCAGGCACTTGTGGATCTGCGTACGTTGAATCCCACTGCGCCAATCCTGCCGACCACCAACGCAGACGTACCACTGCACGAAGTTCTGCAGGCGCGTGAGCGAGCGGTGCCGTTGGCCGAGGTGGCCGCCGCCGCCCATGAGGCGCATCACAGCGGTATCTCCTCAATCAGCCTACGCAGCGGCGCCCCCTTGGATGAGTTGAAGGCACGGCTCTGGCTAGATGCCTGCGTGCAGCAATTCGGTGACAAGCTGGTGCGCTACAAGGGCTTCCTTAATATCCAGGGAATTCCTTATCGCTGCCTGCTGCAAGGTGTCTATGACCTCTACTCGGTCGAGGCCGACCTGCCTTGGCCGGAGGAAAGCGAAGCCACCACCGAGGTCGTGTTTATCGGTCACGGTCTGGATCGCGCGATGCTGGAGCGTGGCTTAGCGGCGGCGGCCTATTGTTAGCAGCTTTGCGCAACGGCCTTTGAAGCCGGTCGAGTCGTGCGGCAAGGCCGTTCAGTTCTTGCGGCCGATGACTTCTAGGTCGCGTTCCTTCTGGCTGCGACCATCGTGCTCATAATGCGGTGGCTCGGCCTCCGGGAACTCGGCATAACCGAGCGCGTTTAATGCCTCGGATTCTCGACCGATTTCCATGGCATGCTCGCGACATGCCTCGCATCCACGCGTTCCAAGGCCGCCACATGCACCGAGGGTAAAGACTGCAAGTAGCAGGGTCAGACTTTGGGTGGGCTTCATGCTTCGTCTGGATTAGGTAACTGCTCTAGTTTAGCCAATAACGAGCTTTCGAAGTTCTGTCGCTGCCAATCATTCAGCGGCACGACAGCATTCAATTCCTCCGACGTCTGCGGACGTGCCCTGCTGATGGCCTCGAGGTGACGTCGGTGCATCAGGCGCTCACTGGGTAGGTCCAATTCCCTCGCAACTTCCTTGCGCCAGTTGCGCATCTCGTCGAGGTTCTCGCGCATCAGGCGCCGACGTTTGCGCTCGGCTGCGGAAACCTTCGGCGTGTTGACCTCGATGCTCTTGCCCTTGGCAGAACCGATCGCCGCCAGCAGCTCATCGCCGTAACGTTTGGCCTGCTTCCAGCCCATGCCCTTGATCTCGGCGAGCTCCTTGATGGTGGTCGGAGCGGTCTTAGCCATCTCGACCATGGCCTGGTTGGCGAGTACGCGGAACAGAGGGACATCACGGCTCTCAGCGACGGACTCGCGCCAGAAGAAGATTTCCTTCAGGCGCGCGAGCGAAGCGCCATCAAGACCACGTGCCGCCTTCATCTTTCGATAGCGTTCCGGATCCGGTGGCCCTGGGACCAGGATCTCATTTTCCTGGCGACGGAACTCGCCTTCGGCTGCGCCCATCATGTCGGCCTCGTGCAACTCCTTGGTCAGGCGATCATGCAGGTCGACCAAAAAGTGCGTGTCGATGCGTGCGTAGGCAATTTGCTCTTCGGTCAGCGGGCGCTTACCCCAGTTAGATCGTTGCTCCTTCTTGGACAACTCCATGCCGTAATAGGCTTGGATTAACGCGGCAAGGCCAGTCTTCTCGTGGCGCAAAAGAGTCATCGCCACCTGCGTGTCGAACAGGCCACGTACCTCGACACCGAGGTCCTTTTTCAGGATCATCAGGTCGAACTCGGCGGCATGGAAGATCTTGGTGACTGTCGGGTCGGCCAATAGCGGCACCATGGCCTGCAGGTCGTCGCCCAGCTCGAGCGGATCGACGATCCAGTCCTCGCCCTCCGCAGAGACCTGCAAGAGGCACATGCGTTCGTGATAGGCGAAGAAGGAATTCGCCTCGGTATCCACGCCGAGAATCCCCGCCACGCGCCACCGCTCGATGGCTGCAGTGAGTTGTTCGAGGTTATTGACTCGGTGGACGGAGGGCCACTCGGAAGGTATGCGATCCGGCATATAGCCAGAGATATTAGCGTAACTTCCTAAAGAAGAACTGAATTCTCAAGCTTCGCCTAGAACATGTGAACGAACACCGGCGTGGTCAACGCGGATTCCGTAAGGATGGTGTTGCGTACCTCGGCACGATACCAACAGGTGCTTTGTGGCAGGGTGTCGGGCACGGTCAAGGTGCCACTGCCGGTGATGCCGCTCTGCGACGAGACCAGCACCTCGCCGACGCCAACTACACCACGATAGATATCGATGGTCGAGCCGTTCTGGTCGACGTTGTAAGGCACCGAGATGGTGATTGGGTAGTTGTTCGGAACCAAACTGCCGCGCACACTAAAGACTTCACCCATGCCCAAGCCGCGACCACCGTTATCACTGATGCTGATGTCGAGGAAAGGACCGTTCGACAAGTAGTTCATGCCGGACTTGAGGGCCTCGTTGACCGAATCGCCATTCAGTGGACCGTTCACGTAGGTATGCGTGGCGCCAAAGTTATATGCTGAATCGTGAGTATCGCTGCCAGAGTAAGGGTAGAGCAGCTTTCCACCCACCATGCGTGCCACCCACCAGTTGCGATGGAAGGTCTGGAAGTTGTTGGCGCCTTCAGAGCCGTTCCAGACTTCCACACCCCAAGCGTTGTTGCGCTCTTGGCCAGTGAGGTCGGCAAGACTGTTGAAGCCCCACATGCTCGACGCTGGGTGGTTAATCACAGCGAAACCGCCTTCACTGTTGACGTCGTTGTAATTGACGGCTTGGCTATACAGCGGATCGTCGCAGAAATCCAAGAAGCCCTGACGGCCGCCTGGTTTACGCGAGGTGATGTGGTGCGCACCCATGTGGTGCACTTCATTGCCGGAGAAGCCGAGCAGGCACAATGCGGTGGAACTATCACTGCCCGACTGCACCCCAGTCTCACGACCTGAGACCTCAGTGCTGGCGAGCATCACGAAGCTCGGGTCGGTCAAGGCTGCGGCCTCGGCAACCACAGCATTGAACTCGGCATCGCTGTTGATGCAGTAGCTGTGGGTGGTGGAGCTGAAGAAGTCAAAGCCCAGGGCCTGGAACTGCGGTTTCAGCTGCGCGTTGGTAAAGGAACCAGTGATGTTGACCGACTCAGCTGCACAGGAGTCACAGCCATTGATCGCCTCGTCACGGCAGTTGTGCACATGCAGGTCGCCGGTCATCCAACTGCCGACGCCACGGTTGTAGCTCCAATGTCCAGGAGGCGCTGGGCGAAACGGCGCCAAAATGGTGATTGTGCGCGACAAGTTATTGCTCTGGCGATTCGTGCCATCGAACCAAGTCACGATAATCTCGAAAGGCGCGACATCTCCTACTTGGGGCTCCGGGCCGAACAGGGCCGCCAAGTCGACTTCGAACTGGGCGTCGTAAATTTGCGGCGCGCCGCTCTGCTTCAGTTCCGAGACTCCTTGCAGCACCCGGCGCATGGCTTCTGCTTCGCCCTCAGGACCGAGCGGCTCGTATTCCTCGAGCGGAATGAACAGGCGCTTCGTGTGACGGTGACTGAAATCCGGGTCGGTGCGCTCCATCTCCAGGTAAAGGTCGTTCAGGAAACCATGGTCTCCGGCAAGCGCGCGATCATCCAAGGTGCGGGAGCCAATGAGCTCACCCTCTGGAGTCTGGATGACCAGGTCCACGAGTTCCACGCCAGCGGAACCAGAGTTGTAGAGCTGAACTTGCATGGGGACGACCAAGTCGGCGCGGCGCACTTCGTCAAGAAGGCCAAAGGGCAGGATCTCGACATGGGAAGGACCCAATTCGATGGCCGCGGATCCGGCGTCAGCACGTGTGAGCAGACCGATACCGAGACCAGCTGCGCAGGCGAGGGGAATCAACAAACGTTGCATGCTCCTATTCTGCCACGAAAATTTGCCCGTTGGCGTAGAAATCTTGCTCAGAGGCACCAGAACCCATGCCGAAATACGGGTTGAAAATATGGCTCCAGCTAGAAATCCGCATTAATTGGGCGTTTTGTCTGGTACAAATAAGCATCCTCCACCCCTCCAAGGAACCGCAGAAGGCCCAGAAACGTGAATTTGGGGGAACCTGAGCGGTTCGTCACGTGTCCCTCATAGTGACGGAGCCTAGCTGTTGGCTCTGAACACAACCCGATTCCCTAGTAACTCCCTACTGATGAAAACACTTCGCTGGCTACTCGCCGCGGCTTTGACTGTCCTGCTTGTTCAGGGTGGCTCCGCGTGCATCGAGGAGTTGGATCTTGCCAAGATGATTTCAAAGACCGATTCTGCGGTCCACGGAACCATCACCGACGTGCGCACTGTGCGCTTCGTCCCTGAAGGCGATGACCGACTCATCTACACCATCCTTACCGTTGAAGGTGAAGACCTTTATACCGGAAACACCACGACTGTAGAGGCCGCCTTCTTGGGCGGTACCTTCGAAGGCGACTCGATGATGGTCACTTCGATGCCTGCACCCTCCGAGTACCGCCTGGACAACGAAGTCGTTGTCTTCCGTGGCATGGTTGAGGGTTGGGGTCCTGAAATTGACCACTGCGTCTACGCTTCTATGGGCGGCATCTTCCGCACCATCGATACTAAGAAGGGTCCCGTGGTGCTCGGCAAAGGCAAAGGCTTCGCAGTTGAAGGCAACATTCGTGTGAGCAACCTCAAGAGCGAAATCAACAACATTCAGGAGGCCCAGCGATGAAAAACGTCCTACGTCTCGCAATCGGTAGCTCCTTGCTAGTCGGCTCCGCCATGGTTGTCGCTCCGCAGGAAGCTGAGGGTTACAGCACCATCGGTGGTAGCCTCGGTTTGGCACAGCGCGATTTCCGCGTGTTCAACAACTTCAACGGCTCCAGCGCCAACAACAACAACACCATCCACCCGAACTGGCCTGACTACGATGGCGCAGAACTCGCGCTGTGGAAAGGTGGTGCAGAGTGGGGCTCGCGCGCTCACGGTGACGGTACGGGTGACTCCTCCCAAAGCACCGTCGGCTCCGGCGGCGCCAACTTCAGCTTCGTTTGGAACGGTAACGCCAGTGGCGTCGGTGGCGGAAATGACAACATCATCTCCTCCCTCGGCGGCTCTTCGGGTGGTGTCCTCGCCTACTGCGAGACCCCGATTAGCAACGGTTGGCGCATCCGCTTCTACGGCGACGCGTGGAACTGGCAGGACGGCCCAAACAACGTGGGCAGTGGTCAGGACATTCAAGGTATTGGTTGTCATGAGCTCGGCCACGCGTTGGGTCTCGGTCACTCGAGCAGCAGCTCGGCCACCATGTACGCCTACGCGATTGGTACCGGTAATGCAAACCGTTCAATCGCTTCCGATGACAGCAATGGTGTGAAATTCATCTACGGCACCCGCAGTGCCTCGATGCCCTCCATCACGAATATCACCGGCAACATGACCCTTGGCGGCAACATCACCATCACCGGTACGAACTTCTCCTCCACGGGCAACACCCTGTGGCTGCAGAGCAACACTCTCAACGGCTCCAACTCTGGTGGCGAAATGGTGAAGGTTAATGGCCTTGCTTCTAGCAGCGGTGGCACTGTCATTAACATGACCCTGCCTACCGGTGGTTGGGAAGGTGGTGCGATCCACGTTCAGTCCAACGCTTCTGGCGGCAGCAGCCTGTCCGAGAGTCACCCATTCGGTGGCAACGGCGGCGGCTTGGCGAACGACACCATCGCGATGACCATCAGCGACTCCACGCCAAACCCAGGTCAGCTGGTTACCCTCAGCTGGACCGGTGCTCCTGCGAACAAGTCGTACACCATCGTCTACTCCTTCACTGATGGCAGCCCTCTCTTCACTACCTGGAACGGTATTGTCGGTACGGGTGCTACCACCTCGTCTGGAATCGGCTCCTACAACAAGCTCATTCCTAGCCGTGGTGCTGGCCGCACTGCCTACGTCGAAATGCAGATTGTGGATGGCACGGACATCTACAACTCCAACACGGTCACCGTGAGCATCAACTAAGGAAGGAACTTCCTTTACTAGGGAGGCCGGGATTTTTCCCGGCCTCCCTTCATTTTTGCCCGGAGTTACGACGATATAGGCCTGGACACTTCCCAGCATCCAGATGAAATCACCCAAAAACCTCCTCCACCGCGCCCAGCGCTGTCACGACGAAGGCCGCTTCGTCGCTGCAGCTGATTTCCTGCTGGAAGCCTTTCGCCAAGATCCGGAAAACCATCAAATTGCGCGCGAACTGGGCAAAGTCTTGCGTGCCGTCGGCGATTTGGAAGGGGCTGTGGCCTATCTGAAGCGTGCTTGGCAACATGCACCAACTGACCCGATTACGGTGTCGGAGCTAATCCTGTCGTTGCATGAGCAGGATCGTCCAGGCGAAGCCGTCAACGTCATGCTGCGCAGCCTGGAGGCAGGCTTGGATGACACCGGTTTCGCAACGACCCTGTTGAGGGGCTAATCGCAGCCCCTGCCAAGCCTAAGCGGAACCAAACAGAGTTCCTTAAACTGTGGATGGCGTGATTGAACCTTCTCCACAGCCACCTGCCGAACCGCAGCGCAGCGTTCCTACCGAGTACCCTCGGACGAACCCAATCGTGCTTGAGGATTTGGCGGCGGTGATGCGCATCCCCACCCTGTTCCAGCGCGTGAAAAAGGTTCTCGATCATGCGCGCGCGACCTTCGCCCTACCCGACGACGCCCCCTTCCTGCTGGTCGATCCGCAACCTAGCGACGGCCGGTTGGAGTACGGCTACCGCTGGATGGACAATCAAAACCTGCTTTGCGTCTTTGTTGGCATGGTCTGGGGTGATCAAGGAAAGGATCCGGTCTGGGAAGTCCGCGTCGAGACGAGCAGCCCTGAGCTCGCCGAGATGTTGCGCGCAGGCAACTGGCATCGCCTAGCCGCCCGCCGCGCCGAATCGCGCTTCAGTGATTGGGGCAAGTTCTGGCATGAGGACTTGGCCGGTTCGGCTTCGATGTTGGGCGCTTCGGCAGCTGTCACCCGCTTCATGGAAGAGGACAATGCCGAACACATGGCTGCCGAGTTCCTGGCCGGCGCCTTCTACGCCTTGCTTGCTTCTGGGGCGCTGTCGGCCTTACTGGAAGTCGCAAAGCAACATGCTGACCCAGGTTTGGGCGCAACGCACGGCAATGGCTGATCGTTGGAAACTACTACGCTCGCGCCCATGCGGGCAATTCCGCATCTTCTCGGTACGCGAGGATTTCTATTCCCATCCGGATAAGGATGGCGAACGGTCCTTCTACGTAATCGAGACCAATGACTGGGTGAATGTGGTCGCGGTCACCCCCGAAGACGAGATCGTGTTCATCCGTCAGCAGCGACCCGGCATCGGCGGCGTGCGCTTGGAGATCCCAGGCGGCGTGATCGAACCAGGCGAGGATCCCGAGGACGCGGCGGTCCGCGAGTTGCGCGAGGAGACCGGTTATGTTGGCGACGAACCGGTGCTGCTTTGCGCCACTGAACCGAATCCCGCTACGCACAACAATCGTTGCAGCTCCTATCTGGTGCGCAACGCCAGGCCCAGTGCCAATCGCGACCTCGATAATGACGAGGTCATCGACGTTTTCACGCGCCCGTTCTCGGAACTCGCAGACATGATCGAGAACAGCGAAATCTGCCATGCGCTGCTGCAACTTCCGCTGCTCCATTACCTTCGCAAGCGCGAAACCGGTGCTGAGTTTGGGCCTAAAGGAGCTCCGTGCTGATGCCACCCTCCAACGTCGTCGTGACCTGCCCCTTGTGCAGCTACACCGTGGCCTCTTTCAGTGACGCCGTTGAGGCGCTGGAAGGTGGCGGCCTGTGCCTGCTGTGCGGCGGCAAGCTCGATTCCGAAGCCTTGAAGAAGGCGATCGATAGTTGGGAGAACAAGGACATCCTCGTAGAAGGCCAGGTCCAGGCCCTGGACAAGAGTGAATGGCTCGAGGAGAGCGAGTGGGTCGAAGGTGGCCACGACTTCGGCGACGAGGGCGAGGACGAGGAAGAAGACGAGGATTGCTGGCCCGGCGCCTAGTGACTGCCAATACGACAGGTTGCGCTTGGCACAGCGATTGCTCTTTGCGGGGCAAGGTTTTACCCATGCCATACCGCATTCTGATCGCCGACGACCAGCAGGAGCAGCTCGCTGCCGTGGTCGCCCTGTTGAAGGGCTTGGATGTCACGATTGAAATCGCAACGGATGGTGGTCAGGCACTGCAATGCCTACTAGATGGGCCATTTGACCTCTCCCTGCTCGACATGCACATGCCTGGTTTGACTGGGCTTGAGGTTTTGGGGCAGCTTCAACAAGCAGGACAGCTTGTTCCTAGCATTCTGATGACAGGCAACCCTTCCCGCGAGATCGAAATGGCCGCGATGGATTTGGGTGTTATCACTATGCTGCACAAACCAATCCCGGCGGAGGTGCTTCGCATCACCGTCCAACGCATCTTTTCCCAGCGTCCGGATCATCCCCGCCCTTCGATGGGCCCAGGTAGCTCGCCCGATCCGAGCGAGCCTTGGTAATCCTCGCGCTCCGAGAAACACATAACTAACCATGGCCAAGACCGCCAAGAAAGTCGCAATCCGCCCACTGGGCGACAAAGTCCTCGTCCAGCGCCTCGCAGCTGCTGACATCTCTGCCGGTGGCATCGTGCTGCCTGACTCCGCAAAGGAGAAGCCTGCTGAAGGCACCATCATCGCACTCGGCGAAGGCCGCTTGCTCGAGGATGGCTCCCGCACCGAGTTCACCGTTGGCGTGGGTAACACCGTGCTGTTCACCTCCTACGCCGGCACTGAAGTCGAGTGGGAAGGCGTCGAGTACCTCATCATGTCCGAGAACGACATCCTCGGAATCATTGGCTAGGACAAAATCATGGCTGCTAAGAAAATCGCATTTGACCAGGAAGCCCGCGACGGAATCCGCGCCGGCGTACAGAAGCTTGCTGCTGCTGTGAAGGTCACCCTCGGCCCACGTGGTCGCAACGTCATCATCGAGAAGAGCTTCGGCACCCCAACCGTCACCAAGGATGGTGTATCGGTGGCCCGCGAGATTGAGCTCGAAGACGCCTACGAGAACATCGGCGCACAGCTGGTGCGTCAGGTTTCCGCCAAGACCAGTGACATCGCTGGCGATGGCACCACTTCGGCAACCGTGCTTGCCGAAGCCATCTTCGAGGAAGGCCTGCGCAACGTCGCTGCTGGCGCCAACCCAGTCGAGCTGAAGCGTGGCATGGAAGCCGCGGTCGATTCGGTCGTCAGCTTTCTGACGAAGAAGTCGACCAAGGTCAAGAGCACGACGGAAATCGAGCAGGTCGCAGCCATCGCTGCCAATAACGACACCGAAATCGGTTCGAAGTTGGCCGAGGCTTTTGATCGCGTCGGCAAGGATGGTGTCATCACCGTCGAAGAAGGCCGTTCGCTCGACACCGAGATTGAGTGGGTCGAAGGCATGCAGTTCGACAAGGGTTACCTGTCGCCGCACTTCTCCACCAACATGGAGAAGATGGAAGCCGAGCTCGAAGATGCCTACATTCTGATCTTCGAGAAGAAGATTGCCAACGTGCGCGACATGCTGCCTGTGCTCGAGGCCGTCGCCAAGTCCAGCAAGCCGTTGTTGATCATCGCCGAGGACGTCGAGGGCGAGGCCCTAGCAACCTTGGTCGTCAACAAGCTGCGGGGCATCTTCAAGTGTGCTGCTGTGAAGGCACCTGGCTTCGGTGATCGTCGCAAGTCGATGATGGAAGACATCGCGATTTTGACCGGTGGTTCCGCCATTGTCGAGGACTTGGGCATGAAGCTCGAGACCACGGAAGTGGAGCACCTTGGTCGCGCTAAGCGCGTCGTAATCACCAAGGAGTCCACCACCATCGTCGAGGGTGCAGGTTCCAAGGCCGCGATTAAGGATCGCATGGAGCAAATCCGCGCCGAGATCGAACGCACTTCGAGCGAGTACGATCGCGAGAAGTTGATGGAGCGCCTAGCCAAGTTGTCCGGTGGCGTCGCAGTGCTGAACGTCGGCGCAGCAACAGAAGCCGAGATGAAGGAGAAGAAGGATCGCGTTGAGGACGCGCTCGCTTCAGTCCGTGCCGCCGCGGAAGAGGGTGTGCTGCCTGGTGGCGGTACTTCCTTGCTGCGCGCACAAGCTGGCATCGCCAAGCTCGACTTGAGTGGTGACCAGAAGGCCGGTGCCGAGATCATCTCGCGCGCACTCGAGGCTCCGATCCGTCAGATCGCCAGCAACGCTGGTGTGGATGGTTCCTTGGTCGTCGATAAGGTCCGCTCCGCCAAATCCTTTGCCAAGGGCTACAACGCCGCGACCGGCGAATACGTCAACATGATCGAAACTGGCATCATCGACCCGACCAAGGTCGTGCGCACTACCCTGCAGAATGCCTCCTCGGTCAGCACCTTGTTGCTCACCACCGAGGCGATTGTCTCCGAGATCAAGGAAGCTGTTCCTCCGATGCCTGCCGGTGGCGGCGACCCGATGGGTGGCATGGGCGGAATGGGTGGCATGGGCGGCTTCTAGGCCTGCCCGTTTCACGCGCGCCGCTGCCTGATCGATCGGGCTTCGTGCGCTTCGAAAGACCTGCACTTCGGAAGGAGTGCAGGTCTTCTTCAATTTCCGGTCTATTCGCCGACGTTCCGACCGCAGCGCTAGCATTTCGGCATGGCAAATCCCCTGAGCTCCCGCGTGGCTCTTCTTGCTTTTTGCATGAGCCTCGCCTTGTTGCCAACTGCATGCGTCTCGCCTGCATCCGCCGAAGATTCACCGGAAGCACGCATCGCCGAGCTCACCAGTTGGATGACAGGATCCTTCTCGAGTTCGGCGCAGGCTCTCGCCGATCCGGACAACTATTTCGACATCCGCCTGGAGATGGTCGAGATCTGGGAGGACCGCATGGATGGGCCGTGGCTCTACATCGAACAGGCCGCGGCAAGCGCATTGGAGCGCCCCTATCGCCAACGCATCTACCGCCTCTCTGCACATGGCGAGATGATCCGTAGCGATGTCTACACCTTGCCCGGTGACCCACTTGAATACGCCGGAGCTTGGCGATCGCCTTCCCGTTTCGACACCTTCGGTCCCGACGACCTTGGCCTGCGCGATGGCTGTTCCATCTACCTCGTTCCATTCGATGGCGTCTACGCAGGCAGCACCGACGGAACCGGTTGCGCGAGTTCACTCGCCGGTGCTTCCTATGCCACGTCCGTGGTGTCGATCTACCCGGACGTGCTGGAGAGTTGGGACCGCGGCTTCGATGCCGACGGTCAACAGGTCTGGGGTGCGGAGAAGGGCGCCTATGTGTTCGTGAGAAACTCCAGGTAAACAAGCTGACGGCGATTCCCGTTCGCACTTAAGGCAGCCGCGGCACATGCCGCAATCGCCCGATGCGTTTGCGCCAGAACTCGGCGAGGAAGATGCTGCCTGAATCGTGATCGATGGCGATGCCGGCAGCCGACCACGCGCGGGTTCCAGGCGTGGGATCCATCGGCGAGAAGCGCGTCATCTCGGTCCACTCGGGATTGAGGTATCCGACTGCCGCCTTCAGGTTCGGTTCATCGGCGGTGTGCATGGTGTACCAAAGGTTGCCCTTCTCGTCGTAGGCGATGGAATGCATCTGCTCATGACGCTTATCGAAACGCGGCACCACGCGATCGGTCATACCGGGATTCAAGCCATTGGCATCGAGTTGCCAAGTGGCGGGGTCATCCGCACGCGTGATGTCGAAACGCGTGATGGTGGAATCGAAGAACTCGTTGAAGATGATGTCGCCATTCGGTGCCTCGACGATCTGCCATGGACCGGCGCCGACGATGTAGGAAGGTGTCGCACGCGAGATCGCGGCAGGGACGGGATAGGTGGTGACCTGCCCGGTGGACGGGACCAAGCGACCGATGGCGCTACCCCAGAAGTGGGTGAACCAGATGTCGCCATTTGCGGTCACCAACAGATGCGCCGCATGAGCCGTGGGATTCGGTACGTCGTAGTAGTGATAGACCGGGTCCGTCGGCAAGCCGGGTGTCCCTACTTGATGCGAAAGCGAAGTGCTGAAATCGAAATGGTTATCCCATGGGATCAATTCCGGATCGAAGCCGACGATGCGCGAACCGGAAGCGAGGCTACCCTCGGCGAACCAGAGCCAATCGCGCGTCGGATCCCACGCCAGGCCGATGACCTCGTTCCAGTCGTTCGGCATGTTGTAGACGCGGAACTCCGGACCACTAGGCTCGTCGGGCAGTACGCAGACGATGCGACTATGGTTCGGATGGATGCCTGAATAGAGGTTGGCGCCTCCTTGTGAGAACCAGATACGCCCTTGCGGATCGACCAATACGTCTTCGCCGAGGATCGACATCTGCGTGCGGTTGTCGGCGAAGATGGTACTCGCGAACGGGCCTGGCGGCGGTGGTTGCGGGATCGACAAGCCGGTAACCACACCGGTATTCAAGTCCAAGCGTTGGAAGGCGAGATGGAACTCCTCGTTCACCCAGACGCGATCCGTATCGTCGACGGTGATCGATAACGGTGATGCGTTGGTGCCAGGCGTCGGCGGGATGTCGAACCAATCGTAGGCATAGACCTCGACGCGAGCGGCACTGCTGATGCCGTTGGTGGTGATCACCCGCACGCTGCCGCTTGGCGAATCATGCTGCAGGTCCAGGATGATGCGTTGGTCCTCCCAGGTCGGAATCCGTGGCGAAGCCGCCGGCAACAAACGATATTGAGAGCCGCTCTTCAGCAGCAACATGCCGCCGGCGGCTTGATCGCCGAATCCCTGACCATGGATCTCGATGCTCCCACCTTGGTAGGAAGCGATCTCAAGGTTGCCAATCGCGGGGCCAGCGCCTTGGAGGAGCAGCAGGAATGCGGTACAGAGCATGATGCTCTAGGTTAACCGACATCTACAAAAAGAGCATTTCCTGCAGCACCTTATCGATCGCCTCCTCATTCTCTGCCCAGCTCTCTGCAGGCGCGCATCTTCAGCTACGGCGATGCCCATCGCTATCGCCTTGGCGTGAATCACGATGCGCTTCCGGTCAACGCACCGAAGGCGACCACTGCCAACAACTACTACCGTGCCGGTCAAATGCGCTTCGACGACAACGGTGGTGGCGCGCCCAACTACGAGCCGAACAGCTTTGGTGGGCCAGCTCAGGATCCGTCCGTCGCTGAGCCTCCGTTGGCACTGCAAGGTGACGCAGGTCGCCATGACCACCGCAAAGGCAATGACGATTACACCCAAGCAGGCAACCTCTACCGGATGTTCGACGACGGTCAGCGCGACCGTCTGGCTGCTGCCATCGCCGGCTCGATGGATGGCGTGCCACAGGAGATCATCGATCGCCAGTTGGCGCACTTCGATGCCGCCGACGCTGATTACGGCAAGCGCGTCCGTGAAGCGCTGAAAGGCTAAGGCTCAAGCAAAGCGCGGATTCAGCTACGTTCAGGGCGATTGCGGTTCCGACCGCGATTGCCCCTTCCACCACCGGGGCGACCCGGCCTTCCCTTACGGGGGCCACCAGGGCGACGACCGCGGTCACCTGCTCGTCCACGACCCGGTTCATCTCCACCACGTCGTTGGCCTTTCTCCTGCGCCTTCGCCCGACGCACCTCACCGGCTTCGGGTTTCTTGAAGATCAACAGGTGATTGAAACCGCGCAGGAAGAAGTTCTCCTCCTCTGCGGCCTTGTGGTAGTTGCCCTTATCCAGATCCTTGTTGCCGCGCACCACTGCGATGTGATCCACCGGCAGGAATCGTTGCGCCAACATGTTGCTTAGGATCGATGCGATCGGCACGAAGGCCTGCTTCTTCCAGACGTCGCAGACATAGACCGCCATATAACGACCTGGCTTCAGGATGCGATCCACTTCGGCAAAGACCTCCTCGAAAGCCTCGAAGTAGGCGGGGTCGGTCGCCGCCAACTCACCGATGCATTCCGGGCGACCGGAGTAGGTGAGGTTGTCGCCATAGGGCGGATCCATGAAGACGAAATCAGCCTTGCCATCTTCAAGCGGCAAGTTGCGGGCGTCGGCCTTGAACACGCCCGAGTGGTGCGGTTGCAGGTCATAGCCTAGGCCGCGGCGGCCGAGGTCCCGCGCCACGTCCACGGTGGTGCCGCTGCCGCAGAATGGGTCGACCACCAAGTCCTTCTTCTTGGTGTAGCGCTGCAGCAGGTTCCAGATCACATAGGACGGCGTAGCCCCGCGGTAGGCCGAGCTGCCTTGCTCGGTATTGCCGTAATGCTGCGAGGAATACTCCCACAGCGTGGTGGTCTGGATGCTTAGCTTGGGACTTGGCATGACAGGCTTGCCGGCTCCAACACCTGGAAGCCAAGGAGTTCGATCTCCGGCGTCAGGTAATCTTCGCGCTGAGGCTCGTCGTTGCAATAGTCGGTGCTCAGGTATTTCTTGTTGCAGTCCGAGAACACCGTCGCCACGGCAGCGCCTTCGCCTTGCTCCAATGCGATCTTGATCGCGCCGACAAGGTTGCCGCCCGAGGAGATTCCGACCGGCAAGCCGCACTGGGTGGCGAGTTTCTGCGCCATCAGGATCGCGTCGCCATCCCAGACGTCGACGATCTCATCAAGCGTGTCGAGCTTGACGATCTCGGGAATGAACTCATCACTGATGCCCTGGATGCGATGGCTGCCGACCTTATGGCCGGTGCGCAAGGTCGGTGAGTTCGCCGGCTCCAGCGGATGCACGGTGGCGGCCGGGACTTCGCTGCGCAGATAACGCGCCACTCCCATCACGGTCCCGCCGGTACCGACGCCGGCCACGAAGCCGGTCGGCTCGACACCCGCACCGCGCATCTGTGCGACGATCTCAGGTCCGGTGGTCATGAAGTGCGCCTGCACGTTGGCGTCGTTCTCGAACTGCAGCGGCAGGAAGACATTGTCGTTCTCCGCGGCGTACTTGTTCGCGCAATCGATGCTGCCGAGGAAGCCGCCTTCAGCCTTGCTGATCGGAACCACTGTCGCACCAAAGCTCTCAATGATCTGCACGCGTTCGCGGCTCATCCAATCCGGCATCAGGATGCGAACGGGATGCCCCAACGCCCGGCCGATTCCAGCGAATGCGATGCCGGTGTTGCCGCTGGTGGCCTCGACGATCAT
Organism: Planctomycetota bacterium; assembly: GCA_030749235.1. Taxonomy (GTDB): domain Bacteria; phylum Planctomycetota; class UBA1135; order UBA1135; family UBA1135. The sequence continues at coordinate 63,096 of JASMKM010000013.1, read as the reverse complement.
GTCGCCGGGCTGGATCCGACCCTTGGCATAAGCATGCCGCAAGATATGCAGGGCCATGCGGTCCTTGATACTACCGGTAAAGTTCGAGGACTCGTATTTGGCGTAGATGTTCAGCTCACGACCTTCGAACTTGCAGCGCAAGACCAACATCGGAGTATTCCCTACCAAATGCGAAAGCGCATTCAATCTTTCGTATTGGGATTCGGGCGTACTAGAGTCGTGCCTATTCACCAAATAATTTTACCATCGCGCCGAACTGCGTCCGCGTGGGCCCGTATTTCAGCCCGTTGAGAGTGAAGGCTTGAGAGGTGTCTGGCGCATCGTCGTGAACGAAAAAACGGACCACCCTAAGGTGGTCCGCCGTGTTTTGGTGCCGGGAACAGGGGTCGAACCTGCACTGGGTATTATCCCAACATGGCCCTCAACCATGCGCGTCTGCCAATTCCGCCATCCCGGCTGGTTTGGAGCGGAAATTCTAGCCCGCCTCAAGCTTTCGTCCAGCCCCAAATGCTGGCTAATCGGCAATCTCGCCTTGGATCATCAGTTCTGCGTGACGCCGTTTGACCCGGAAGCCTATCGAGAACCAGTCCATCAACTGCGAAGGTAACCAGGAGCTACGCGCTGCTGCGGTCAGCTCCGGAAGTCGCCTGTCGGCACCGGTATCGGCAGCTAACAAGGCCTCATCGACCGCAGCCTGCAAAGCGTTCTCTTGAGTGCCGGACAAGGACGTCTGGCCGGGGAACATCTCCTGTCGCAAACGTGCTTCCTCCTGCGGACGCAGAGCGCGCCAAACGCTCTCGCGCTCGAGACGGAAGGCATCCTCGGCTGCACCGATGGAGCTTTCCTCGAAGTACTCACGACCATTACCCGGATCTATCCAGGCAAATGCGTGGGCTCCGTTCTTGTTGGTGTTCAAGGCCTTTTCGAAACTCTCCTGAAGGGCGAGAATCGAATTCTTGTTGCGTGAGTTCTTCGGATCGAGGAAGGCCACGGTGAGGATCTCGTAGGCGAAGTTGCCGGAGTTGGTCAACACTAGGGTATCCAGGGTGCGCAGATGTAACAGCGCGATTTCGCCAGTGCCGGGGATTACGGTGCTCACGAAACTGAGTCCCTCTGCACCACCGATGTTGCTCAATCGCTGGATCGTCTCGTCGCCTTGGTTGCCGGTGAACGCTGCCCAGTTGACCTCGAAGAAATTCTGCACGCGGTCCAATGCGGCCGGGTCATCGACATTGCCGACGATCGCGAACAACGGCACCGGAGTACCGTCGTGCTTCGGTGCGGACTCGGTATCCAGGGTATTGATATTGTTGTTGCGTAGGACCATTGCCAGCCCTGGCTTGTAGATCTTGCCAATATCCTGCAGCAGCTGCAGCATGCTCTGATACTGACCGCTATCGGCAACCGCGCGATCCAGGCTACGGCGCAAGTCGCCGGCCACCAAATCGTAGGACTGCACCAGCACGTCGCCGGGATCGCCTGCCAGCGCCATGAATGCAAAGGCCTGTGCCGGCGCCATCGAGGCGAACTCCTTGATGCGATTCGACCCAAGCGCCGGTCCCTGTAGCCATGCCTTCTGGAAATCAGCACCTAGGCTGGCGTCGATATCGCCACTCAACCGCAGCTTCATATGCGTATCGAGATCCAGGTAGCCGGACAGAAAGCGCAGCATCTGCGTGTCGAAAAAGCGTCCGAGGAAACGGGACGCGAGGCCTTCACTATTCGGGTCGGGCCAGCGCCCGGCCTGTGGACCAATCTTGTCCCAGCGGAAGAACATCTCGATCGGGATCTCATTCGGGCCGAGGTGTGCGCTGACGTTGTCATGGAAATTCGACGCCCTGGCGAGCGAATCCTGGCCGCCACGACTGTCCAGGTCCTGCGCAAGCGTGAGGAACTCCTGGCGGCTCGAGAGAATTACCACATCTTTTACCCGACCTAAGTAAGCATCCTGAAAGCCGAATGGTTCAAACTGCGGCAGGCGATAGACGTCGTCGCCGACGTCCTCAATCTGAATGTCCTCGGGAAGCTTGTCGCGCACGAAGCCGAAACCCATCATCGAGACCCCGGCCTTCACCTTGAAGGAGGCGCGCATCATGACCATGCCTTCGAAACGGTCGTCGAAACGCAGCTCACCATTGCCGGCGATGGCAATCTCGCTGAGGAAGTCGTCCTTGAGGCTAAGACCCACCGGCAGGTAATCACTGACCTTGCCAATCTCGTTCAGCACCCCGGTGATGCCGCTGGAGGCACCAATATCCATCAGTGCTCCCGATTCCGCCACCTCCGCGTAGGCGTTGCTGTCCTCGAAATCCTCCCAAATCGCAGGCTCGGGGAAGTCGCCGAACTGGCTGCCAGCGTCGCGCCAACGCACGAAGTAATCGACCTGGGAAGGCACGATGGTGGCCGTGTCGTCGAGCTTCGCCTCAAAAGGGTTGAAGAAAATCGTGACGAACAGCATGTACAGGACCAGGAACACCGCGAGAACGATGGTCAGGATCCAGACAAAGCGACGGCTGGTGAAGAAATCATGCAGCCGGTTGATGAAACCGTATTCCGACATAGGTAGACCCATTGTGACGTCGTGAACGCAGAATTCCCTCCCCTATAGGAGGACAAAGATGAGCCCATACCAGACCCTGTCACTCTTCGTCCCTTTGCAGAATGCGCGACTTCGCTGGCGCCATCGGCGATTCCAGCGAAAAATAGTCTCGACGCCTTGTCCAGACTCAGCTCAAGCGAAGAAAAATGGCAGAGAACCGGGCAAGTGTCCGGAGCCGCTGCGTTCTGATAATGGGTGTGTACTGTCGTTCACGCCAACATTTACCACCCTTAGCGGGGCCCGTTAGCTGAAATCCGCAGAAAAGCCAGCTAACCCCCGAAGGGCATTCCAGGGTTTTCAACCGTGACCGTCCAGTTCAGTTCCGGAACCTGCAAACGCTTGATGGAGGTCTTCTGGATGTTGGGGCAGAAAAACTTGTGGCGACCGTTGGAAGACTCCAACAGCAACACGCTTTCAGCATCGCGGATGTAGAGATCCATCACGACCCCCCCGTCGCGTGTGCTGACCTTGAGGCAATCAAGGGAGGCTGCCGCGATTTTAGTGATCTCCTCGACATTGAGATCGGCCTCCGCAGGCACGCCACCGTTTAACTCCGCCTTGACGTCGGATTGAAAACAGAACTCCGTGTGGAAGAAGGCCATCTTGGACTTGGTCTTCCGGAACAAGGCTTCGACATCCTTCGACTTGAAGCGGCTCTCGTGGAAAGCCCACAAAGCCTTACCGCGACCGCCACCTGCGAAAGTCCAGATTCTCTTCTCCTTGGACTCCACATCGCGCATCGCCGACTTCATTGTGCGCATATCTTCCCGAAGCGGAGAGAGCGCCGTCGCGACCAGTGGAGTGGCTTTGAAGCCTTGTTTCTTTAAGCCGGACTTCAAGCTCCTCAGCATTTTCTTGCTGTCCTCCGACTGGATTGCCCACACGCGACGATCAGCATTGTTCATGGCCCGAATCGATTCGCCGACGACGACCTTCTTCTCTTCAAGCAACCAAGTCGCGAGCTCATCAGCAGAGGTGGCCTTGTAATCACCTTCGATGCCTACGAAAACGACGGAAACTGCATTGTTTAAGGCAACCGTGGATTGGTTGCCATCCAGTGCAGGCGCGGCGCTGCTAAGGGGAAGCGAAGCTGCGCTTAGGGTTCCGCTGACTACAACGGCACCGCAGAATTTCAGGAGGGTATAAAGCATTTCCTCGGGGACTGCCGGCGAAATGCTCGGCGAGGGCATCCCTCATGATAGACGACTTAGCGATTTGCGTAACACTTAAATTCGGACTCGATCCAAGACATTGGTCGCTTGAGGGAAGTACTCCGCGCATACTTCACCGGCCGCCGCCAACTCGGAGGAATCGTTGGTCAATGCATGTACATAAAACTTCCACATCCGCGTGTAAGAGTTCTCCAGGTCGGCAAGGCGGGGAATCTCCGAAGAGTGGTCCGAAAGGCGGGTAAGATGCGAGTCGCCAGGCCAACGTACTAGCATTTTTGCTTGTTTCAGCTGCATCTGTCCCGACGGGCAATAAAGCATAATGGGAATCTCACGCCCGACACGCTTGGCGAGACTCTCCGTCATACGGCGCTCGGTGGCGCGGCGTTCCTCCGCGGAGCCTGCGCCGAAGAATCGATTGATCAGGTCCTGCTGGAAGGAGGCGTTGGCATAGACCGGATAGACTGCCGCACGTTTGGGCAGCTTTCTTCTACTCCAAGCCAGAAGGTAGGTGTCAAGCAGCGCGCGGCGACGCGCATCCTTGATCTCGGCGCCGGCCAGCAACTCGAAAAGACTGGAGTCGGTGGCGGACTGGAGTTGCTCAAAAGTAACCGCCTGCTCAAGCAGGACGATTTCCACCGCCTTGGCCACCAAGGATCCGGCGGCAACCTTGGCATGATGGTAATACACCCGCTCGGAGAAGTAGAAACGCGCCTCCAGGCAGCGCACCACTTCACTCAAGACCGCTTCCTTCAGGTAACCCTTGCGCCCCAAGTCGACGAACAGTTCTTGGCTGCGACGGTGGACACGGAAGACGTTGAAGATGCGCGGATCGTATTCCAACTTGAGCCCGGTGAACATGGCATCGCGTGCCAGATAGTCGAGCATGTCGGCATCGATGGTGCCGCTGACAAGGCCACGCCAATGCGGTGGTGCGCTGGCATGGTCGGAGACCAGGTCTGGTGCCAAGATGGAGAGCACGTCGTGATGGGCACCGGTCTTGCGCAAGGCTCGGCCAAGGTCGGTCTGTTCCGAGAACATCTTCTCGAAACGTGCTGGCGTATCGTGACGCGGCAGCAGGCCGGTCTGATCCTCGATGTTATGGCCGAAAGGCAGATGAGTGGCGTCGTGCACCAAGGCGGCGAGACGGATGATGCGCAGTCCATGCGCGTCGTAACCGTCAAGGCGGCCGTCGCTCTGCGAGTCGCGCACATTGTTGACGGACTCGGCCATACGTGTGGCAAGGTGGGCGGTGCCGATTGAATGTTCGAAGCGCGAGTGTTGCGCGCCGGGATAGATCAGGTGCGTGGCGCCGAGTTGGCGCACGTTGCGCAGGCGCTGCATCTCGGCGGTGTCGAGAACCTGCAGCTCCTCGCTGGTTAGTGGAATGTCGCCGTGGACCGGATCGCGAATGATGCCCTCGAAACGCAACATAATCACTTACCCCTCTTCACAGACTTGTTTGGGCGCGACGGCCTCGAGGAGCTGGGTGACTTCGGCGATCGGGAAGGACGGCCGCGACGGCTGCCTCGACGCGTGGAGGCGGCCTCCTCGCGTGAGACCTTGGCTCGCGCCTTACGGTCCGAACGCGAACCAAACTGACGTTGCTGAGGACGATGGGTGCGTGGTGGTGTGGTGCCACCTTCATCGCCTGAAGTCAGCGCCATCTTTACTAATGCGTCACGTTCGGCGCGAGACAGCGGTCGCAACATGCCGCGCTTGATTCCAGCTAGGCCGATGGAGCCGATGCGCACACGCTTCAAGCGCTTCACACCTAAGCCGAAGCGCGCGAGCAGGCGTCGGACTTCCCGGTTCCGCCCCTCACTGATCGTGATCTCGAGTTGCGTGCTACTTGGGGTACGACGGATGATGCGCGCGTTGTCCGGGATGACCTTCGAGCCTTCAAGCCAGGCACCACTGCGCAAGCGATCGAGATCCTCGCCGCTCATCGAAGAGGAGATCATGCAGACATAGGTCTTCTTGACGCCATGACTGGGATGCGCAATCAACTGCGAGAAGTCGCCGTCGTTGGTGAGCAGGATTAGGCCTTCCGAATCCTCGTCGAGGCGACCAATCGGATAGACGCGACTTGGCACCATGGGATCGACCAGGTCACATAAACGCGTACGAGTCTCGCGCGGATCGTTGGTGCACAAGACTCCACGAGGCTTGTAGAACAAGTAGTAGAGACGGCGGGCACGATGGATTCTTGCGCCGTTGACCATGACGTCGTCATTCTCCTGCACGCGGTAGCCAGGCTCCATGACAATGACGCCGTTGACCGAGACCTCGCCATCGAGCACCTTCTGGTCGCATTTGCGCCGTGAGTCCACGCCTTGTTCCGCAAGCCAACGGTTCAGACGAACGCCACCAACGGTCGACGAACGGTCGATTGCATACTGCTGCTGCTCGCTTTCCTTGACCGGGCTGCTTGGCGCTCCGCTTGCGGCCACGAAACCGTGGGCGACACGTCGGGCGCGCTTAGAGACCTTCGGCTTACCGCGCCCGGCGCCGGCCGTCGGCTTGTTGCGGTCCTTCTTCTTGGTCGCGCGTTTCCTTTTCGATCCTTTCGCCATTACAGCGCCACCCCCATCAGAATCTCCATGCCTTCGTCGCCTTCGCCGATCAGGCGCACGCAATCGAGGGCGCCCGGCAACAACACCGAATCGCCATAGACCAAGTCGCGTGCGCTGAAGCTATTGTCACAGGATTCGACGCGACCGACACCGCCGACCACGGCCAACGTATGTGCGAAACCATCGGTATTCAGCACGCCACCTTCCGTACCCACCTTCAAGGCATGCAGGCGGAAGTAATCACATTCGGCCAAGTCGCTTCTGCGCAGGCCATCGCCGCTTTCAAAATCTGCGCGTGTCGGCTGTGCCGCGCCCAAGTCGTAATCGACCACTTCGAGAGCCTGCTGCAGATGGGTTTCGCGTGGCTTGCCGTCCAGGCCGAGGCGATCCCAGTCGTACATGCGATAGGTAACATCGGAGGTCTGTTGCACTTCACACAACACCACGCCGGTGCGGATTGCATGAGTCTGACCGGCAGGCACGAAGACACAGTCGCCGCGCTGCACCTCGACCTCGGCCAGATGATTGCGCACGCGCTTACTCCCCGCCTCGTTCTCGAAGACCTCTTTGGATGTGCCTTCGTTGAGGCCACAGATCACTACCGCGCCGGGATCATGATCGAGGATGTACCAGGCTTCGGTCTTGCCGACCCCGGTCGGTGACTTCGGACCATCCGGTGGATGGATCTGCACGCTGAGGTCATCGCCGGCGTCGATGAACTTCACCAACAACGGGAAGCGTCCGTCGGCACTCGGTTGCGAGCGGCCGAGAATCTGCTCCTGATGGTCCTCCATCAAGGTGCGCAGGCTGACGCCATCCATGGAACCACCACGCACCAGCGTCTCCTCGCCAGGGTAATCGCTCAGCTCCCAGGTCTCGCCGAGCGGTCCGTCGAAGGGCAGGTCGAGACCGAGCGCGGCGGAAAGCTGCGTACCACCCCACACCTTCTCCTTCAGGAGGCGGGTGAACAGATGCGGTTCAACAGGGCTCTTGGACGACTCCATTAGCCCCGTATCTTACTCGGCATTTTGGATTTGGGCGACGAGAGCTTCGGCTTCCTCAGCACCCCAACCAGTCAGTCCGCTGGACAAGTCGACGCTAGGCTCCCCAGGCTCCACCTGAGCGCGCAAGGTCAAGACTCCGGCGACCTCCTCTTCCTGGTAGTGCTCAATGTAATCCAGACAAGCGCAGCACTTGCTTCCAGGGAAGGCGCAAGACATCGGCAGCAGGAATAGACCGAGCATCAGGAAAGAAAATACGCGGACCTTCCGGCGGCGGCGACGGCGACTTGGCTTGGCACGCAAACCTTCCACATCGAGGTTGTGGGTGGCGCGGGTAGATTCCCCAGCGGCCCGCATCAACGACTTCCATTCGTCGCCATGCGGTGGCACGCGGAAACCGTAACGACTGGTGGTGACGAGATGCGCCAACTCATGCACGACCACGCCACGCATCTCTTCGGGGTTACGCCCCAACAACAGTGGATTCAGTTCCAGGACCATGTCATCGAGCATAGCGCGACCAATGGTGGTGCGTAGACGCGCATTCCAGCGCCAAGTTATTTTCTCGCGCAGCTGCTCCGCATGCCACAGATGCAACATCTCGTCGATGACGGCGTCGACCACCGTCGGCGGCCAATCCCGCAACAGCTCCGCAATGTTGCGGCGCTCCTTATCGATGGGGCTCGAAGAACTCATCAGCTGCTAGCCACCCTACGGCCGCCAATCCAGACCGCTCCGATGCGCTTTTGATTCTCTAGGACAACGAAATCGGGTCGCAAACCTACTTCGAGGCGACCGCAATCACCGGCGAGTGCTCCTGGTACTTCGCAGCCCAGACGAATGACCTGCTGCAGCGTGAGGTAGCCATCGCGCAACATCCGCAACAGCAACTCCGGCAGCGAATCCAAAGTGCCGGCTAAGCTGCCTTGCTTGTCAATCGCGACCGCACCGCTGCGTTGCAACCTTTGACCACCCGAGGTGAACGAGTCCGCTGGCAATCCGGCATGCGACAGGTTGTCGGAGCAAGCCATCAGGCGTTTGCGCAAGGCTGGCGTGCGTGCCCATAAGCGCACAGCCTCCGGGGCTACATGCACCATGTCGGGAATCACTGCGGCCCAGTGGATGCCGCCCGCCATCGCATAGCCAATCGGCCCAGGTTCCCGTGCGCTCAACGGCTGGATGCGGTTGCCCATATGAGTGATGGCCAACTCGCCGGTGGCAGCGGCAGCTTGGCAATCCAGGTAGCCGGCATCACTATGGCCCACCGAAGGCATCACGCCATGCTTTCGGAAGACTTCGCAGGCATCGAGTGCGCCTTTCACTTCCGGTGCGAAGGTGCAGATCTTCAACCAACCATCGCAGGCATTCACCAACTCCTTGGCGGCTTCGGCACTTGGCTTCAGGATTGCCTTGGCCGGCAAGGCGCCACGCATGCCGCGCGCGATGAACGGACCTTCGGAATGCCAACCGATGAAGCGCGTACGTGCTGTTCCACGCTTGGACCTCCATTGCTTCCAACGCTTCGCTGCGGCGCGGTAATCGCCAAGACTCAACGGATACATGCCGGCATAGGCAGTGGTCACTCCGGTGGCAGCAAGCGCACGACTCATGCGATCCAAGGCCGCCGCCGAGCCATCGCCACAATCAACGCCGGCGAAACCATGCAACAAGGTGTCGACGAAGCCAGGTATGACCTCGGAGGTGCCGAGGTCATGAAGATTGGCGGCCTGTTTGCGGGGCGGCGCGCCGAACTTCAACTGACCGATTGTGCCTTGGGACCAGGTCATCCAACCCGGCGCAAAGGCCTTGCCATTCCAGAGGGAGGCGCGGATTCCGTTCTTCATGATTCGGTGCTGGCGGCCTTATGCCACCAGTAAAGAGAGGTATTACTGTAATCACGGCGCTCGATGCCCGGCAAATCACTGAGCTCCTCGTCGCTGAGAATGCCGCGTGGGGTGTGGGCCACAGCACACCCGCCGACATTGAGGCGCCGCGCCAAGTCCAAAAACAAGCTCCAGACCTTGATTCTCTCAGGCCCGCCCCTGCGGAAGTCATCGTATGGTGGGTCGAAGAAAATCAGATCCGGAGCCGCCTGAGAATCGGTCAGGGTGGGCAGGCGGAAGGCATCGATGCGCAGGCATTGCAGCTGGTCCTGGCAAGCCAGCAACTGAGCGTTCTCCTCCAACTGCATGGCAGCACGATGGTGGCGCTCAACGGCGATCACCTTGGCCGCACCGCGAGAAAGCGCCTCAAGGCCCAAGATGCCACTGCCAGCATAGACGTCCCAGACCAGCGCATTCTCGACCAGGTCACCGAGATGGTTGAACATGCCTTCCCGGGCACGCTCGACCAGGGGTCGCGTAGCAGCGACCTTGGGCACCTTCAGGCGGCGGCCCCGAAACTCTCCAGCAGTGATGCGCAGCATGGCTGAAGTAGAATACGCGCTCCATGCCACGACTCCACGTGAACATCGATCATGTCGCCACCGTGCGGCAAGCCCGCCGAGCCCAGGAACCGGATCCCGTCATGGCCGCTGGCTTGTGTGAGCTCGCCGGTGCCAACGGCATCACCGTGCACCTGCGCGAGGATCAGCGCCACATTCAGGAACGTGATGTGCGCCTGTTGAGCCAGACGGTGAAGACCATGCTCAACCTTGAAATGGCGTGGACCGAATCGATGATCGATCTTGCTTGTGAACTGCAGCCGGCACAGGTCTGCATCGTTCCGGAGAAACGCGAGGAACTCACCACCGAGGGTGGCTTGGATGTCAGCGCCTACATGGATTGCTTGCCGGCCGGCATCAAGCGCCTGCACGAAGCTGGCGTGGAAGTGAGCCTGTTCATCGATCCCCTGCCCGACGCCATCGAGAACTCGGCTCGCTGCGGCGCCGATTATGTGGAGTTGCATACCGGTGCTTACGCCAACGCCAGCGGTAACAACAAGGAGAACGAACTGAAGCGATTGGAGACCGCCGCGAACTATGCGCATGAGATGGGACTGCGCGTCAACGCCGGACATGGCTTGGATTACGACAACGTGCTGCCGATAGCGCAACTGCCGTGGATCGAAGAACTGAACATCGGTTACGCCATCGTCTGCCGTGCCGTCTACATCGGACTTGATCAAGCGGTGCGTGAGATGCAGGACCGCATCCTTGCCGCGGCACCACCCGAGTAGGTCTGGCCTTCGCGCATGAGCAAGCCGATCCCTATCTTCATCAACGCGCGGTTCCTCGACGAACCGCTCACCGGCGTCCAGCGCTGGGGTCGTGAGCTCCTGCGCGAGCTCGACGCCATGATCGAGGATGGCAGTATCGATCACAAACGTTACGAGTTCATCCTATTGAGCCCCACGCATCCCGCAAAGATGCCGGAGTATCGCCATTTGCAACTGCGCGTGAAGGGCATGATGCGTTCGCACTTCTGGGAGCAGTTCGAACTGCCTCGCCTCGCTAAGGGTTTCCTGCTGAACCTGAAGAACACCGCGCCGGTCGGCCACCGCGACATGATGGTCATGATCCATGACCTGCAGGTCTTCGCGCGACCGGAAACCCACACCGGCATCTTCAACCTGGTCTACCGCTGGATCATGCCGCGTGCGGCCAAACGCGCGAAGGTGTTGACCGCAGTAAGCGAGAACACCGCCGCCGAGATCGAGAAGTACTTCGAGATCCCGCGCTCACGGACGCATGTGCTGTTGGAAGGCCATGAGCATGTGCTGCGTTGCGACGCCGACACCAGCATCATCGATAAGCACGGTCTCGAGCATGGCGGCTTCCTGCTGGCGGTCAGCAGCTTGAATCCGAACAAGAACTTCGCCGCCATCCTGCGCGCCATGAAGATTGCCGACGTCAAGGTACCACTGGTCATCGCCGGCGGCACCAACCCGAAGGTCTTCGAGGCCGATGGCGTCGATAGCTTGTCCGAGAATGCCATCCATGTCGGGCGTGTCTCCGACGGCGAACTGCGCGCGCTCTATGAACATGCGCTCGGTTTCGTGTTCCCCTCCTTCTACGAGGGTTGGGGCCTGCCACCTGGAGAGGCCATGCTGCTCGGTTGTCCGGTGATATCCAGCAACACCACCTCGTTGCCCGAGGTCTGTGGCGACGCCGCCCTGTACTGTGATCCCGCTGACGACGAATCGATCGCCAAGCAACTGTTCCGCCTGGTGGAAGACGGCCCATTGCGCCAGGAGTTGGCGGCACTGGGGCGCGCACGTTCGCAGCAGTTCTCGTGGCGTTCGGTGGCCGAACGCGTGTGGGCGGCTATTGAGCCCGAATTAGGCAAGTCCTGATTCAGAAGGAAAAGTCTTCCGACTGCGCCGCATCATCGGCGACCTTGCGATAGGCCTCGAGGATGGCTGGCTCCATGGCGACAATCAACGGCCACATCTCATCAAAATCCTCGTTAAGATCCAAGACCTCCTCGTTCTCCCGGAACTTCAACGCTCGGACCTCGGTGCCGCGCGGCTCACAATGCAAGGTCACCATCATCGAAGGCTGCTCCTTGGTGTTGGCAGACAAGTCATCGAAAACGTAATGGAAGGCAGAATCCATGCCATGAAGGCGCCGCTTACGCGATCGAATTCCATCGTGATCTCGAGGTCGAAGAGTTGGTCGAATCCGGACAAGGAAAAGTCCGACGGCATGACCTCCGTAGCCTCGGAACTGGCCAAGGCCATCAAGGGTGCGAAGGTCACTTGGGTGCGCTCATCGGACTGCCTCCAGGTGCAGCCTTGCTGCAAGGTCGTAGGGCCAAGCAAGCGCGCGATATTGTCAGGATGGAAGATGTCGGAGATTCCATCGAAATCGGAGACCACCTTCAGTTCCTCGGCAAGAAAACCCGGTGCATTGCTGACCAGGCGTAGCAAGAAGTCGGTGGCCAGCTGTAGGCGGTCGGCGGAGATGACCATTCCCGTCGGCACCTCGATTGGACCGATGGAGTCGATGCCACGATGACTAATGCGCAGCTCCTCATGATTGGAATCCAGGTGCACAATGATGAATTCATCGCGCCCCCATGCCGCCATCTCGATTGAACAACGCGTGCGGAATTCATTCTTTCCGAACAAGGTGGTATCGAGCGAAGCCACGATGAAGCCATCCTTCGCTGGCCCCAGGGGTTGAGGAATGTCCTTCAGTTGGATGTCAATATCCCAATGCACCGTGATTGGATATTGCAGCTCGCTCGTGAAGTCGAGGCCGTTCCTCCACTCGAGTGCCGCTTGCGCGCCGTTTGCGCCTTCCAGCGCCGTGATGCTGTCCCAGTCGACCTCCGAATCGCTGCACGCCGCCCACAAAGGGGCGGCAGCCATCAACGCCACACCGATCCGCTTCATCCTTAGAACTCGAAGTCTTCGTCGGCGGCGCCGGCATCGTCGCCCATCTCCTGACGCATCATGCTCTCGATCATCGGCATCATGCTCTCGACCATAGGCCAGTAATCATCGAAGTAGGTGTTCAGGTCCATGGCGGTGCTCGGGTCCGAGAACTCCACCGGCGTGACCGGTTCAAGCAATGGCGAGTTGTCGAAGGTTATGGCGATGTCCATCGGCAACTCCTGGCCGAAGTCGTCCTTAAAGGAGAGCGATGCTAGCACGGTCATGTTCGTCATCTTTCCGTCCTGCACATCGAAGGTCGTGCTCATCTTCATGTTGTCCGCAGCCTGACTGATCGCGTCCATATCGATAGCGAGTTCGGCGCTAGCAAGATCGCTCAGCATCTCCATGAACAGATCCTGGTTAATGTCGAAGCTCACGTACGCGAACTCACCCTCCACCTGCCAGCGACCCGCGCTCAGCATCGGCGACATCGCCAGATAACGCGAGTTCAACGCAGGGTGGACGAAGTCACCGACTCCTTTAAATCCATCAGCAAAGGCGCCAACATCCTCGAAGCCATCAACCGTCTCGAGCGATACTTCGGTCAGGCGCATAATCGCGTCCCAGACCTTCTGCACGCGATCGGTGGAGATGCTGAGGCCGGAAGGGGGCTCCATGCCCGTTTGCATGGCGAGGAACTCCATGTTGTCGAGCGAGATGCGCAACTCCTCGGCGTTGGATTCTGCACCGATATTGACCGCAATCTCCTGGCCCATGACCTCGAGCGAGAGCTTGGACTGCATGCGGAATTCCCATGCGGAGACCATCGACGTATCGGCACCGATCTTAAAAACCAATTCCTGACCTGCGAGATCCTCAATACCTTCAATGCCGAAGGTCATGTCGAAGCGATACTCCACCGGATAGGTGAACTCGGCAGGCAAGGCCGCTGACCACTCGTGGAAGGCCGCGTTGGCGGCAGAGCCTTCGAGGGTGATGTCCTTATGCTTCGGTTGTGCGGCGCACGAGAGGAACAAGGTTGCAAAAATCAAGGGGAGAAGGAGTTTCATCTTGGGAGGGAATTAGCGGGAGAGTTGCTGAGACAGGTCGACGATGTCGTAGGCCGCCGGAATGTCAAGAGTAAAAGCCTCTTCGTGCAGACGTGAATCTGGCGGCAGGTCCGCGAACTGAAGCTGGAAGCGAATGGCTCCACTGTCAGCACCGAGCACCTTTAAGCCAAGGAAGCTACCGGTCTCCTCCATGAGCTCGACTTCCAACTTAAAGTTTGCTTCACGATCGTTCAGGTCAATCACGCCAAGCCGACGCAAGTCTTCGGCCTGGAGCTTGGCGGTAAGTCGCAGCGCATCGGACTCCTCGTTTAGTTTCGCAACGTCACTGCATGCGTCCACTAGGGCCTGTGCCATCAGCACAGGGTTCAGGGCCTCGAAGCGGAAGCGGTGGAGTGGATGACCGGGCCGAACGTCGGCGAGTTCGTCGAGGCGGTCCACCGGGAAGATGGCGACGCTCGACGCCGTGCCGAGTACCGTCGGCAACAGGATGCGTAACTCCTTGCCGTCGACGGCGCGCACCACCTCGAACTCGGTGGCGGCCGCTTCACCATCACTACTCGTGGTGGCGACGGGAATAAATGAACGGATTAGGAAGTGAGTGCGATCCTCATGGATCAGGCTGCCACGCTGTGAGCCGCTGCGCGCCGAGGTGCTGGTGTAAGAGCAGCTACGCGACCTGCTTAAGTCTGAGCGTGCGACTTGATGCCATTCCCCGGCGGTATCGGCGCCTGCAGCCAAGGTAGCGGGGTCGCCGAAGTGTGTGGATTCAGCTCCGGCAACACCTGACGATCCGGAAGCTGTCTTGGGGTCGTCGCCGCACGAAGCGATTGCGGCAACAAGGCAAAGGCATGCAATGGGAGCGGGAATCGCTCGCTGACTAGAAAGCCATGTCGCCATCATCGTTGTTCATCGTCGCTTGAATGGAGGCGAGTGCCATCTGGATGAAGGTGTCCACCGGGAAGAAGTGCTTCTGGTCCAGATGCGCGGCACTGAAGTCCGCGGGCGTGAAGAGGTCGATGCCCATCTCGAATTCAGTAAAGTCAAGCTCGAACAGCATCTGCACCATCTCGTCGACCTTCATATCCATCTCCATGCTGGCCGGTAGCCCGGAGTAGCGGTTGAAGCTCATCTCATAAGTGAGGTCGTCGAGAATCTGACTCTGTTCGGGCATGAGCAGCAAGGCATTGCCGAACAGTTCCTCCTTCATCTGGGCCTTGATGCGAACCTCATTGCTGTCCACCACGAAGTCGAGGATGTTCGAAGTCATCATATAAGCGCGCGCCCAACCAGCCGGATTGAGACCGCGCTCAAAGAACTCGTCAACCGTCATGCCTTCAGGCAAGAAGGCAGAAAGATCCACGTCGACGTCTTCCAGGGCCACCCAATAAACTCTCATCAGGTCCTCGAACAGGTCGGCGTCGAGAGTCAAAATCATGTCCTCGATGCCGATGTCGGCAGCCTCAATCTGCGCGCCGAGCAGGTCATCCTGGAACTCCGGGGTTATGTACAGCTTCTCGCCATCGGCGAGAAGCTTGATTGCGAAGCTCAAATCCTCGAAGCCAGCAAAGTCGGGAATATCGGGCAGTGCGACGTGCACCCAGATGTCCTCGCGGAAGTGGCGCAAGTCAAGGTAATCCACCTCGATGCCGAGTTGGATATCCAGGTTCATGTTCATGCCATCCTCTTGAATTTGCACCCCAATCTTGCCCTGTGCGCTGGTGCGAAAGGTCGTCGAATCCAAGGAATGCGCCGGCAGGCTATCCACCCATTCCGCATAGGTCTCTGGCTCGATCTGGACCTCATTCGCATTCTGCAGGCCCGATGCCAGCGGATCAGGATTCTCTGAAGGTGTGGTGCAGGCACCAAACGCCAGCAGTAGGAAGCTGAACTTAGACTTCATCTGAACTCTCAAAAAAAAAGGCGGGCGCCCCGGGTCTGGGGCACCCGCCGGGTGGGTGTGGACCGAACTTAGAATTCGAGGTCTTCCTCGGGCTCCATGCCGCCCATGCCGCCCATCATGCCCTGAAGCATGGAGGTTACGTCAGTGACGACGACGCCTTCCGCAGGCTTGAAGGTGAAGGTGCCTTCTGGCCACTCCTTGACCTTGGCGGAATCGCTGGCCTTGATGACGGCCTTCATGCCTGGGGCGTTGACCTCGGCGTTTTCCAAGAACCAGTTCTCGGCGCTGAAGACCATGAAGCCGGTCATGGGCGCCTCATTCATCAGGAAGCGGCGCTTGCCTTCGGTACTACCTTCTTCCTTGAAGCTGAGCTGACCGAGTGCCTCACTCAGCTTAGACCTGGCACCTTCACCATCGTTGAGGTCGAAATCCATTTCGGCTTTCATCATCTTCTCAACGAATCCGAGTTCCAACTTTGCTGGACCGTTCAAGAAACCCTGGCTCATCGTGGCGATGTCTGGGGAATCCAGGTAAAGGTAGGAACCGTCGGCCATCACGGTGAACGTCTGGGTGACCTCACCTTCGAACTCGTCCTCGGCGGTCATGGAGATCTCCAATGCCCAGTTCTTCATGTCCTGGAACTTCACGGTGAAGTTCATGGACTGCTCCTTCTTATCCTCTGCGTCTGCGTCTGCGCCGAAGACATCAATCGCGAAGGTGCTTTGGAAGGAGGAGGCAAGGATCTTCGGCACGTTCTTGGCGACCGCCTGAGTTCCCTTGTTCATTAGAGCTGCTTCGGGAGCTGCTTCGGGAGAAGCCTCTACTTGCGCGGACAGTGGTGCGACGCCTGCAAGTGCTACTGCGCCTAAAAGAATTGCTTTGCTAAACATGTGTGCTGTTTCCGGAGTGGAATGGGGTCCGAGATTGTACCGCGGCTGCGAAAATCCCGGGAGGCCCAATGTGTACGGCCGACATATTCTGCAGTTTGCCCGATTTGGGTTAAAGCAGCTTAAACGCCACCAAACACCAATAAACGACCTGGAAGGCGCCGATGGCCATCTTCAGAATCTTGCCGATCAGCACTCCCAAGAACGCGCCTACGCCGATGTCCATCAACTCATGAGTCTGCTTGGTGGCGAACACCATCTCGAAAAGGATGGCACCTGCCAAAGCGCCGAATGACGAGCCCAAAAGAGTGCCAATAATGGGAATCGGAATCAACGGCGTCGCGAAAATGGCCCCTACGAATCCACCAATCAGGCAGCCCCACATACCCGCCTTGCCAGCGCCGGCTTTTTTCGTAACCTTTGTTGCTGTAAGGAGTTCTAGGATCTCTCCCACTCCAGCAGCGGCCACCATAACGAGGAAGGGAGTCCAACCCAGCCCCATGGCTGGGCCAAGCAAACCAACAGCCGCAATCATCCAAGTCCCTGGTAGCCCAAAAGGAATTAAGAAGGCGCCCAAGCCCGCAAAGAGCACGGTTCCGACAACGCACAGCCAATAGACCAAATCGTCCATTCCAGAGTGTAGCCAGCGCCTGTGTGCCATATTGGCAGTATTTTGTTGGCCCGCAGCTTGCTCAATGTTATCGGACGTTGGCCGCTCCCTGGCCGACCAAACAAAGGAGGAAGACATGAACCCAGAACAATGGACTCAAAAGACCCGCGAAGCCGTGCAGGCTTGCGAGCAGGTTGCCCGTACACGGTCGCATGGCGAGATTCAGTCCGGGCACCTCTTGATTGCTCTCCTGGAGCAACCCGAAGGGCTTGTGCCCTCGCTGTTGGCCAAGCTTGGCATCGCTCCAGCGCTTTGCCTCTCCCACGCCGAGGATGCGCTGGCTAAGCTGCCACGCGTCGAAGGTAGCGTCCTGCGCGGTTCTCAAGAACTCTCATTTCTTCTACAGGCCGCCGACGCCGCCCGCACTGCTAATGGGGATGAGTACCTGTCTACCGAGCACCTATTGATGGCGCTGGTCACTGCAGACTCCCCCCTTGGCAAGGCCTTGAACGAATCGGGCCTCAACCCTGACGCCGTGCGCAGCGCCATCAGCGAAATTCGTGGCGATCGCAAAGTGACCAATGATCACCCTGAATCCCAAGATGAGGCATTGAAAAAGTACGCACAGGATCTCACTGCTTTGGCGCGGGAGGGCCGCCTCGATCCTGTCATTGGCCGTGATGAGGAGGTACGCCGAGTGATGCAGATTCTGTCGCGTCGTACCAAGAACAACCCAGTGCTTGTTGGCGAGCCAGGGGTAGGAAAAACCGCAGTCGCCGAGGGATTGGCGCTGCGGATCGTTGCCGGGGATGTACCCACTGGCCTGCAGAAGCGTCGCCTACTTGCATTGGATCTTGGTGCCCTCTTGGCAGGTGCGAAGTACCGCGGTGAATTCGAAGAACGCCTCAAGGCAGTCTTGAAGGAAGTGCAGGATTCCAGCGGCGAGGTGGTGCTGTTCATCGACGAGCTACACACCATGGTCGGCGCTGGCGCTTCCGAAGGCGCGGTCGACGCGGCTAACCTGCTGAAGCCTACGCTCGCACGTGGTGAGTTGCGCTGCATCGGCGCCACCACCTATGGAGAATACCGCAAGCACATTGAGAAGGATGCGGCCCTGGAGCGTCGCTTTCAGCCTGTGCAAATCAAAGAACCCGACGTCGCAGACACCATTGCCATTTTGCGCGGACTGCAGGAGCGTTACGAGGTACACCACGGTGTGAAGATCACGGACGCAGCACTCGTCGCTGCTGCTGAGCTGTCGAACCGTTACATCTCCGATCGTCAGTTGCCTGATAAGGCGATCGATGCGGTCGATGAGGCACTGAGCTGCTTGCGCCTGGAACTCGATTCCATGCCTGCCGAATTGGATGCCCTAGAAAGACGCATCCGCCGAAACCAGATTGAGCAAGCCGGCCTGGAGGCCGAAGGTGGCAGTGATGCCAAGGCCAAGATCGCTGCCCTAGAAGAGGAGCGTGCCGGTGTCGAAGAACAGGCACAGGTGCTGCGCGCGCGTTGGCAGAACGAAAAGGAGAAGCTTGATGCCATCAAGGAAGCGAGCAGCGCAATCGAGAAGTTGCGCACCCGCGCCGAACAGCTGGAGCGCAGCGGCGAGCTGGAGGAGGTTGGTCGCATCCGATTCGGCGAGATTCCTGACCTAGAGCAAACTGTCGAGAAGAACGCCATAGAGTTGAAGGAGTTGCAAGGTGACGCACCAATCCTGCGTCAGGAAGTCGGAAGCGAGGAAGTCGCTGCCGTCGTCGCGGCATGGACTGGCATCCCGGTCGACCGCATGTTGGATACCGAACGGCAGCGGCTGCTACATCTCGAGAAACTACTCAAGCAACATGTGATTGGGCAGGATCACGCGGTGCAAGCCGTTGCCGAGACGGTGCGTCGCGCGCGTGCTGGTCTTCAGGATGAGGAGCGCCCGCTCGGTAGCTTCGTGTTCCTAGGACCGACCGGTGTCGGCAAAACCGAATTGTGTAAGGCAATCAGCGGCGAGCTGTTCGGCGACCAGCACAGCATGATTCGCCTGGACATGTCCGAATATCAGGAGAAACACACCGTCGCCCGCATGATTGGTGCGCCTCCGGGATACATCGGCCACGACGAGGGTGGACAACTCACGGAAGCGGTGCGTCGTCATCCTTATGCAGTGGTCCTCTTCGATGAGATCGAAAAGGCCCATCCCGATGTCTTCAATGCGCTGCTGCAAGTGCTCGATGACGGTCGACTCACCGACAGTAAGGGTCGCACCGTAGACTTCACCAACACCTTGTTGGTGATGACCTCGAACATCCGCAGCATGGAGGACCTTAAGTTGCACTTCCGTCCGGAATTCATCAACCGCCTTGATGAGGTACTGGTCTTTAAGCCGCTGGAGCGCGACGTGATTGTGAGGATCGTCGACCTGCAATTGAACCAAGTGGAAGCGCGCATGATGCACAACAACCAGCTTGGCATGAAGGTCACCGCCGCCGCCCGTGACTGGTTCGCCGAGCATGGTTACGACCATGACTTTGGTGCCCGCCCGCTGCACCGCCTGCTGCAGCGGGAACTGCTCAACCCGCTTTCCACCAAACTGCTTGCCGGTGAGCTGGAAGGTGTGCATCTGGTCAAGGTCGATGTCGACGACAAGGGCATCACCCTTGAGCCGGCGTCGGAGGAGTCCGCAACGTACAATCATGCATAGGGTGGCTCGTCGTTCCGGCCAGCCCGCCCGAATTGACCGGAACGCCCCATGCTGTCAACCACCAACATCCATAAGAGCTACGCTGCCCAATCCGTGTTGCGCGGCGTCAGCCTGCGGGTAGAAAAAGGCGAAATCTTCGGTTTTGTCGGCCCCAACGGTGCGGGCAAGACCACTTTCCTGAAGTGCCTACTCGGGCTCACACGGGTCGATTCCGGCAGCATCCGGCTCGGCGATGTGGATGCCGTTAAGCAATCGCTTGCCGGCCGCCGCCTCTGCGCTTACGCGCCAAGCGAGACGGCCATGTACGACTCGATGACGGTGCGTGCCATGCTCGAGTTCGCATTGACATTCCACAAGGGTGCCGAGTTCGAACGCGCCTACGCGATGCTCGATTCCTTCGGGCTGCCACATAAGCGCAAGGTGCGCGCGCTGAGTCACGGAATGAAACGCAAGCTTCTGCTCACCCAGGCAATCTGCAGCGGAACGCCCATTGTCCTCCTCGATGAACCGATGGAGGGTTTGGATCCCGACGCACGTCGCGAGCTGGAAACCATCCTCGAGGCGGCCGCGGCACAAGGCAAGACAGTCTTTTTCTCGTCGCATGACCTGGCCAGCGTCGAGCGTGTCTGCAACCGCGTGGCATTCCTTCGCAACGGCAAGCTGCTCGAATGCGACACCGTTGCCAGCATTCTCGAGCGCGCCGGCCACAGCGTGAAGCTTGCCTTACGTGAGCCGCTAGATGCGCATGCCTTGCCGAAGAGTTCCAACATATCGTGGAGCGGCGAAGGCACCGACTGGCAGCTGAATTACCACGGCAAGCTGGAGGAAGTCTTCGATGCGCTTTACGGTCCAGTAGAAAGCAACGACGTCGATGGTGACCCCGGCGGCAAGGAGGATGGCGCATGAACCTCGCTTGGCATTACTTTCGTGAGCAACGCTTCCTGATGGTCGGCTATACCCTGCTCTTGGCCTTGAACATGTTGGGCGGCGCCTTGTACTGGCCGGAGATGCGCGACAACTTCCCAGAGATGATCAAGTTCATCCCCTTCGAGCCGCTGCAGGATTTCGTGCGCGCCTTCGAAAAGCATGGCTTCTGGGCCTACTTCTGCGTGCAACATTTCTATAAAGGCGCAGGCATGTTCGGTATCGCTGCCGCTGGCTTAATGGGCACCGGGATTGTCGCGCGCGAGGTTGACCGACGCACCGCCGAGCTGCTGCTTTCCCGCCCGGTCTCGCGCGCCCGCATCCTGTTCGTCCGCTGGGCAACCGGCGCCGTGATGCTCTTTGTTCCATTCCTGGCCGTTGCCTTCCTGTCGGTACCGCTGGCTTCCAGCGTCGACGAGACCCTGGACCTCTGGGACTTGATGCGCGGTGCGCTCTATTCCTACCTGTTCATCCTGATGGCCTTCACCGCCACCACCGCGTTGAGCACGCGCTTCAGCCATCACCTGAAGGCTGGCATGATGGTGCTCGGTTTCATGCTAATGCACTTGGCGATCTACATGATCCAAGACCTCTGGGACTATTCGCTCTACAACCTAATCGACCTCGACCTAGTGATGCCGATTGCCGACGACGCGATGCCATGGTACGAAACTTCGTGGATGGCCAGTCTCACCTTGTTGTTCTACGGCTTGGCCTTGTGGAGCTTCCGGCGACGTGACTTCTAGGCCTTTATCGACCGCCAGTCGTTAATCTCAATCGCGGTAATCGCAATCGCCCTGGGTATAGAACCAGTTCTTGCCGAACAACACCGTACCGAGTTGTTCATAGGCTTCCATGGGCTGATCCATCGGTGTGGAGCCCGGCATCGGCGTGCAGATGATCTTGTCTACCCGTTCATGCGGGCTCTTGCGACCCGAACGAAAGGATTGGAAGGCCTGATGTTCCGGACCACCCTCTTGCAGGGCGAATCGCAGGAAGACGCTGCCACCGGCCAGTGCCTTGCGACGTGCGGCGTCAATCAAGGTCTGCATGACCTCCTGATCCTTGCCGTGCCAGAAATCCAGAACCGTTGAAATCATCGCGCCGTGATCGTTCCACTCGCGCCATACCATGTAGCCCACAATCTGACCATCGCGCCGTGCCTCGATCACACGGTGCTTCCATAACGGGTTGTCGATATAACGCCAGTTCAGGGTCTCGGCATTACGGTAGAAACATGCCGGATAGAGATCACGATAACGCTCCCACAACTCATCGTAATCGGGGCCAAAGCGGGTGACCTCGGCGGTCTGGAGGCCAAAATCGCGTTTGCGCCAACGGGCCCGGTAGAGGCGGTCCAGGATAGGGGCGACGATGGTGCCCAAAATGCCGTCGAAGATGCCGAGATGGCGTCGTAAGGAGGATCGCGTACCGAGACGAATCTCCCAAGGTACCAGCTCCATCATGATGCGATATCCGAACCAGCGACTGCCAATCTTGATCGCGGCATCCGAAGACTGCCCCCCATACGCCCAGACGATGCCGTGATCGTCGTTGGTGCTGACCCCAAAACCGAGCATGACCTTGCGCCATACGTGGCCGCCGGCACGATCATCCGGATCCGAAGCACTCTCGCAGAGCAAGGCGCCGTAGCTGTCCTTGCCGTTGACCCATGCACGTCGGCGCTGGCCGATGCCGGTGGCGATGCAGCGACCCGTTTGCTTGTCGCGGGCCAACATGCCCGTTGGGGGGCCCGCCGGATTGCGCCAGTATTTCCACTCATAATGATCCAAGCTGCGGCCCATCTGGAACACCTTGTTGTACAGAGCGTTGATAGCCGGGCCGTCCTCCCGCGTTGCCTGAACATATTCCACCGTGTCAGATTCCTTGGGAGGCCGCGCAGGTGGGATATACTGTTTCACATCCATGGGAAAACTACTGTTTTTCGTCTCCTCAATCGCACTGGCGTCTGCGCTCACCGGCGCCTGGCGGGCGTTCGGGATGTGGTCTTCCGAAGGGTGGTCGGAGGCTGGCGACGGATGGCTTTTCTGGCTCACTTGGGCCTCCGATCCTGGTGGACGGCGCTTATGGTATGCGGCTGCATTAGCTCTTTTAGTCGTGGTTCTCGCGAACTTTACCAAGTCTAACCGCTCAGTCCCCCTGCGTGCTTTCCACGCGGCATTTGATTTCTTCGCCAAGCCTCTCGTCTGCGCACTTTGCGTCAGCCTGGCGATCATGCCGCTGGCCGTAAGTCGCGTGCTGTCGCCCAACACCGACGACAAGCCAACGGTGATTTTCATCCTGTTGGATTCGCTACGCCTGGACCATGTCGGCTGGGGCGGCAGTGAATTGAACACCTCGCCGCGTATGGATGCGTTGGCTCGCGATGGTGCTGCCTTCACGCAGACCATCACCCAGGCCCCATGGACAAAGCCTTCGGTCGGCACGCTTTTGACCAGCCAGATTCCGACCGCGCATGAGGCCACCACGCGCAGCACCTTCTTAAATCCGAAGATGCGCACCGCTGGAGAGGCCTTCGCTTCCAGTGGCTATCGCACCTTGGCGCTTTCGTCGAACCCGAACATCACGCCGGTATTCGGTTTCGCTCCTGGCTTCCAGTTTTTCGTGCACGATGCCACCAGCACTGCCGAACCGCTAATCGCCACTGCTAAGGAATGGTTGGCCGCATCCGACCGTGCCTCCTTCCTGTACCTACACCTCAACGACGCGCACTATCCTTACGACCCGGCACCAGAGTACGAGGGCATGTTCAATCAGACCGGCATCGAGGCTCATCTCGATGGCCCGGCAGAAATTGCCTTCCGAAACCGTGAGGTCGACACCTTCACACCAAAGCAGGTGGAAAGTTTGCGCCTGTCCTATGCCGAAGAGATCCGCTACCTGGATGATCAGGTCGGTGAGTTCGTCGAAGGGCTCCTGGCCGAACGCGACGACATCCTGGTTGTCATCGTCTCCGACCATGGCGAAGAGTTCCTTGACCACGGCGACCTTGGCCATGGCCACTCCCTTCACGACGAGTTGATCCTCGTACCCATGCAATTCGCCTGGAGCCCGGCGCTTGGCGAGAAGATGGGATGGAGTTCGGGCAGCCATGATGAGCAGGTGCGTCATCTTGATGTACTGCCTACCCTGCTCGATGCTGCTGGCCTCCAATGGCCCGAAGGTGCGCTGCCGATGGTCGGCGAGTCGCTGACTCCCTTCTTTGCCAAAGCCAGTGGTCTTCAAGATCGTCCGGCCTTCTCAGAGACCGATCACCTCGGTTCACCGCTGTCCGGACCCGCCGGTGCGCTGCGCGCCTTCCGCCATGATGACTACAAGATGATCGTGTCGGCCATGTGGCAAGAAGACCTCTCACCGAAGCGCGGTTGGCTGTTCCATCTACCGGCCGACCCGGGCGAGCATCACAACATCGCCAGCCAAAAGCGTGCTCTTTTCGACCAGATACGGGCCCGCATGAACGCCGAGGGGTGGATTATCGAGCGCGACATGAACGCCTTGGTGTCGGCCGAACTGTCCGCGGAGGAAAAGGTGGCGCTGTCTGAAATGGGCTACGCCGAGGATGGCGACACCACCAGCGGCGAGGAGAATACCTACCTCGACCCGAAGGCGGTGCCGTGGATCGAGCTTGAGGATTAAGGAACTCCAGTCTGGGGTTCCTGAAGCCGTCCTTTGCTCACTGTTCCTGAGGCGGAAGCCTACTGGAACTTGGTTTGGCCCGGCTGGGAGATCGGTGCCGGTAGGCCTGGCCCGAATTCCCACTTGTCTGGAGTGAGGCGCTCTTCAGAGTTGAGTGCCTGCTCCCAAGTGATGCGCTGCCCGGTATAGGCTGACATGCGACCCATCAAAGCGGCCAAGGTGCTGTGCGCCATGTCCTGACCTTGGTTCAGCGCGCCACCGGAGCGGATGCTGGCAAACAATTCATCATGTTCGGTCTGGTACATGTTGTTGCCTGGGCCGTCGTATTGCCAAGGCGCCTTACCCTTAATCGTGAACTTACCTGCCCAACCGTCGACATAAGCGACGCCGTTAGAGCCGATGATGCGGTCGAGGTTCTCCGAATGCGCGCCGTTTTGCTGGCGGCACTGTAGGTGACCCATAGAGCCGTCGGCCCATTCGTACATCACGCCAAAGTGGTCGTAGATGTTGCCCCACTTGGCTTCGGTACGGACCTGGCGACCACCAGTGGCGGTGCAGCTGATCGGCGGCTCGTCGTTCTTCGCCCACATAATCTTGTCGACACTGTGCACGGCCTGCTCCGTGATGTGATCACCGCTGAGCGCAGTGTAGTAGAGCCAGTTGCGCAGCTGATATTCCATGTCGGTCCAATTGGCTTGGCGCGCCTTGTACCAAAGGCCGCCACCGAGATAGGTGCCGTAGACGTGGCGAACATCGCCGATACCACCTTGGTGCACGCGGTTATAGATCGCACGGTGCCCATTGGCGGCGCGCCAGCAGAAACCGCTGGCTAACGACAAGCCCTTCTGTTGCGCAAGCCTTGCCGTCTCCAGAACCGAGCGGACACCATGGGCATCCACTGCGACTGGCTTCTCGCAGAACACATGCAGGTCGGCTTCAACCGCAGCGGCAAGATGCATTGGACGGAAGGCGGGAGGTGTGGCAAACAGGATGACGTCGACCTGCTCGATGACCTTTTGGTAGGCATGGAAGCCGACGAAGCGACGCTCTTCCGGGATCTGCACGCGGTCGCCATAGTTCTCCTTCAGTCCACCCAAGCTGCTCTCGAGACGATCGGCGAACAGATCCCCGACAGACCAGAGGATGGCCTCTTTGTCGGCGCTCAAGGCCTGCATGGCAGCACCGGTGCCGCGGCCACCGCAACCGACCAAGCCTACGCGTAGTGGACCGGTCATCGGCTTGCCAGCGAGCGCGCAAGCGAGGCCTGCGAAGGGCAGGGCGGCGACGCCTGCACCCGTCGCCTTGAGAAACTGTCGTCTTGGAAGTTCGTGGGTCATCGGTTCGAAGTGATTCGAGAAACTGTTTTGTCTACAGTCGAGGAACGCGGTTCAAGTCGGCGAAGCCGGTCGCGATTCGGCCCGACGGTCATTCCGTCGGGCCATCAAGGGTAACAACGCGGAAGCCGGAGAAGCCGCCATCCGACATCCACCAAACACTCTTCGGCCATTGCGGATCGCGCTCCTGCCAGGAGATATGGTAATCAGCGGAGTGATCCGGAGTCATCGAACTAGCCGAATCCTGGTAGCTACCACCCATCAGACGGCCTTTGGGGTTCGAGCTGGTCACCCATTCCGCGACGTTGCCGAACATGTCATGGATACCCAAGCGGTTCGGCTTTTTGGTGCCGACGCGATGCGGTGCGATATCGGAGTTGACCGAATGCCAGGTGTAGTCATCGACCTGCTCGGCCCTCGGTGCTGCACCGGCAGCGATTTTCCACTCCTCTTCCGTCGGCAAGCGGAAGGTGCCTTGGCCACTAAGATTCAGCCATCGGCAGAACTCGTTGGCGGCGTTGAAGGTCATGCCTAAGGCAGGGTAGCCGTCGTGGCCAAAGCCTCGCGTGACCGGGAACACCGACTTGCTCGGGCCAGTGATGCCATCCGCCTTGACCTGCTCGTCTTCGCGCAGGAAGAAACGGTCGTACTGTTCCCAAGTCACCTCGGTCGCCGAAATCCAGAAGGTCTTGCTGTCCGCGCCGGTAACCGGCAGCATGCGCATCTTCTGGCCGGCGCCTAGGTCGATGAAGTAGCCCTGCTGCTCGACGGCCGGCGGGGTTGGCTGGCGCGCGATCGCGGTGAGGATCCCCTCCATCAAGTGGATGCGAAACCAATCAGCATTCCATACTTCGGCGCGGTGGCCAAGCGAAGTATAGAAAACCGCACCGTTCCCTTCCGCGCGCTCCCAACTGATGGCGAAATCACCATCGGTGCGCTTGATTGATTCCTTGGTCATGTCGGCGTGCTCAGTGTCGAGCGACAACAAGACGGTCTGACGCGAACGGCTGTAGGGGTTACAAAACTGGTAGATCTCGTCGGTGAAGGTGAAGCCGGTCTTCAGGTGGCGCGTGGACGGATGCATCGGCGCTTCCACCACCATCTTCACTTCCTCATGCCATGGGTGGCCATCGAAGTAACCGCCGATCATGTCGCCGTATTCAGCCCATTCGTAGAAGGTGTCAGTAGCGCAATGAGCACCAGAAAAGACTCCGCCGCCGCGCACGTATTCAATCAAAGCCTTCTTCATCTCTTCCGTCATCGGCAGCTCGCCGGTGGTGTAGAAGAACACCGCGTCAAACTCGGCTAAGCCCTCCTTGGTGAAGCGGTCGTAACCGCGATCGACCACGACCTCGTAACGTGCATCTTTCTCGGCCCAAGACAACATATTCCGCTCTACAAGCGACAGGCCATCCTTGCCGGCCTTGCAGACGGCGTGCTCATATCCCTGCGAGTCGATGTGCACGAGAATGCGACGCGTCTGCTTCTGTGCAGCCAGGAAGGTGACGAGATCATCCAACTCCTCTTCGCTCAAGGTCGAACCGAAGGTCGGCGGCATGGTCGATATCGGTACGACATTGCCGTCAGGGTCGCGCAACTCGAAGCCCTCGGTGATGGTGTCGACCGGATCGAGAATCGAAATGCGAATCTCCTCGGGAGTCATCTTGTTGCCAATGCTCGAAAGGTCAGGACCTGCCGGGTTCAATACGCCGTCCGGAGTCACGCCATTCATGCTGTGGCACTTGGTGCAACCCGTCACCATATTCTCAGCGAAGACCTTGCGTCCACGATCCACGGCATCGAGCACCGCTGCGGTCGGAAAATCGAGTTCCTTGTCGTAAAACCAGTCACTTGCGCGCTCGCCATAACTGCGCGATTCATTGAGGATCGGGTCAAACTCCTCGGGACGGTCCCAATTGACGATGTACTCGCGTGCCTCCTTAAGCAGTTCAGCATCGACGCCTTCGCTGTTGACGAAGTCGAAGATCATCTGTGCATGCTCAGCCTGACCGAGTTGTTGGCTTGTGGCCAAGGCGCGGCGCACCATCGAGCGCGGCAGTTCCTGGTGACGCTTCAAAGTAGCGGCCAACTTCGGCCAAGCCTCGGTCAGTTCCAGGTCGTAGATGGCACAAGCAGCTTCCGCGGCGACTCGCGGATCGGCGTCTGCCAAGAAGTAAGCGAGCTTTTCGCTCCGCTGCCAGCGCAAGGCCAAGACTGCGGCGAGACGATGCCTGGGATTCGGGTTGCCGTTGAAGGTGACCAGGTTGTTGGCATCGAGCGCCTTGGCCATACCTTGGGAAGCCGCATGCAGGACAAAGCGGTCGTCGGCGGACTTGTCGTCAAGGGCATCGAGGATCCTTAGGCCGGCGCCGGCGTCGGTCATCTCACCGACCAGCAGGGCGGCTTCGCAACGAACCTTTAGGTCGACGTCATTCAAGGCGTTGAGAATCCGCGTCTTGGCGCTGGCGTCGAGCTGTATAGCTTCAAGTTGTCCGCGCATGGCCTTCAATGCAGCAGCGCGGATGACCGAGTCGTCGTCCCGCAACACGGCGAGCAGGGTGGTCGCTGCAGCTGCGTCAGGCAGCAACATGCCGAGTCCCCAAGTAGCATGCAGACGCGCGAGTTTTTGCAGGCGTGACTGGGTCTCGCCATCGACCAGAGCGGCGATCAAGGTCGCCTGATCGCTGCGGTCAACCATCTCCCATTGCGCCTCGAAACGAACGCGACGATCAGGATGCTGTAAAAGTTGCGCGAGATATTCAGTCTCAAGCGTGTTGAAGTCGCCAGCCAACAAGGCAGCGGTCTCCCGCTTGAGCTTCTGGTCGGCGTCTTCGAAAGAGGCCCGATAAATCCGACCCTTGCCGGGGCCTACCCAGCCTTGGACCCAATCGCTGGCATACATGTCGCCGTTGGGGCCGAAGCACATGTCAGTGACCAACATGCCCCACCACAATTCTTCCTGTTCGCCGAATCGGAAGCCGCCGCCTTGCGGCTCGACGGTGAAGCGCACGATGCCGCTGTAACTGGAGCCGCCGCGGAAATCGCAAATGAAGAAGTTGTTCTCCATGCCCGGCCCCATGCCGACGCCAGGATAAGCCGCCATCCCCGAAGGGCCGGCAGTGATGTTCTTCAGCGGTTTGTTAAGAAAGGCGGGATGGGCCTCGCCATCGGGTTGTGGTTTCCACCATTCCTCGCTCATCCAAGGTCCGCGATCAGGCAGGTACTGGAAGTTCATACTCCAACCGCTATCGCCCCCTTCCATCAGGTAGACCAAGCGCGCCTGATCACCAGCGTCGGAATTGTTATCGACCGTGAACAGGTTGCCGTAATCATCGAAGGCCAGCTCCTGCGGGTTTCGCAGGCCGGTCGCGAAAACCTCCAACTCGGAACCATCCAGCTTGGAGCGGAATACGGCGCCGCGTCCTGGCTCGGCGAGAATCTTGCCGTCGGCAGTGATCACGTTGTAACCACGGTCACCAATCGACCAATACAGGCGCCTGTCAGGGCCAATCACCAGACCATGTAGGTCGTGACCGCGGAGGGCCACACGCACGCCGTAGCCATGGTGCAGAGCACTCCCGCTTTCGGCGACGCCATCGCGATCGGCATCGGTCAGCTTCCAAAGCTTCGGGATGCAGGTGTAGTAGACATCATCTCCGCGGGCGAGCAGTCCAGCGCCGGTGCCATCCAACAAGCCACTGAAACCCGATGCAAAGATCGTGGCCTGATCGGCCCTACCGTCGCCGTCGGTATCGATCAGCGCGGTAATGCGATCCTCGCGGTCGGTCCATTCGGTGGCAGACTCGGGATGATGACGCAACATCATCTCGGCGCGCTCCTCCGCCGTCTGCAGGCGCAGATCGTCCTCCAGCCATTCCGGGAAAGTGCGGTTGTCCGGCACCCCTTCGGTCTCCTGACGGAAGGTCTCAGCGACCAACACGCGCCCGTGCACATCGACCTCAAGCGCGACCGGATTCGCGAACATCGGTTCGGCTGCGAACAGGCTGATGATTGTGCCCTCGGGCACCTTGAAATCGGCAATCGCATCTTCACCTTCTGAAGATGCTTCCGCGATGGTGGCAGGAAGGATTTCAGTCGGAAGACGGTATTTAGGGCCCGGCTGCTGGCTTGGCAGCGCGGCGAAAAGAAGGGCGGCGGCGGGAAGTAGAAGCAAGGGTCAAGCGCGGTTACGCGAACCCCGATGCTACTGGATTTTCCACAAGTTGCGGCTGCATGGAACCACCTCTATTGCTCACTGCGCATGAAGCGCCGGCAAGGCGGGCCGCAGTACAGGGGCACTGCGACCACCACGATACACAGGCTGGGCTATTCGCGAATGCGATTGGCCACCACAAGTGCCCGCTTCAACACTGCATTCACGCCGACGCCATGCAGCGAGTCGCCCGCGAAGTGCAGCCCGGGATACAACCTCTCCTTCTCGTCGAAGGCAGAGATTCGCTGCAGATGCCCGATGGTGTATTGCGGGATTCCACCGGCAACGCGACGAATCCACACGCGCTCGGGATCGCCTTGCACGCCAAGCAGGTCGCGCAGCGGGCCGAAGCACTCGGCCTCGAGTTCCTGGTCGTTCAGTTCCGCCACATTGGGGTCGAAGCTACCGCCGATCAGGACGCGCAGTTGCACCATGTCGGACGGCGATTGATCGGGGAAGATCGAGCTTGCGTATTGCACTCCCAGGGGGCGGAAGCCATGGTCGCGCAGGGCGATAAAGCCGAAGGAGCGCAGCGCGTCCTTGACCTTATCGCGATGCCACGCGCCTGTGACCACACACAAGTTATTGCCGGGAATGGAGTCGGCAACCGGCACCAAGTCCTTGCCGACCACGCCCAACAGTCGGACGGCTTCGCGTGCAGGGACTGCCAGAACTAGGTTGCGTGCCGTAGCGAGGACATCGCCATCCTGATAGAGATCCCAACCGGTACCATTGGGCACGACTTCATCCAAGCCCTTGCCACCGCGGTAATTGCTTCCCAACTGCGCGGCAATGGCATCCGTAAGGTCGCCGAGCCCGCCTGGCAAACTGCACAGGGTGCCGCGGGTCTTACGCAGTCGACCTTCACGGATGTCGCGCCCCTTCTTGCGCATATGCTTCATCGCACCGCGCATGCACGAACCCGATTCGAATTCCCAACCCGCCATCATTGGAAAGGCGGCGTGCACCGAAAGCTGCTTCGGGTCGCCGCCATAGATGCCGGAGACCATGGCGCTAAACAGGGTGTTTGCCACATGCTTGCCGAAGCGTCGAGTAGCAAAGGAATGGATGCTCTCTTCGCCTTTGCGCCTGGCGGGAATGAACATCTCACACCCGAGGCGAAACTTGGCCGAGAATGGCAGTACCTTGCTCACCAGGAAACTCTTGCCATCGCTCGGCAAGGCGACGATGCCACCATCCTTGTAAAGCGAGCGATCTTTCTGGATGTCATCGGCAATCAAGGGGGTGAGCCCGAGACTCGACACTAGGTCTCCGACCACCGGCTCACGATCGAGCCAGCCGAGCGGACCCATCTCCACAATGAAGCCATCCTCACGAAGGCTGCGTACCTTTCCTCCGGGCTGGCTCTCTTTCTCGAACAGCACGACGTTGTCGCCGCGTTGTTGGAGCAAAGATGCGGTCCCCAGTCCAGCTAGACCACCACCGACGACTGCCGTGTCGAAAGTTTCCATGTCATTTCTCCGACGTTTCGCGCAGCACCAGGTCGCGCAACAGTGCTGTCAAGCGCGGATCCACGTTGAATACAGGAACGCGACTGTAGTTCTCGATACCGTTCTCCAGCGCGACTTCCTTCAATTCGATATCGATCTCGTAGAGGGTCTCGATGTGATCGTTGACGAAGGAGATTGGGAGCATAACGAGGTTGCGTTCACCTTGCTTTCCTAACTCAGCGACCATGTCGATGGTGGCGGGTTCCACCCACTTCACCGGCGTCGCGCGTGATTGATAGGCCAGCGTGATTGGCAACGATTCGGGAAGGCGTCTGCGCAAGCCGGCAAGACAGCTTTCCACCTCATCCACATAGGGGTCGCCCTTCTTCACATAGGAAACCGGAATACCATGTGCTGTGACCAGGAGGTGCGGTTGACCTGGCCCTTGAAGCTTGGCTTCCCCCACCGTGGTGAGGACATCAGCGGCAGTGGCATCGAGATAGGCGGCATCGTTCCCCCACCGCTGGATCCATTGCACTTGTTTTGGTTCAATCCCGGCCTTGGCAATCTCGCTGCGCAACTCGGCGAAAGAGGCCTCAGTGCTCGCGCTGCTGTATTGAGGAAACATCGACAAGGCCACCCAACGCCTGCAGCCATCTTCGATGGAGCGGGCAAGCGCTTCGCCGATACGCGGCGGTGTGTAGGTCATCGCCGCATAGCAGCGGAAATCCTCGCCGAGGGCTTCCTGCAATGCCGCAGCCTGCTCACCAGTGACACGGTTGTTCGGCGAGGAGCCCCCGATCTGCTCATACTGCTCGCGTACTTCCGGGGACCGCTTACGCGCGACCCTGCGCGACAAGGGGCCACGAAACAGCTTGACCGGAAAGGGTAACTGCACCAAGCAGGGGTCGCTGAACAGGCGTTGGATGTATGGCTCCACCTCATCGAGTGAACGAGGTCCACCCATCTGCAGAAGTAAGACTCCGGTGCGTTCCATGATAATCAGACGGTCTTCGAATAGCGGCCTTCGCGTAGCTGTTCCTCGAGATAGCCGTCGAACAACATGCAGATGTTACGCAGGAAGTTGCGCCCTAACTTCGTCACGGTGAGATCGCTCTCGCCACGCACGACCAGGCCGTCGGCCTCGAATTCTTCGAGGGCCCGCCATTGGCTGGCGAAGTGTTTGCGAAAGAGCTGACCCGAAAGCGACTCTACTTCGGCGAAGGCGACCTGCTGGTTACACATCAAGCGTTCAATGATTAGCTTGCGCACGCGATCCTCGAGGCTCAGCGAATGACCCCTGGACACGCCGCAATGACCGCTGTCGATGGCCTCGTTCCAACGATTTAGCTTGCTATGATTTTGCGCAAAGGCATTACCCACTTCCGAGATTGCGGTCATGCCGAAGCCGATGTAGTCGCGCGCGGGCTTTACCGTATACCCCATGAAGTTGCGGTACAGCTTGCGATCTTTTACCGCGGTGGCAAGCTCATCCTCAGGCAATGCGAAGTGGTCGAAACCGATTTCGGCATAACCGCCTTCCGCCTCCAGCCGACGTGATGCGGTGCGCAACAACTCCAGTTTCAGTTCCGGGCTCGGTAGCCGGTCCCCGGGCATGCGGTTCTGGTGCGGATGCAACCACGGCACATGTGCGTAAGAATAAATCGCCAGGCGGTCGGGCCGCAAGCGCACCACTTGGTCGAGCGTGTAGTTCCAGGTGTCCACGGTCTGACCGGGCAGGCCATAGATCAGGTCGAAGTTGACGCTATTGAAGCCCAGCTCTCGCGCCCAACGAAGGACATCCTCGGTCTGCTCCAGCGATTGGTTGCGGTTGATCAAGGCTTGGACGTCGGCATCGATGTCCTGCACGCCCAAGCTGATGCGATTGAAGCCCAGGCGCGCCAAGGTCTCCATTTGTTCGCGTGTGGTAACTGGTGGATGAACCTCAATCGAGACCTCAGCATCGTTGAGCACGTCAAAATGTTCGGTGATGCAACTCCATAGTACCTCGATCTCGGATGGCGACAGGTGAGTCGGTGTTCCCCCACCCCAATGCACGCCGCTAACTTTGCGCCGGTTCGGCAGCTTGGAGGCGACAGTCGCGATCTCGCGATTCAGGCGATCGAGATAAGCATCGAGCACATCCTGGCGTTGTGTGATCACCACATTGCATGCGCAGAACAAACAGCGCTCCTGGCAGAAAGGCAGGTGCACATACAAGGCAAGGGTCTCGTCACCATGAGCATCGGCCTCGGCCAAGGCACCGTCCCATTCGGTATCACCGAATGTGTCGGTCCAGACCGGTGCCGTCGGATAGGAGGTGTAACGTGGGCCGGCGGTGTCGTACTTGGCTACGAGTTCAGCCGAGACTTCAGACTGGGGCGTTTCCATAGGAGTGCACCGTGTCCCTCAGGACCTGCAGGTTTTCCACCGAGATCTGCGGCAGCAAGCCGTGGCCTAGGTTAAAGACGTGGCCGGGGCGACCGTCGTTGGCATCCAAGATCGCGCGCGCGGCCTTGCGAACCTCATCGGCGGAGCCGAGCAGTACGCCGGGATCCATGTTGCCTTGAATAATCATGTCGCCAGCGGCTTCGCGGCAGGCAGCGAAGGGCATACGCCAATCGAGGCTCAGGCCATCGGCCTCGGAATCCAGCATGGCCTCAAACAGATGGGCACCATCCTTAATCAGGTAGAGCAATGGCGCCTTGCCCCTCAATGCGCGGAAAATGCGTTGCACGGCGGGCAAAGCGTAGCGCCGGTAAGTGTGCTCATCGAGCAGGCCGGCCCATGTGTCGAACAGTTGGACAGCCTCGCAGCCGGCTTCAATCTGCTCCTGCAGATAACCGATAGTCATGTCGGCCAAGCGTTCGAGCAGTTCGGGGAACCAAGGCTCGCCACAGTAGACCGCTGCACGCAAGCGAGCATGCTCCCGACTCCCGCCGCCGTCCAACAGGTACGAAGCCATCGTGAACGGCGCGCCGGCGAAACCGAGCATGGTGCATTCCGCAGGTAACTTGGTGCGCACCAAACGGACCGCTTCGGTGACGTGATCGAGGGCGCCGGCTGGGGCCTCCTTGACGCGGTGCAGGTCTGCCGCGCCTTCCAGCGGCCTGGCGAACACCGGCCCCGGTGCGAAGTCGATGCCGAAGTCGAGCGGCATCAATGGCGTGAGGATGTCGGCGAACAGGATCGCGCCATCCCAACCGAATCGCTCGATCGGCTGTAGAGTCACGCGCGCGGCCAACTCCGGAGTACTAGCCATCTTCACGAAGCCGTGCTCCGCCTTCAGTGCACGGTATTCGGGAAGCACGCGACCGGCTTGGCGCATTAGCCAAATTGGCGTGCGGTCGACAGGTTGGTTGCGCAAAGCGCGCATCAGTAGTTTCTCGCTCATCGACTTGCCTCCAGGGCTTCTCCAAATGCCATCGCTGCGACATCGAGGATCTCTTCGTTCATCGCCAAGTTCAGGAACCCGACCTCGTAGGCCGACGGCGCGATCATGATGCGGCGCTGCAGTAACTCATGGAAAAAGCGTCCGTAGCGGTCGGTGCCGCTATCAGGAATTGCTTCGTAGGAACGCGGCGGGGTGGTGGCGCCGAAGCTAAGCCAGAACAACGAGCCGCAGCGCGTGAGCGTGAGCGGGTGACCAGCAGCCTTCTCGCGCTCGATCAACGGGGTGAGCAGGGCTCCCCAATGACTGCCTAGTTGTTCCAATCGTTGCCAACCATCGACCTTCTCGATGGCTTCGAGTGCGGCGATGCCTGCAGCCATGCACAAGGGGTTGCCGCTCAAGGTGCCGGCCTGATAGACGCCACCGTCAGGGCTGATCATGTCCATCAAATCCTTGCGACCGCCATAGGCTCCTACCGGAAGGCCGCCGCCAATGACCTTACCGTAAGTAACCAGGTCGGCATCGATGGCTTCCAGCGCACAGAAGCCACCTGGTGCGATGCGGAAACCGGTGATGACCTCATCGACAATCAACAAGGCGCCATGTGCACGGGTGATATCGCGCAACTTCTTCCACCACTCCTTGCGCTGCGGCAACAGGCCACAGTTGGCGGGGATGCCTTCGACGAAGACCGCGGCGGTCTGCTCGCCGTTGGCAGCAAACCATGCTTCCAAGGCGGCTTCGTCATCGAGCGGCAGTACGCCGGTCAACGCACTGCAAGCTTCCGGCACGCCGGAGGAGGAACTCTCGCCGAAAGTGGCAAGACCGGAACCTGCCTTCACCAGGAAGGAATCAGCGTGACCGTGGTAGCAGCCGTCGAACTTGATAAAGCCGTCACGGCCGGTGGCAGCGCGTGCTAGGCGCAGGGCCGACATCGTGGCTTCGGTCCCGGAGTTTACGAAACGCACCTTGTCGAGCACCGGCGACATCGCGCAGATCTTCTCAGCGAGTACGGTCTCGGGAATACAGGGTGCGCCGAAGCTGGTGCCTAATGCAACCGCATTTTGGATGGCAGTGGTGACGGCCGAATGCGCGTGGCCAAGAATCAGCGGCCCCCATGAGCCGATGAAGTCGAGATACTGATCACCGTCTTCAGTCTGCACATGGCAGCCTGAACCGGAGGCGATGAAGAAGGGTTGGCCGCCTACCGACTGGTAGGCGCGCACCGGAGAGCTAACTCCGCCTGGCATCACCTCGCATGCACGCGAGTAGAGATCCTGCGAAGTCTCGTTTGAGGATGAGACTTGGGTCATGACAACCAACCTGCTGCGGCCACTCGGCTCGCGTGGTAGGTGATGATGAGGTCGGCGCCGGCACGGCGGATTCCGCCGAGGGTCTCTAAGACCATGGCGCGTTCGTCGGCGAGACCTTCGCGCACTGCGAGTTGCACCATGGAATATTCGCCACTCACGTTGTAGGCAGCGACCGGTACGGTGGAGACTTCGCGCACTGCGCGAATGATGTCGAGATAAGCGAGAGCAGGCTTAACCATCACCATGTCGGCGCCCTCCTCAAGATCCAACAGCACCTCGCGGATGGCTTCGCGCGAGTTACGGTGATCCATTTGGTAGCTGCGCCGATCACCGAAGCTTGGCGACGACCCCGCGGCATCGCGGAACGGACCGTAAAAGGCACTGGCGTACTTGGCGGAATAGGCGATGATCGCCGTCTGGTCGTGGCCTGCACCGTCCAGATGCTGACGTATCTCCGAGATGCGCCCGTCCATCATGTCGGAAGGGCCGACGAAATCGACACCGGCCTCGGCAAGCACCGCTGCCATCTGTGCGAGTGCGGCGACGCTGCTGTCATTGACCACTTGCTCGTCCTCGACGAAGCCGCAGTGACCGTGGTCGGTGTAGGGACACAGGCAGACGTCGGCCATCACCGTCAGCTCGTCACCGAAGGCCGTCTTCAACAAGCGCACCGCGCTTGGCACCTCGCCGTCGGGATCCAAGGCACCGCTGCCGCTCGTGTCCTTGTGTTCCGGAACGCCAAACAACATCACGGAGCGCACACCGTTGGCCAAGTCGCGCTCGACGGCGGGGATCAGTTGGTCGGCGGTGTAACGACTCACGCCCGGCAACGATGCAACCTCCTGCGTTTGACCCTCCCCAGGAATCACGAAGTGACCTTGGACCAAGTGACGCGTGCGCAGATTGGTCTCCGCGACAATCTCGCGCAGGTTCTCGTTGGCGCGCAGGCGTCGAGGTCGGTGGACTAGGTCGAGTCGGTAATTGTTCATTGCTTCAGGAAGGCAGTGAGTGAGGAAGGTTCGGGGCTGGCAAGTGTTCCGCGCAAAAGGAAGCCGCTCTTTTCGGCCGCTGCAGCAGTGGTCGGGCCAACGGCCAGCACCGGATGGGCGCTCGCTTGCTCGACTCGATCGAGCAGGCTGGCGACGCCACTGGGAGAAAAGGGCAGGACCAACTCCCCTCTTGGGGGGGGTGGGCCAGGAATCCCGAGCACATGGTAAGCCGCCACAAAAATTAGTGGCATCCCAGCGCTTGCCAATGCATCTCCTAGGTCGGGATTGGGGTGTTTGGCACCGAAGAAGACGTGCTTGCCTTTTCGTGACGGCTTGCCTGCAAGGAAGGATGCCGCCAAGGACGCACCATTGTTCTCCGGCGCGAGGAAGTCTGGCTGGCGACCAGGAAAAGCCATTTCCGCCGCCCTCGCCGTGGCAGGGCCGACCAAGGCGATGGCGCAGCTCGGCATTGCGCCATGAAGCGTGATGAATTCGTGCAACTGCGTCACCGCCTGGGCGCTGGTCAGGAATAGGGTGTCCTGTTCAACAAGGCCTTGAAGTAAGGCCTCGTCCACCGGCGAGATTGGTAAGGCTTCGGTCTGGATTAACGGCAAGGCATGGGCCTGCCAACCGCAGTTCTTTGCCGCGGCTGACCAGCGGGCGGCTCCTTTCTGCGTGCGCCCGATCCAGAGCACGGGGGTCTCGGTCATCAATGCACCTCAGCGGCAAGCAGGGCCTCGTGAGCGGCGGCGCTTGTCGCGGTCGCGGCGGCCTTGGTCACGTCGGCGCGACGCAGGGAACCTGGAAGCTCGTCTGTCGGCCCCAAGGCGGCGACAAGGCGGAAGCCACCATCGGCCAACAAGGCCGAGGCGCCAAGCGGCAGACCACATCCTCCACCCAATGCGCGCAACAGGCTGCGCTCAATTTCGACCATGGTTGCAGTCTCCTCGTGATGAAGCTTGCCGATCAGGGCGCGTGTCTGCTCGTCATCGGCGCGGCACTCGATGGCCAATGCACCTTGACCGGGTGCGCCTGGCCACATCATCGGATCAAGCTTGGCGACCTCGAAAGAGGAAAGGTCCGTGCCCAAGCGGCGCAACCCAGCGCCGGCGAGCAAAATGGCGTCGTAATCGCTGTTGCCCAACTTTTCGACCCGCGTCGGCACGTTGCCGCGCAACAACTTGGCGGAACAGTCCGGAGCCATCGCCTCAAGGAAAGCAATACGACGGGCTGCTGATGTGCCAACTCGAACTCCCGGAATCAGTGGCAACAACCCCTTGCCGCGATCGGCGTAGAACTCAGGTCGGATCAGCAGCCAGTCGCGTGTGTCCTCGCGCTGCGGTACTGCCGCGCAGCAAAGGCCAACGACTTGTTCGGCAGGCAGATCCTTGAGGGAGTGCACCGCATAATCGGCGCGACCGTCAAGGACGGCGTCTTGGACTTCCTTCGTGAATAGGCCCACGCTACCGACCTGCGCGAGGTGAACGTCAAGGCGTTGGTCGCCGATGGTCTTCACGATTACGAGTTCGGTCTCGACGCCTGTCGCAGCCTCCAAGGCAGCGGCGACGACACCAGATTGAGTTGTCGCCAGATCGCTGCCACGAGTTGCCAACCTTAGCTTCTTCATCGGATCTGGTCTTCTTCTGCCATACGTCGACCGGTTTCACGCAGGCGCTGCAGCAGAGCTTCCCCCATCGGCAGCTCGCGCAAGGTCTGACGCAACGCAATCAGCGGTACTTGCACGGTCTGTTCTGCCAAGCGCTTGGCGAAGGCAAGGAACAGCTGGCTATCCTCTTGGCTCAAGTGCGAGAGATGCGTGACCAACCAACGGTCGGCCTCGTTCTGGGCGCGAGCCTCCACCGATTGGCGCAGCTTCTGGGCCACGGGACCGAGGTTGCGTCGGAAAATCTTCTCGCGAAAGTGCAGAGAGCCTTCGCGCAAGAAGGGACGCACCTCGCGTCCGAGCTTCTCGGCCATCTTCTGGTTCTCCTCGACGCAACGACCCACTTCGAGCACGTCCAATCGGGTGAAGCCAGGCAGCTTGCCGATAGCCTGCTCGGTGTCGGCCGGTACGCCAAGGTCGAGAACCAGACGCTCGAGCTTCTGCTCCGGCAAGCTGCGGCACAACTCCTCGGCAATCACTGGAACCTCCGACGCCGTCGCGGTGACCATGTAATCGAAATCCTGCGGACACGCCTGGAACTCGTTCAACTCCTGCCAGCTGCCGCCGAAGCGTATGGCGAACTCCTTCGCCTTGGCGCCGGTGCGGTTGACAAAGTGCAGCTTCATGCCGGCCCAACCAGACAAGCGAGCCGCCAAGGTCATGGTCATCTCGCCGCTTCCGACCAGGACGACGCGGCCGCCTTGGCCTTGTACCTGAG
This sequence comes from Planctomycetota bacterium, assembly GCA_030749235.1. GTDB lineage: Bacteria > Planctomycetota > UBA1135 > UBA1135 > UBA1135. The sequence goes on along the minus strand of JASMKM010000013.1, from coordinate 23,620 downwards.
CGCGCAGGACTTCAGCGGCGACTTCCGAGACCGACGTCGGCATATAGGTGTAGTCCACTTGCTGGCGAATGCGGCGGGAGAGCTTCAGCGCCTCGTCGGCAAGCATGCCAAGCCATTGACCGCAAACACCCTGGGCGCGTGCTTCAACTAGCGAGTCGCGGAATTGTCCGACGACCTGCTCATCGCCGAGCACCAAGGAATCCAATCCGCATAACAAAGCGTTGAGATGACGATGGACGGCGTCGCCACTCATGGCGATACAAGTCGCGTCTGCAAGGGCGCGTAGCTCGGGCGAATCGGGGAACAGCCATGCCGCGAAGGAGCGCATGACCTGGTCCGGCGATTGGCGCTCATGGCTAACCCAATAGACCTCGACCCGATTACAGGTGGAGAGGAGGATCAGCTCGTCCACTCCGAGGGCAACCCTGAGCTCCTCTAACTGGGCGGGTTTCTTGGAGAAATAACCAATTTCTTCCGCCGAAGCGCGACGATGCGAAATGCCAACTAGTCCGAAGCGTTCCATTGGGGATTGTGGCGCCGGGGAGGCGCAATCGGAGTAATAGAATACCGCCTGCTCTGAAATGGTTCTCGCCAATTCAGGTTAATTATTTAGATATCGGGCTGCTTTCTTTAAGGTCTGTGTTTTTGCGGAATTTGCGATTTTTGAGGGTCAACACTTCCACTAAAGTGCGAATATCTGCAATTTCGACTATCTTTTTTTGCAATTTATGCAATTTCATGTGCAATCCAAGCACCAAGGGTTATCCTACGCGCGTTCGCTTAGACCCCATCTCCATCACATGACCAATCTCACCATGGAAAACCACAGCTTCGTCGGCGATGCATGCCGCGAAATCTCCGCCAAAATGAGCCGGGATGAAATCCTCGCCCATATGCGAAAGCACGATGTGCGGTTCCTGCGCCTGCAGTTCACTGACATCGCTGGAACCAACAAGAACGTTGAGGTGCCTGCCAGCCAGTTCGAGAAGGCTCTCGATGGCGAAATCATGTTCGACGGTTCTTCCATTGAGGGCTTTACCCGCATTGAAGAGTCCGACATGCTGTTGCGCCCAGACTACGACACCTACAGCGTGGATCCTTGGCCCAGTGAAGGCTTGGGCTACAGCCGCCACGGTTTGGTCGCCCACATCATCTGCGATGTCTATCGTCTGCCCGAGGGCACGCCCTTCGACGGTTGCCCACGTGGCATTCTTAAGCGCGTTTGTGCCCAGGCCGCGGAACTCGGTTACGAAATGAACGCCGGACCAGAGGCGGAATTCTTCCTCTTCCAGCGGACCCCGAACGGTGAAGCCACAACCAATACGCACGATGCCGCCGGCTACTTCGACCTTGCCCCTACCGACTTGGGTGAGCAGTGCCGTCGCGAGATCGTGATCGCACTCGAGTCCCTCGGTTTTGAGATCGAAGCCTCGCACCACGAGGTTGCTGCCGGTCAGCATGAAATCGACTTCAAGTATGGCAACGCTGTCGAGACCGCCGACCGCCTGTCGGTGTTCCGCTTCGTGGTGCGCAAAATCGCGCGCGACATGGGTTTGCACGCCACCTTTATGCCAAAGCCAATCTTTGGTGCCAACGGCTCCGGAATGCATGTGCATATGTCCCTATTCAAGGACGGTAAGAACGTCTTCTTTGAAGAAGGCGCGCCGGACGACGGCATCTCCGATCTGATGCGTCACTACGTCGGCGGCCTGCTCGAGCATGGCCGTTCCCTGTGCGCCATCACCAACCCGACGGTCAACTCTTACAAGCGCCTGGTTCCCGGTTACGAGGCACCGACCCACCTAGCGTGGTCGATGCGCAACCGCTCGCCATTGATCCGCGTTCCTGCCCGCCGCGGCATCGGTACGCGTTGTGAGTTGCGCATGCCTGACCCTTCTTGCAACCCTTACCTTGCTTTCGCGGTCATGCTGGCCGCCGGCCTGGATGGAGTTAAGAATAAAACGGAGCCACCAAAGGCCGTCACCGGCAACGTCTACCGCATGAGCCAGCGCGAGCGTTCGCGCCTGAAGATCAAGAGCTTGCCTGCCAACCTCGGCGAGGCCATCACGCAGCTCGAGAAGAGTTCGGTGCTGAAGGAAGCACTAGGCGAACACGCGTTCAGCCAGTTCGTGTACGCCAAGCGCACTGAGTGGAGCGAGTACATCGCAACGGTCCACCCCTGGGAAGTAGATCGCTACCTCACACGCATGTAGGTCGTGTCTTCGCTAGGTCGATGCCGCGCTCTAAGCTGAAGGCGAAGGGACGCGCATCGGCCTTGCCACTGCGAGCGATGTCGTAAGCAGTGCCATGTAAGGGTGAGGTTCGCAGGATCTTGCCACCGACGAATATCGAATGGGCCGTCTCACGCGGCAACATGCGCAAGGGCAGGAAGGCCTGATCGTGATAAAGCGCGATCACAATATCCCATTCGCCACGTGCACCCTGCCCGAAAACGACATCCGGCACTGCAGGCCCAGCGGTTTCAAAACCCCACTCTTCCTTGGCAATCTGAATGGCCGGCTCGAGCACCAGCTCCTCTTCCTTGCCAAAGGCACCATTCTCGCCAGCATGTGGATTCAGGCCCGCCAGCACAATGCGTGGTTCCACGAGACCCAAGGTCTGGCGCGCCGCTTCATGGGATAGGCGAATTTGTTTGGCGACGAAGCGCGGATCCAACTTGCTGATTGCCTGTCGCAAGGCCATGTGACGAGTGGCCACGAGCACCCGCAATTCACTTGCACAGGCCAACATCCCGTAACGTCGCGAGCGACAGGTCTCACCGAGGATCTGCGTCTGGCCCTCGAAGGCATAGCCGGCAAGGTGCATGCTCTCCTTGTGGATGGGTGGCGTGACCATCACGTCGGCGCCATCCTCCAGGCACAGGTTGGCGCAACGCAGGACAGCCTCGACACTGGCCATGCCTAACTCCGCCGACGGCGCTGCATTGACTGCAGGCATCTTGGATTCCAACTCCAAGACCGGAATCGCCGCGTCATTCGGCAACGCAAAACCTTGCTTCGCGGAAACCACCGATTGCAGCTCGATCGCGATACCCATCTCCTTCGCTATACCTTCTAGCGCAATGCGATGGCCGAGGATCAGCGGGCGACATGATCTCCGCAGGGCAACATCCGCCAATGAATGGAGAAGAACCTCGGGAGCGATGCCCCCGAGGTCCCCTTGTGGAACCGCGACTCTTGGCTCCATTCTGTTACGGCACGTAGACCACCGTGACCAAGTTGCCGACGACGGAGATGAAGATTACCAAGGTATCTTCCTCACCCGTTGGGCCCTTGACGGTGATGCGGGCGTGGGCAACAGGGCCTGGTGCGGCTGCCATCATCATCAGTGGCAGCTCGAGATCATTGTCCAGGATGGTACGCGATGGGTTTCCGATGCTAGAGACCATCGAGATCGTGCCACCGATGTAGGCGTCGGGAATCCACTGACGAAGCTGCATGAAGCCCTTCGTGGCATCGGAACGGCTTACCGTAATCGAGCCTGGGTTGACCAAGCCGAGCTTGGTGAACATGCCGAAGCCACCTCGGTTCACAAGGCCGTAAGGCACGCCGTCTGCATCGAAGACCTGATTGCTCAAATCCGTTCCGCCCACCATCGCGAGCGTTGCTACTGGGAACATTCCGGAAGTTGCGTTGCCGCCAAACATCAAGTCCAGTTCGGGCTCCACGTAGCAAGGCAGGCTACCGACCACTGGGTTGTCGCCATGGTCTCCGCTGTTACGCGAATCGCCCTGCTGGGACACGAGCATATTCGAGGTAGCAAGTAGAGACATCCCACCCAAAAGCGCGACCAGGAGGGCCGGCTTCATGAGCTGTTTCAAGGTTGTCCAGTTAGTCATCTTTCTACGCGGCAAAGAAGGCTGGTTCAAGTTGTTGGAGTTCAACGCGACAGTCGTGGTCGCCACGCAAAGCCTCGAGAAGGTGTTCGGAGCTGGTTAGCCATTCCATGACGGTTGGCCAAAGTTCGCTGTAGTCGTTGCGGATCAGGCTCAGCATTTCAAGAGCCTTCGACATCTCGTCCAAGGAGATATGCTCCACAGCAATGTTGTACAGCACAAAGGCGAACTCGGGCTGGTGATGCACCAGACCGCTAGAGACTACCCATCGGTAGTAGCGCAAGGCCCGACGATGGTCCTTGACGCGATCATGAATCAGACCGAGTTGAATTGCCGCATGTGCACGGTTCTGCAGGCGATCGGTGTTGAGGAAGACCTCCAGGTATTCAGCCTTGGCAAGATCCTGATGACCTTCTGCTTGGTGTACGAAACCAAGATAGATATGTGCTTCTGCGAAGCGTGGTTTTAAGCGCAGTGCCTCGGAGAGGATTCCACGAGCCTTCTCAAGGTGGGAATCGACATCGCCAACCATATGCGCAAAGCGTGCGTTGCAAGCACCACTCTCTTCCGCGAGTTGGGCAGCCTGCTTGAGTTCGCCACTCTCGAAGGAGTCGATTTCGACGGGCTCTTCTGCGATTCGCATCAGGTACTCGCCATCGGTTCCGGCGAGCGCATAAGCCTTGCCCAACTCATAAAGAGTGGCGGCGAGACGGCGAACGATTTCTGCGTCGGTAAGGCCTTCGAAGATATCGCGGCCGGGCAGGCGACGCAGACGACGCGCCAAGGAACCTGGCACGGTCATGTCGCGATGAGCAAGGGCCTGCAAGCGAACTGCGTGAAAGAAGTCCGAGCAATCGGAGCATGCTTCCAGGTGAGCCAGTGCCTTGCGTGCGTGCTGCTCAGGGACTTCACCATCAAACAGTGCACTCAACGCGCGCTGGAATCCTGCACACATGACACGTGTGCCGGTACTTGCGCTACGAATGGCGTCGTGGAAACCAGCGTATTCGCTGTGGTCGGCAGAGACATCGCGGAAGTTCATGAGCCTCCCTCCATGTCCTTGACGACCTTCTGCTTCGCAGGCCTCAGAGTGGTGAAGCGGCCACTGGTACGCGCCGATTTCTCGACTGCCGGAGCCGGGGCGTTCATGCGGCAGTCCGCCGCAGTTGCCCGGCCGGCGTCGGCGCGAGAATCCAGTTGTTGACCGAGTTGCTCACGATCATAAGCACTTTCCCCAGCGGAGAACTTGCGCTTCATGATGGTGAAGATCTTGCGACGTGCACGGAAAATGCGCATCTTGAGGTTCTCGACACGAACCCCGAGTTCTGCGGCGGCTTCCTTATAAGGAGCGCCATCGACTTCGACCAGGTACAACGCACGCTTCTCGCGCGGAGTAAGGCAACGATAAGCCTCTTGGTAGAAGTGCAGGTAGAGCATCCATGCACCGATGAGTTGTTCGTTGCTCTCCTTGTCCTCGGTCTGCTGGAGTGGGGTGCGCCCGTCGAAATCCTCTGGCTCGAGGTTCGGCAGTTCCCGCTCCGAATCGCGATCGGGGCTGGTCAACGAGACCACATGGTTGCGCTGCGCCTTACGGCTGTGCTTCAACGTGGTGTTGCGCACGATGGAGTGGGTCCAATTGCGGAATGCGGACGGCTTGGTCGAATCGAAGTTCTTCGGATAACGATAAATGTTGAAAAAGACTTCTTGCAACACATCGTTCGGGTCTACCGAAAAGAAACTGCGACGTAGGTGATGGTAGATCAGGCGCATGACGCCATCTTGGTTCAACTCAAAGAGCAAACCGAAAGCCTCGTTCGATGCCGTCTGAGCGTAGATTGCCATCAACTCCGTCGACAGGCGGTCACGCTCACGAGTGTTTAAACCACCCAAACGGCTGCTGAATTCCAAGAGCCGCTCGTGCCCAACTTCACTAGCAAAAGCCTCAAGCCTTGCGGCGAAACTTTCGAGCTGTTCAGTTTTTAGGGGGGCGAAGGTCATAGGACTCAGCTAAGGCTATACCTAGCCAGTAATAGGGTAACATCGATAATTCCGCGGACCTGGAGAAAATCGTTGCTGTGATTAAATCTTTTTTTGGGGAAAAAGCGCTCGGAACAGTGTTATTCGCGTTGATTTCCTGTGGATAACTCGGGTGAAACGCGACCCTCACACCCTCTCAGACCTGTTTTCTTAGATAAATCCGTTCGATTTTGTGGCGATTGTCCTGGGCAAGCCTTAATCCTGGCTTTTCCTCCATTGCGGCGCCAGAAAATTTCTGAGCGGCAACGTAATCGCCTTCGAAATAATGGATTGCAGCCAGGCTCGTGAGGCATCGAGCGCGGATTGGGCGGCTCTCCGCCTTCATGAGGGCCATCACATAACGGTCTCGACCACGCCTTACCTGGCCTGAACGGTAATAGGAAGCCGCCTCGGTGAGCATTAGCAACTCGGAGTCATTGCCGAACTTGCGGGACAGGGCGCAAAGCTGGAGAGGATCAAGCTTCCGCAATTGAATCTCCCGTTCGCTCAGCTGATCTACCTGCTTCTGCAGTTCCCTCAAACTGGGGCCCAGCAAGCTCGGGTGCGGTTGATAAGCGACCAGCCCATCACGACGCATCTCCAACAAGGCCGCCGCCTGGTGCAGGCAGTGCGCCAAGGCTTGATGCTGCTCGACCGCGTATTGCTCTCCTAGGATTCGCAACTGCCTCGCGGAGCTTGAACTCAATCGACCTCGGGGTTGCGGTCCTCGTGCACTATCTCGCATTCGATGATCTTGGGTGCGCGCCAACCACGCGGCAATTCCAAGGCAAGGTCACTCCCTTGCACCTTACTCCAGATGCGGCTGAGGTTCTCGACAGCAGTGGCTTGGGGTATGCCGGTGTAGTTAGAAACTTCAGAGACGCTGCAACCTTCAACCATATAGAGGTAGAGCAGGGCTCGATCCTCCCGGCACAAACGATTGAAGCGTTGCTGCAACAAGGCCGATGGCTCACCACTGGCACCATTGGTGGCACCCAGTTCATTCTTCGGGTTGGCGACGTCACGCAAGATGATCGATTCGATCCATATCTGGAAGATAACGTGCGACTTTGGCAGGGACTCGCGTTTGCAGGCTTTGGCGAACATCCGCGCCAACACCATTTCTGTCGGCAGGAGGAGGAAGTGGCGCATGGTGACGCCACGGATCGCCTTCTCAATCCAAGGGCAAAGATGTTCGAAGAGCTTGCCGAGATAGTGAAAGCGCTTGCGCGAAGGGACGTCCAGGAAAGCTTGATAATGACGGCAGGTCGCTTGCCATTCTTCGGCAAGTCGTTGATCAAGGAAAGACGATTTCAGTGGGGTGTCTTGGGGGGACATAGGGTTCCTCAAAGTGACATTCCGGGGGATGAATGTTCACTCAATCAATGGACAAGTGGCACGACCATAGCAATCGTGGAAAGTAACGGGATTACAAATCTCAAAGGAATTGGCAATCTAACCCTCCATGGCCTTTTCCAACAACTTGTGTAGCTGCTTGAGGTCACGCTCACTCATATGGGACAATTGCTCTTCATGATTTGCGGCCACAGCAGAATATAGGCTTTCGCATTTCTCGCGGCCACGCTCGGTCAAGCGGATTATGACGGCCCGACGGTCATTCCGATCGCGGACGCGGGACACAAAGCCATCTCGCACCATGCGATCGATGAGGCGAGTGATATCCGGAACCCGCTGGATTAATTGGCGCCGAATCTCGCCAGTGCGCTGCCCCTCCTCGGGGCCTTGGATAAGGATGCGCATGGCGTTAAAGGCCGTTGCTGTGATGCCTTTCTCGCGGAATAGCCGGGCGAAATCTCCACCTAGGATGTCGGCCGCTTTCATGAGGCTGAAATAGGCCGTGCGCGCTGGGCTTTCGGGAATGCTCTTGACCACTTTCGCAGTATACGTAATCACAGATAATGTCGGCGCACATAAATATCCATTCCTGTTTGGAGGCCGGTACCATGAGTCAAATGGGCGAGTTCAACGTCAACTCATACCGCGACGAGGACCAGCTTAGGCTCTTCACTAAGGCCTTGCTGCGCGACATGCAGGCGCTTGATCACATGATCAAGCACGACATGTTCGAGAACGACCGTCAACGTATCGGTGCCGAACAGGAAATGTTCCTGGTCGACCGTGCCATGCGTCCGGCGAACCTCGGCAGCCGAGTGCTTGAGGCCGTAAAGGACCCTCACTTCACACCGGAATTGGCGCAGTTCAATCTGGAGTGCAACCTCGACCCGCTCGACTTTCACGGCGACTGCCTCACTAGGCTCGAGAAGCAGAATAATGAGTTGGTCGACAAGGCGCGCGTCGCCGCAAGACAAGCCGGTGGCGACGTCGTCCTGACCGGCATCCTGCCGACTTTGGAGATGGAGGATATGTCACTCGACAACATGACTCCGAATCCACGCTACTACGCACTAAATGATGCGCTGGCGCGGCTACGCGGCGGCGATTTCAACTTGCGCATCAAGGGCATCGACGACCTGCAGTTAACTCATGACACCATCATGCTTGAGGCCTGCAACACCTCGTATCAAGTGCACCTGCAAGTCCCAGCGAATGAATTCCCACTGCACTACAACGTCGCCCAACTGATTGCCGCTCCGGTGCTTTCTTGTGCGGTCAACTCCCCCTTACTATTCGCCAAACGCCTGTGGCGCGAGACCCGCCTAGCCCTGTTCCAGCAGTCGGTGGATACGCGCTCCTCGCAGGTGCACTTGCGCGAGTTGATGCCGCGCGTGACCTTCGGTCCCGCATGGGTCAAGGACTCGGTCATCGAGTTGTATCGCGAGGACATCGCACGCTTCCGCTCACTGTTGGGTGCGGAAAGTTATGAGGATCCGTTGGAGGCCTTAGAGCAAGGCCGCACCCCCGGCCTGGATGCGCTGCGCCTGCACACCGGAACCGTCTATCGTTGGAACCGCGCTTGTTATGGCATCAGCGATGGTAAGCCACACTTGCGCATCGAGAACCGCCTGTTGCCGAGCGGCCCTTCGGTGCTTGACGAAGTGGCCAATACCGCTTTCTGGTTAGGCCTGATGCGCGGTATGGCAGATGAGTACGGCGACCCGCGCGGGCGATTCGAATTCGACGATGCCAAGAACAACCTGCTCGCCGCCGCACGCCTCGGACTCGATGCACAACTGCACTGGGTCGATGGCAAGACCTACCCCACTCACGACCTGCTCCTCGCAGTCCTATTGCCAATTGCGCGTCGTGGCCTGGAGAGCAACAAGGTCGATGAGGCCGATATCGATCGCTTGCTTGACGTAATCCGCGAACGCGTGGTTCAGGAGAAGACCGGTTCGCGATGGATGCTATCGTCGGTGGTCGAGATGCGGCGCAACTCCAACGTCTCGGAGACTCTCGGTGCCTTGGTGAGCTGCTCAATCCGCAACCAAGAGAGTGGCGCACCACTTCATGAGTGGCCGCTCGCCGAGGTCTGCGAAGCAAGCGTGTCGTGGCGTGACCAATATGAACGCATCGCGTCGTTAATGAACACCGACCTGTTCACGGTCCGCCAGACGGAATTGGTCGACCTAGCCGCCAACATGATGGACTGGTGGCACCTGCGCCATATCCCTGTAGAGGACGACGACCATAACCTGGTTGGCCTGCTCACCCACCGGGTGCTCATGCGCTTCGCGTTCAATCCTCCGGAGAACGCCGATGAGGTGCCGGTCTCAGAAGTCATGGACGCCGACCCCATCTGCGTCAGTCCTGACACGAGGACTCTGGATGCAATCGCCCTGATGCGTCGGAAAAAGATATCCTGTTTACCTGTCGTGGACAGCAACCACCGCCTTGTGGGGCTCGTCACCGTAGACATCCTAATGGGAATCGCCGCTCGCCTCCTCGAGCAGAAACTCAAGGAATAACCTGGCTTAGGCCCTGAAATGATGAGCTCTAGCCTCATCGGTTTCACTTGGATTCTGCCACCTCCACCGCACCTGCATTGCAGCACTACCCGCGCATCCTCGGCCGCCACCAAGGTCAAGAGCCTGGTCCACTAGTGTTGTGTGTCGGCGGGATTCACGGCAACGAGCCGGCGGGAGTGAAGGCGCTGCAGCGCGTGTTCGACTATCTGAAGAAGAATGAGATCCCAATGCGCGGCACCCTGGTCGGCCTGTCCGGCAACATCCGTGCGCTGGAAGTCGGCGCACGCTTCATCGACCGCGACCTGAATCGCGCATGGAAACCAATGCGCATGGAGAAACTCGATATCCTCAACGACGGTTGCGCCGAGACTTTGGAGCAGCGTGAGCTGCTTGGTGCGATCCGCGACGCCGTCAATGGTCAGCAGGGGCCGTTCTTCTTTATGGACCTGCATACGTCATCGGCCGAAGGAGAACCCTTCGCATGTATCGGTGACACACTCCGCAACCGTCGCTTCGCACGCAGTTTCCGGGTGCCGATAATCCTCGGATTGGAAGAGCAATTGGAGGGCGCACTGCTCGAGCACTTGAACAATGCCGGCATGATCACGATGGGTTTTGAGGGTGGACAGCACGACGCCGAATCCTCGATCGACAACCACGAAGCCGCTGTGTGGCGTGCCCTGGCCGGCGCGCGTTGTATCCGCGAACGCGATTGCCCAAAGGCCAAGGAAGCCGATCAACTGTTGAGAAAGAGTTGTAACGGCCTGCCGCAATGGCTAGGTGTACGTTATCGCCATGCCGTCACCGCCAAGGATGGCTTCGCAATGCGGCCGGGTTATCGCAACTTCCGACAACTTCAGGCCGGCGAGGTCGTCGCTGACGACAGCGAACGTGGTGGCATCCCTGCCAACTACAAGGCGCGAATCCTGCTGCCGCTCTATCAAGGCAAAGGCACTGACGGCTTCTTCCTGGCACTCGACATTCACCCCGCCTGGTTGGCCATCTCACGCTGGATGCGTCGCCTACGGCTAGACCGCTTGGTGCATTTCCTGCCTGGCGTCCGCCGCGTCCAAGGTGGCCATGGACAGAAAGCGCTGCACATCGACCGCCGCGTCGCGCGCTGGTTCCTGATCGAGATCTTCCACTTGCTGGGGTTCCGCAAGCGCCGCATCCACGGCGAGCACTTCCTGGTCGAGCGACGCAAGTTCGACCTCAAGGGACCGCCGCGCATCAAACTGTAGTTTCGGGCATCGCCCACCGAGCGGCTTAGCTGGTTGGCTCAATCTTCTGGAAAGCCTCGCCTTCCTTAGAGGATTTCGGTCGCGCGTTCCGGTGGGCGCGCCACGACTGCGCGCTCCCCAATCACCAGAATCGGGCGCTCCAATAAAGATGGTGTGGCGGCGATTGCAGCCAAGCGCGTGGCCGTGTTTGCGGCAGCCAAATTCTGCTCCTGGAAGGGTGCTTCCTTGCTGCGCATGATGGTGAGTGCATCCTCGGTTCCGAGCTGCCTCATCAACTGTTCCAACTCCGCCACGCTCGGCGGCTGCTCCAGGTACTCGCGATACTCAGCTTCGATGCCACGTTCTTCAAGTAAGGCCTTCAAGCCGCGGGACTTCGAGCAGCGGGGATTGAACCATACAAAGGCAGTCATAGCGGCGCATTCTAGCCACGTCGGCATGGCTCCTGCCTTCTTGTTCGCGGCGGCAATGTTGCATGCGTCGCGCCAGAGTTGCCGAAGCACTCGCTGTGCATGGAAAACCGAGTGTTGCGGGTCGTAAATATGGGCGGGTTCGCCGGTCAAGCCATTGAGTTCCAGTACCTGGATGTTGCGCCCCGCCTGCAGGTCTTCCACCGATGGCGCTATGCCCATCTCCCATTACGCTTGGCGGATGTTTCAAAGGGATACTGGTCACCCTGCCACTGTCTTCGCCGGGGAAGCGCTGCACGATCGTGACCCTGGAACCACTCTTTTGCTGCCAGTTGGCTTGGGCACGATGGGATCGTGGAGCTCCGGATTCACCGCTGAAGCCTAAATTAGGCTTTTTTGCCGAACTGTTTGGGGCAGAATTGTCGGTAACATGGGCTAAAACAGCACCAAAGGGCACGATCTTCGAAGTCTTATGGGGTAAATTCGGCATTTTCACCGAATGGACTTGTCGCCCAAGCGAATCCTGGAACTCACGGCAGACAAGCCAAGGCGAAATAGAGCAGGAAGCTCAGCGGATTGGTGCGCAAGACGCCGGCTGCGAAGTCGACCGGTAGGCGCGATCGACGGCATCGAGCACCTAGCTGTCCGGGATGCCGTCATCCTGTTCTGGGCTGATGCGGCTCCAATCATGCATGGGCTCGAACAGCTCCTCCATGCTGCGACCAGCATTGTTGGCCAGCTCGCGTCGGCTGGAACCGGTGACCGGCTCCAATGCGAAGCGCAGGCGCGCTTCAACGCGCGGAATCTTAAGCATGCCAATCAGGTGCTTGGTGAAGGTCATGTCGCCCCACCAGCAAACCTTTAGTTCCACTGGATAGCGCAAATCCGGTACCGAATAATGCAGGCAGCCCACATGTACCGGCATCTCGGCGCGCAGGGCGACCTCGAACATGTTGCGACGCAAGCGCAGAATGCGGCCACCGGAACTGCTGGTGCCTTCGGGGAAGACGACCACGCCATTGCCGAGAGCCAAGCGAGCCTTGATGGCCTCAATCGCTGGCAACACCGCGGTCTTGCGCGAACGATCGATAAACATGGTGCCGGCGGCGCGGATGAGCGGACCGATGCCTGGCCAATGTGCTAACTCAGCCTTACCCAAGAAGTAGACGTCCACTTGGCTCCACAGCACCAGCGTATCCATATAGGAAAGATGATTGGTGACTAAGAAGAAAGGCACCTTCGGCGGCGTGCCCTCCGACGTGACCCGGAAACCCAGGATGCGCAGTGCGACCCGTGCCCAGATCCCCATCAGTCGCACCCTTAGATGCGAACCCGCGCGCGCCGAGAAGCGCCACACTACCCATGGCAGCACCCAGCTAATGACCAAGATCAAAATGCTGAGAGCAATCAGCGTGGCACGAATGAGGATTCGGAAGAATCCGAGCAAGGCAGCTAGCGTTGGGTTACGAAGTTCTGGAAGGTCCGCTCATCCATCTCTTGCAAGTCCACGACAGTGAAGAAATCGATGCTGTGGAATCGACGATCATGGGGCGGGTGGTCCGCATACCTTAACGCAGATAAATGCCGAATAGCGGCGAAACGCAAGTGGCAGGCGGCAGCGATGTCTTCATCATGGTCGGCGAAACGAACCCGATAACGTCCGCTGACCACGTGGAAACTCGGCACCGGGCCGCCACGAGGGGATGGAATCGTGCATATGGGGGCTCAGGGAGTCGGGCCTACAGCGCCGGCTTTAAGTCGGCCGGGATAGAACTCTTCGTTTCATTGAAGCCATCTTGGTCGAACACCACGGTGTATCGGCCGAATCCAGAGGAGGCTCCGTTGCGAGTCAGTTCCATCTCCCATTTGGTTTCCCAATTGGAGCTGTAAGGGCCGGAGACATAAAAGAACTCCGGACTCTTCACGGTGATATCCAAATCGCGCAGGCTCCATGCGTAACGACCCTTCTCGGTGTTGTGGCGCACTTGCGCAGATTCGATCTGCGCCAAGTAGGAGAAGGCCTCGGAGGCCTTGGTCTTCTCGACCGACGACATGAAGCGCGGCACTGCGAATGTGGCCAGAATGCCAAGTATCACGACCACGATGGTCAGTTCGACCATGGAGAAGGCTGCCTTGCTCTTGCGTTTACCGAGTTGTTTCATCGTCCTTGCTTGGAGGGGTGATCCGGAAACGGTTTTCCGATGTTTCTCCATCGGTCACCTCCGCCCTGCCTCTAGAGCCTTTTTATGGAATTTCACAAATGAAGCCAGCCGCCTCCCCGGAAGGGAAGGTGACTGGCTGAGGGGGTGGAGTCGTAAACCTGCTTACAGGTTCGGAACGAGGTCCGAAGGAATGGTGCTTGCCGAACACTTGTAACCGTCCTGGTCGAAGACGACGGTGTAGCGGGCATAACCAGAGGAAGCGCCGTTACGAGTCAGGGTCATTTCCCAATTGGTATCCCAGTCGCTGCTGGAGGGGCTTGTGACATCGAAGAACTCAGGCTTGTCGAGTTTGACGTCGAGCTCCTTGGTCTTCTTGGCGTACTTGCCGTGCTCGGCGTTGTAACGGCCCTGAGCATTCTCAATCTGTGTCAGATACGTGAAAGCTTCAGAGGCCTTGGTCTTCTCCGCCAAGGTCATGAAGCGTGGTACCGCGAAGGTCGCAAGGACGCCGAGGGTCACAACAATAATGGTGAGCTCAACCAGCGAGAAGGCGGATTTTTTGAATGCAATCATTTTCATTTCTTGGGGTTCCAGGCCGGTTCAAACAATTTTGGATGCTCTTCGGCAAGAACAGCCATATCGACAACTGGGTCGAAGCACCTTGAACTGATGATCCGCTTTTCTTTCGTCGGATGCAGGATTTGGGGGCAAGGTATAGATAAACAGCACCCCATGTAACCGAATTACGGCTGTTGTCGTATCGAATTGAACCTCAATTCCGAGCAGCTGAGCGCTCAGCAGACAGCGTCGTCAAGTGCTCCTGAGCATCCGAAGTCGGGTAGCGGCCAGTGAAACAACCGGTGCAGAATTCGCCGACCTCCTTATTGCCGGCCTTGCCGCCTTTCACCATGCGCTCCAGGTCGAGGTAGACCAAGTGGTCGGCGCAGATTTCCTTGCGGACCTCCTCGATTGACCGACCACGCGCGATGAAATCCTTCTCCGTAGCCATGTCAATGCCATAAGGGCATGGTGCGGTCAAAGGTGGCGAGGTGCTGGCGAAGTAGACGTTGGCAGCACCGGCCTTGCGCGCGACCTCGATGATTTTGCGCGAGGTATTGCCGCGCACGATTGAGTCATCGACCAGCAACACATTCTTGCCACGGAACTCCAGTGGGATGGGATTCAGCTTGCGGCGGATCGAGCGTTGCCGCGCCTCCTGGTTCGGCATGATGAAGGTGCGTCCTACGTAGCGGTTCTTGGTGAAGCCCTCGCGATAGGAAACGCCCAGCGCCTCGGCCATGCTCAGGGCGGCATCGCGTGCGGAATCTGGGATTGGAATTACCACGTCGGGCTCCGGAGCGCCGGATTCGCGCCATTGGTGAGCCAAGGCCTCGCCGAAGCGTCGGCGTGACTTGTAGACGCTGATTTTGTCGAGGAAACTGTCGGGGCGCGAGAAGTAGACCAACTCGAAGATGCAAGGCGTGTGCTTATGCTCTGCAACCTGGATGAAGATCGGCTCCTGGCCAGGCACCATGACAACGGCTTCGCCATTTTTGAGGTCGCGATAACGGTCGAAGCCGATTACGTCGAAAGCGACCGATTCCGAGGCTACGGCCCATTCCACGCCATTTTCGCTTTCGCGGCGACCGACGATGCAGGGCTTGATGCCGCTCGGATCTCGGAAGCCGAACATGACCCCTTCGGAGAGGATGCCACAGACCGAGTAGGCACCTTTGGCGCTCTTGAAAGCAGCCTTCACCGCCGCATAGATTCGTTCCTCGAGCGGATCACTGCCGATGGTGCGCTGTAGACCTTGGGCAAAGGCATAAAGGATGGCTTCGACGTCGCAGGAAGACTCCAGACAGATGTTGGACTGCGGGAACTTGTTGGACTTGAGGTCTACCCAATTGGTCAGGTTGCCGTTGTGAGCCATGGCTATGCCGAACGGGTAGTTCATGTAAAACGGCTGCGCATCCTCTTCGGCGCCGACGCCGACGGTGGGATAACGCACGTGACCGATGGCCATGTGACCCTTCAGGCGCTGCATGTCACGGGAGCGGAAGATATCCCGCACCATGCCGTTTTGCTTGCGCAGGTGGAACATGCCGTCGAAGGAGAGCATGCCCGCAGCATCTTGGCCGCGATGTTGAAGGGCAATCAAGCCTTCATAGAGTTCAGGTGCTATGTCGCGACCGACAAGGCCGGCGATGCCAAGGAATCCGCACATGGTTGTTGCGTGAAGACTAGACGAACAAGAGGAGCAGCGGAGCTACTGCGCGGGCATTCTACCCTATTCGAGGTGCGTCGCAGGAGGGCTGAATGGGCGGGTGCTGGAGCAAGGCGAACAGATCGTCCATCAGGGTCGCTGCCTCAACCTCCAAGCTGGCATGCCAACTGCGAGTCTTGTCGCTATGGGCGTATAACGGGTCGTAATAGCGTTGCAGCAGCACTTCGGTGACGTCGGCGGCCCGCCCTTCGCGCAGCCAAGACTCAAGTTGGCCGACCCATTTCTTGCCAATGCGCCCTTCCAGGAAGGGCAGCTGCGCGCAAATCGCTTCAATGGCGTTGTCGCTGGAAAGGTAGTCGTCCATCAGATTCCGGACCCGCGTCGCCATCTGCGCCTTCAACTGCACTTGCGCGCCATGCTCCATCGCCCGCCACAGGCAGCTGGGCAGGATGACGTCGCCGACTTTGCGGCTTTCGCCTTCGATGAAGATCGGGCCATCGCCCAGCTCGGATAAGCGCAACAGCAACCGACTATCGAACAACGGTTGGCTGACCGGTTGCTTGCCGACCGCACCAAGCACCGACGAGCGATGCGCCGCCAGACTCTCCAGGCATAAGGTGCTGTTGGCCTGGCGCTGCTCCAGCTTAGCCAAGATCGCGGTCTTGCCAACGCCGGTCGGTCCACGCAGGACAATCAAGGGTGGCAACTGCAACTGCTGGAAGCGATCCAGCGCCCACATGCGATAACTTTTGTAGCCACCTTCCAACAACATCACCGGCATGCCCAAGGCCTGCAGCAAGGCAGCGACCGAACGCGAGCGCATGCCGCCGCGCCAACAATAGATTGCCAGCGGAAGGGGCTCCATCGGGCTTCGCGGCGGCTCGACAGTCTCCAACTCCAATAAACTCCTGCCCGATTCTATTGCCGTACTGAGATCCTGGAAGCGACCTTGCCACTCCTCTTCCTTTACCGGGCGCCCCAGCAAGGCTGCCAAGAGCTTAGGAATCCGCTGCTCGACGAAGCCGAGGCCGGCTCCAAGGGCGCTCTGCGGCGACTCTTTCTTATAGAGAGTGCCAACCAGCGCGCGTTGTTCGTCATCGAACAGCGGAACGTTCAGGGCTCCGGGGATGTGGTCGCGCGCGAACTCTGCCGGGCTGCGCAGGTCCACCCACCGCCAAGGCTGTTGGCGGAGTCGTTCGTAACGATTGGCGGGAATGAGCATGGGAGGAGCAGCGAATCCGGCCCGCGAATCGTATCCTGTGGGCGTGATGAGCGAGCCCCCTACCCATACATCCTCTCAACTGAACGCCCTAATCCTCGATGGTATCGATGACAAGCCGCTCAGCGGCGATGCCAACCCGCTATGGGAACAGGTCACGGCCACTGGCACTGAACTATGGCTCGACACCGGCGACATGGATCAGGCCACCGCGTTGTGGAACCCGTCCTTCAAGGCGCTGACCACCAACAATTCTTTGCTGAACAAAGAAATCCAGAAGGGAATCTATGACAGTTGGGTCCCGCTTGCCGCTGCTGCAGCGAAGGCCGACATGCCTGACCTCAGCGACGACGACCTGATCCTCGAGATTGCCTTCGCCTTGAACGCGCGCCATGGCCTGCGCCTGGTGCAGCGATTCGGCGCACGCGTCTCGGTGGAGTTGCACACCGACCTGGCTCACGACGTCGAGCGCTCCGTCGCCTACGGCAAGCGCTATGCCGCCTTGTGCGACGACTTTATTGTCAAGGTCCCGCTCACCCCTTCGGGACTGGTCGCCGCTCGACGTCTCGAGGAAGCCGACATCCCAGTCAATTTCACCCTCGGTTTCAGTGCGCGTCAGAACTACTTAACCGCTTGCGTGGCCCAGCCACATTGGGTCAACGTCTTCCTTGGTCGTCTTAATGCCTACGCTTCCGGGGAAGGCTTATGCGACGGCCGCTGGGTCGGCGAACGCACCACGCTCGCTTCTCAAGCTGTGTTGAAGGAACTGCGCGAACGCCTGGGTGTACCTACCCAACAAATCGCCGCCAGCATGCGCGGTGGTGAGCAGGTGGAGACGCTTGCCGGCCTAGACGTCTACACCATGCCGGTCGCCGTGGCACAGGAATATCTCGACAAGGCACCGCGCGAAGTGTGCGACTGCACCGGCGAGGATTACCAGCCGGCGTGGAACGAGGAAGTCGCACTCAGCGTTGAAGGCATGAACGAGTTGTGGGTCGTCGATGACAACTTCCGTGCCATCTGTGACAAGCTTGCTGCGGTTCCCGCCGGCGACCTCTCCCCGGAGATGATCGAGAGCGCTCTTCATGATGGCGGTGCCGGCTCGGTCTTCCCGCGTCTCGATGGAGAACAGACCGCCAAACTCATCGCCGAAGGCAAGGCGCCGTTGCGCGACTCATGGCTCGGCGACATCGCCAGCAAGAAGTGTGGCCTTGATGGCCTGTTCACCCTGGCTGGCCTGTACGCCTTCGCCGGTGACCAAGACTCTTTGGATGACCGCATTCGCCGCCAACTCGGCTAGGGCTACACACGAGAAAGAATAGGAAGATGGATCGTCTCATCGAATGCGTCCCAAACTTTAGCGAAGGCCGGGACATGGATGTCATCAAGCGCATCACCGACGCGATCGAAGCCGTCGATGGTGTTTCGCTCCTCGACGTGGACCCCGGTGCGGCGACCAACCGCACGGTAGTGACCTTCGTCGGTAGTCCCGAAGCGGTGATCAATGCAGCTGTCGTCGCCGGCAAGCTTTCCGCCGAATTGATCGACATGTCGAAGCACCGCGGCGAACACCCGCGCTTCGGTGCAATGGACGTCTGCCCGCTGGTACCAATTGCCGGCGTGACCATGGAGGAGACCGCCGAATATGCACGCGAGCTCGCTAGGCGCCTGGGTGAAGAGGCCGGCCTGACCATCTATTGCTATGAGAACGCCGCATTGAAGCCCGATCGTCAGAACCTTGCGAACGTGCGCCGTGGTGAATACGAAGCCTTAAAGGATCGCCTGCAGGATCCGCAATGGGCTCCTGATTTTGGCCCGACCCAGTTCCAGCCCGGCACTGGGGCGACTGCCGTCAGTGCGCGCGATTTCCTGGTGGCGTACAACGTTAACCTGAACACTACCTCTTCGCGGCGCGCCAACGCCATCGCCTTCGACGTGCGCGAGAAGGGTCGCATCCGCCGCGAGCCATGCATCCTCACTGGTGAGGTCGTGCGCGATGCCGACGGCAAGCCCGAGTGGATTCCCGGGTCCCTGAAGTCCGTCAAGGGCATCGGCTGGTTCATCGAGGAGTTCGGCATCTGCCAAGTCTCAATGAACTTGACCAACGTCTCGGTCACGCCAACTCATGTGGCCTTCGACGAGGTCAGTGAGAAGGCTCGTCTGCGCGGAATTCGCGTGACCGGTTCCGAACTGGTCGGCCTGATTCCACTCAGCGCGATGTTGGATGCGGGGCGCTACTTCCTGCGCAAGCAGCAGCGCTCCACCGGCGTCAGCGACGCCGAGTTGATCAAGATCGCGGTGAAGTCGATGGGGCTCGATGAGCTCTACCCGTTCAAGCCGGAAGAGAAGATTATTGAATACGTGCTGGCCGCCCAGTCCGACCGCAAACTGCTGGTTGACCTGAGCCTGAAGGGTTTCGTCGAGGAGACCGCTTCGGAGAGCCCTGCCCCTGGTGGTGGCTCGGTCGCCGCCGCCTTAGGCGCACTCGGTTCGGCACTCGGTACTATGGTCGCGAACCTTTCCTCGCACAAGCGCGGTTGGGACAGCAAGTGGGAAGAGTATTCCGATTGGGCCGAGCGCGGCAAGGCCTGTCATAGAGAGCTGCTCGCCCTGATCGATCGCGACACCGACGCCTTCAACGCCATCATGGCGACCTGGAAGATGCCGAGCAAGACTGCCGAGCAAAAAGCCGCCAAGGAAGCAGCCACCCAAGCTGCCGTGCATCAAGCAATCGCCATCCCCTTCCGCATCATGGAGGTGGCTTTGGAATCAATGGAAGTCACTTCGACAATGGTCGACAAGGGCATCCAAGCATCCATTTCCGATTCCGGAGTGGCCGCCCTGTGCGCCCGTTCGGCCGTGATGGGTGCCTATTTAAACGTCCGTGTCAACAGTGGCGACCTTAGCGATGAGGTTGTGCGTCAGGACTTTCTTGACCGTGGCGCCAAGTTGCAGGAACAAGCCATCGAGCTCGAGCGGGAGATTCTGCAGCGAGTGAACAAGGCATTCGAATGACCACCACCCCACCGCTGGAGCTGGAAGAGATGGCAAACTCTCTGACCCATGCTCTGGGTCTGGTGTTCAGTCTTGCCGCCGCGCCGATGTTGATTGCGGAGGCTTATGCCAAGAGCGATACGCTCGGCGTCGTTGGCTGCAGCATCTTTGGGGCCTCGTTGATCCTGCTCTATGGTGCGAGCACGGCCTACCACATGACGCGGCGACCGGTCACAAAGAGCGTCATGCAAGTCGTGGATCATGCCTGCATCTACCTGCTCATCGCTGGGAGTTACACGCCGTTCGCACTGATCAGCCTACGCGGTCCATGGGGTTGGTCCTTCTTCGGCGTGGCTTGGGGATTGGCAGTCGTCGGTATTCTCTTCAAGCTGTTCTTCACCGGACGCTTCCATACCTTGTCGAACATCTTCTACCTGGGCATGGGCTGGATGGCGGTAATCGGCTGGAAGCCCATGCAGGAGCAGCTGCATGAGGGTGGCATGACCTGGCTGATGGTTGGCGGCGCTGCCTACACCTTGGGGATTGCCTTCTTCATCCTCGATGAGAAGATCAGGTTCTTCCACGCCATCTGGCACATGTTTGTGCTGGCCGGCAGCGCAGCGCATGTGGTCGCGGTTTATCGCTTTGTGCTGATCTAAACACGATTGGCGGCGCGATCGGATCGGGTCCTTTCGGGATTTGCCCTAGGAAGTGACCAGCTCGTTGACCTTGTCGAGCATCTCGCGCGGCGAGAATGGTTTCTTGAAAATCGCCTCGGCGCCAAAGGACTTGGCCATGCGCAGATAGTTTTCTGTGCGGCCCTTGCCGCCACCGCTCATAGCGATGAGATGCAGATCGGGATGCTTCTGGCGGGCTTGCATGATGCTCTCCAGGCCTTCCTGGTTCGGCATCACGATATCGGTCACCATCAAATCAAATGTCTCAGAATCGAGGATACGAACGGCTTCTAGGCCGTCTTTAGCAAGCTCCACTTCGTGTCCAACCATTTGCAGAAGCTTCTGCAGGGTGATACGGATTTCGGAATCGTCGTCAGCAATGAGGATTCGGGCCATGGAATCACTATCGACCAGGAGAGGGCAGTCCTGAAGCCTATAAAAGAGAGGAAATCTGCGGTTTTTTTCAGCGACACCTAAGGAAATGCCGAAAGAGGACTGTGCGCGAGCTCCCACGTACGGGGGGGTCGAGTACAGGCACACATGGAAACCGCCAAGAACCCCGTTGTCGAGGAGACATTTGACGAGATCTTCGCCCGTGAAGGCCGTGAAATGCTGCTCGGGCGCCTGCGCTTAGGCCTTGGCGTCGGCGTGGTGCTTTATGTGCTGTTCTGGGGCCTCGACTACGTGGCCGCCCACGAAAGCCACTGGTATTTCCTAGGCATTCGCCTAGCGACCGCGCTCTGCACCTTTGTGACCATCGGGATCACATACACCAAGATGGGCAAGCGCCAAATCCGTCCCATCTCGGCGATTATCATGTACATCGGTGCCTTGGGACTGATCATGATGACCCGCGAGTTAGGTGGATTCAGCTCCAACTATTTCATCGGCATCATGCTGGCGCTGTTCCTGGTCGGGCTGTTCTTCCCCTGGGGGGTCAAGCTGACCGCACTCTATGGCGTGGCGGTGTGCGCGTCCTACATCGCGATCAACGCTGACGTCGGTGAGCCGACAATCGCGATCGGCTTGGTGCCAACCTTCTTCCTGGGCGGGACATGCCTGCTCACATGTTGGGCCTCGTGGGCAGTGGAGCGTTCACGTCGTGAAGGCCTAGGCATGCGCATACAATTGGAGGAGGCCAACGAAAGCCTTAAGGAATTGGACAAGGCCAAGACCGGCTTCTTCACAAACGTATCACACGAGTTGCGCACGCCGTTGATGCTGATTCTGGGGCCATTGGAATCCTTGATGCGTGGCGACGCCGCCGACCCCCAACCCTTGCTGCGCGCGATGAGCGTGAACGCGCACCGCCTGCAGCGCCAGGTGAACACCATCCTGAAGTTCTCGAAGATCGAGGCCGGGCGTCAGGACTGCAACCGCGAAATGGGCCAGCCCGGCAAGATCCTCGACGACCTAGTCGCAGGTGCCGCACCGTTCTCGAAGCAGCGCAATGTCGAGCTCAAAGGGGTCGGACTGAATGAACTGCCGGAGATTCCATTCGACCCGGAACACCTGGAGACCGCGGTCGCCAACCTCCTGTCCAATGCGATGAAGTTCACTCCCGATGGTGGCGCCGTCACCGTCAGTGCTGGTCATGATGAGGCTGCACAACATGTGTGGATTGAGGTCGCCGACACCGGTTGCGGTATCCCCGAGAAGGATGTCGCCAAGGTGTTCGATCGCTTCCATCAGGTCGATGGAGGCAAGGGCGGCAAGATTCAAGGTACCGGCCTCGGTCTTGCGTTGTCCAAGGAGCTCATCGAGCTGCACGGCGGCAACATGTCGCTGAAGAGTAAGCTCGGTGAGGGCGCGGTCTTCCGCATTGAGCTTCCCACCCTCGAGGCTAGCGATTTCGAAGGTTCCAATGCACAGGACCCGAGTGCAAAGAAGCAAGAAATTCAGACCGTCTCGCGTCTCGATTCCGATGCCACCAAGTTCGCTGACATCAATAACTCCGACCTCGAAGCCTCTTCGGATCTAAGTAAGGCTCCAGAAGAAGCGCCGCAACTGCTGGTGGTCGAGGACAACCCCGACATGCGCGCCTTCATCTCCCAATCCTTGGGCCGACGATATCGCGTGGTGACTGCCGCTGACGGCGCCCTCGGCCTGGAAGCCGCACGTCGTCACCGTCCGGACATGATCATCTCCGATGTGCAGATGCCGAACATGGACGGCTTCGAGATGGTCGAGAACTTGCGCAAGGATAAGACCTTCGACAAGACTCCGATCATCATGCTGACCGCGAAAACCGGGTCCAACGCCGCTGTGAAGGGTCTGCGTCTGGGCGCGGTCGATTACGTCAATAAGCCCTTCAAGCTCACCGAGATCGAAGCACGTATCGCCGCGCAATTGCGCATGGCCGAGGTTGAGCGCACCTTGGATGAACGCGATTCGCGCCTAGTGGCTGTCGGCCAAATGGCGGGAACCATCGCGCACGATATGCGCGGACCACTCACCGCGATTTTCAACCGCATCGAGCTGTTGCGCATGATGGCGGAAGTTGCCGGCAACCTCGAGAGTGTTGATGGCGACCTTTCGGCGGTTGAGGACACTGTGCGCCGCATCAACAACATGATTCAGGAGCTGCTCGAGTTCGTGCGCGGCAATAACCTCACCCTTGCGATGCAGGCCACCGAGGTTGTTCCGTACCTCGAGAAGTTGAGCAACGAGATGTCCACCGCCTTGCGACACGTGAAGCTGGAGTTAATCCAGGAATACAGTGGACCGCGGGATGCATCCTTTAGAATCGACCGCGATCGCATTACCCGTTCGATCGAGAACCTTGTCAACAATTCGCGCGACGCGTTGATCAACGCCGAAGTGAAGGGCGCCAAGGTGTGGATGAAGACCACCGTGACTGACGATCAGGTCAAGGTTCGCATCGCCGACAACGGCCCGGGCATCCCCGAGGAGTTAAGCAAGAAACTCTTCAAG
>JASMKM010000012.1 GCA_030749235.1 Planctomycetota bacterium | reverse complement strand
GCAGACTTCAGCTCATCGACGTTGACCGCGGTATCGGCCGGGCCGTACATCTTGGTGGACAGCTTCCATAGCTGATCCCGCCGTCGGTTGAGCTTGACCTTCTCCATACGCGTGGAATCGGTGACCTTGGAGCTCTTGTCCGGGTCTTCGGTCCAAAGGTAGGACACGCCCGAGGCGGCGCCAGTGAGGTCGGGAGTGCCCATGTCTGGATAGACGACGGCCGTGGTTTCGGTCAGCGGGTAGGCCGCTGGCATACGGTGCACGTAGACCGGAATCCCTTCGTCAGCCATCGACTCCCAAAAAGCAGCCGACTTGCGGCTGGAGCGCACGTCGCCACCAGTGAGCGGAATGTCATAACCGAACAGGGTCATGTCCAGGCCGACCGGATCGCTCTCCACCATCGAGGAACCAATGCCGTAGGTCTCGCGGTTGACGTGGATGAAGTCGTAGAGACCGTGCTTGCCAGGGTTGGTGCCGCTGATGAAGTTCGACCATGCAACCGGCGATTGCGGCGGCCAGGAAGTCTGCAGCGGTTGGAAGTTCGCACCACCATCGACCAACTTCCTGAAATTCGGCATGATGCCGCGGTCGATGCGTTCCCGAAGCATCTTCGGATCCAGGCCGTCGACGCCGAAGACCACCACGCGAGTTTCGGAATCCTTGGCCCCACCGCTACAGGCAGGTAACAACAAGGTGGTTGCGACTACGGCTGCGAGTTTGAGCAAGAGCTTCATGACTTGACCTCCTCTTCGCGTGGGCCGAACAGCGGTTGTCCTTGCATGTACTTCGGAATCTCGACGCCGAACATGTTCAAGGCCGTCGGGCCGAGGTCCATGATGTCGGGCGTATCGGTGTTGATGGGACAATCGGAGAAGATCACGCCGGGGACCTCTCGTGGGTCGATGCAGTGGTCACCAGACCACGACTTGGTGTTGTCCGAGAAGATCTCTGCCGGGCATGAGCCAGTGGCGCAGTCCCACGAGTTGCGGTAATCGCGCTTGTAACCCATGAACAGGTCAGGAGCCTGGAAGACATAAGGACCGGTGAAGACCTTCTCGGCGTCGAAGACTTCAATGAAGATTTGTTCGCCGGTCTTCGGATCCTCGAGTTTCGACAGCTTGTCGACGATTTCGGCCTTCAGCTTCTGCAGTTCCTCGCCTTCGGCGACGATACCGTCGCGCTCGCGTGCAGCGCGGTTGATGAATAATCCGGTCAGGCCAAGCGAGAAGGCCTTGGTCTTCGACCAATCGACATCTTGCAGCCAATCGCGCGAAATCTGCTTGCCACTCTGCTCATCCACCGGCGCGTCGTCCTTCAGCACTAGGTAACCGTTGTCACGCAACCAGGCATTGAGGTTCACGCCACGCTTGAACTGGCAGAAACCGTGGTCGGAGATGATCATCAAGCGATCGCGATTGGGGTTCAGCTTCTTGCGCACCTCGGCGACCAAGTCGTCAGCGATTCCATAGATCTCGGCCACCTTGTCCTTACCCCATTCCGTATCCTTGCCTTCGTTGGCCGGATGTTCGGGATCGAGATAACGGTGGAACATGTGGGATACGCGGTCAGTGCCGTCGAAAACGCACACCACCGAGCCCTTGCGTGTGGTGGCGAGGGCATCGAACAACTGCTTGCGACGCTCCTGCCAGATGTTGAGCGACTGCTTCCAGAAGGCCTCCTCATCGATAACGCGTTCGTTCAGCGCCCATGTATCCTCAGCTAAGCCCAAGGTCGCGAAGGGACCATGTTTCTTGGCAAGATAGATGGAGTACACCGTAGGGTGCGAGATTGGCATGGCCGGATTGGACGGATCGATCTGGATTGGCGTCATGTAGAGGCCGAACTCGGGATCTGTGCCCATGCAGTAGAAGCGCACCAGGCCAGTGACCTTGGCACGGCCCTTGGCGGCCTTGAACTCCAGCGTAATCCAATCGGAGTATTCCTTGACCCCAACGTTGATCACCTGATCGTCGCCCTTGGCGCCGATGGTCAAGCGCAGCTTGTCGTTCTCGCCAATCATCTCGACCTTCATCGGAATGCGCATCGGCGTGGCAGTCGATTGACTCGGATCCGGCGGACCGGTGATTGGGCAGCGTACGACGTTGCCCGACTGGCCGACCAACAGCACGTCGCCACCGGCTTCGGGGCCGGCCAAAGTTTGGTCGGTGGTCCAGAAGGTGAAGCTGCCCTGGGTACCCTTCAGGTCAGGTACGCACATGCCGCTGAGGTTTACGCCATGGAACTCCTCCGGCGGAAAGGTAATCGGCACGCGGATGATGTTGGAGAAGATCTTCTTGTCACCGAGGGTCTTCCACCATGGGGTGCCCTTACGCAATAGGCGGATGCTCGAGCTAGGACGCTTGAACATTTCCAGTTTGCCCACCTTGACGAGTGCTTTCTCCGCCGAGTTGATCTCGGTGCTGGAGAGGATTGGCAGGTAGGTGCAGGGATCGCGCGTGATGAAATCGAAGATGTTGTGGCGCGAGGCATCGACGCCGGTCGAGAAGGACGACCATGCCACCGGCGACATCGACGGGTAGGAAGACTGCAGCGGTCCGAAGCTGCCCTCCGCGGCCAAGGCCTTCATGTTGGGCATGCGACCCTCGTCCATGAAGCGTTGCGCCAGCTGCGGATCCATGCCATCGAAACCGATGATGACCAGGCGCTTGTCGTCGCCCTTGATCTTGCCGGCACCAGTGACCAGGCGCAGCACCATCTTGAGCGGATAGATCATCAAGATGCCGATTGCCAGAAACAGCGAGCCGACCAGGACCAGACCGCCAGACAAGAAGGCAAAACCCGCCCCCGGCCCGATGTAGGCCGCGGCGGGGTCTGGTGCACTCAACCAAGCGAGGACTACGGCGAGTGGAAGTAGGAGTCTGCGGGACCGCTTCATTTACGTTGCTGGCAGTTTGGAGCCTTTGGCAACAAAGGAGGAAGAGGATTTTAAGCCCCTTCCCCCTCGATTTAAAACAATTGCTTAGGCGTTAGCTGCAACTGCTGGAATGTAGCCAGAGCTCTCAAGGTAGCTCATGATGGCAACAAGCGATTCCTCTTCGGACTGGGTCTCTGAGTTGATGGTCACTTCCGGATTCTCAGGAGCCTCGTATGGGTCCGAGATACCGGTGAAATTCTTGATCTCGCCGGAAAGCGCTTTCGCATATAGACCCTTGACGTCGCGGCGAGTGAGCTCTTCAATCGAGCACTCGGCGTAGACTTCGACGAAGTTGCGGTTCATCGCACGGCACTGGTTGCGGACCTCGGCGTATGGCGAAATCGCGGCGGTGATGGCGATGGCACCGTTACGGGCCAACAGCTTGGCGACGTAGCCGATACGACGGATGTTAGTGTCACGGTCTTCCTTGGAGAAGCCGAGACCCTTGGAGAGGTTCTCACGCACCTCATCACCATCCAGCACCTCAATCTTGCAGCCGCGCTTGCGCAACTCGCCTTCAATCATGCGGGACAGGGTAGACTTACCGGAGCCAGACAGGCCGGTGAACCAGAGAACAAAACCTTTGTGGTCGGTCATTTGACTTTTTGTTGATTGTTGGGGGTGGTTACTTGAGCTTTCCTTCAAGGAAAGGCACTTCGAAGCACTTCTCGTGCATGATGGGACCGTGGCCGAAGTAGCCACCTTCACCGAAGAGTTCGCCGTGGTCGGCGGTGACGATGACCCAAGAATCCTTGGGCAACATGTCGTAGAAACGAGGGAAGACGACCTGATCCAGGTACTTCACGGTGTTGATCTGACGCTCGCGACACTTCTCGATCATCTCGAGGTCCATGAAGTCGCCTGATTCGTTGTCCGATACCAGCACGCCTTCATCGGTCACCTGCTTATCGAGCTTACGGAAGATTCCGTTGACGCCCGAGATGTGTGGCAGGTCGTTCTTGTCTTCATCAGGCAATCCGTACGGGTAGTGGGTCTCACCGACGTTCATCAGGTAGAACTGCGGGGTGTTGCCCTTAAGACCCTTGGACTCGCGCTTCTTGTGGTCTTCCATCTCATCCAGCATCAACAGCATGTCGTTGTGCTTAGGCATGAGCTTGAAGCTGTCGAAATCGCGGTTGATGCCGGTCGCAGGGTTCAGAACAGGCAAGGAGACCATCGCGTGGGTCTCGTAGCCTTTCTTCTTCATGTACGACGGCAGCCAGAGGTGTGGAATCATGGCCTCGAAGCCAGCTTCCTCCACGCCCAAGCGATCTTTGAACTTGTACAGGTCCTCCTTGTAGTACTCAGAGGCGTAAACCTCGGTCGGACTACTGTGCGGAACCAGACCGGTAAGAAGGTTGTAGTGCGACGGCGCGGTCCAGCCTGCGTAGGAGAAGCGAGCTTCTACGTTGTGCAGACCACCGCAAAGCGCCGCGATGTTGTTCGGCTCAGCCGCCATGAACGAGTCATAGCGGCAAGAGTCGAGCGTAATGATGAACAGGTGGTTGTTCTCGCGTTTCTTTCCGAAGATGCCGAACATGCCTTTCCTCGATTGAATCTAATGGGTATTAAGCCTGCGCTGGTTGAGCGTAGGAAGCGATCAGGATGTCAGCGACTTCCGGGCGAGTGAACTCGGCCGGTGGGCGCTCACCGTTGGACAGCATCTCGCGGACCTTGGTGCCGGACAAGAAGATTTTGTCCTCGTTGCCAGCCGGGCTCGACTTGGTCGAAGCCATGCCGCCGGTCAACTTGCAGTAGAAAGCGTGCTCGAACAACAGGGTGTTGATCAAGATCTCGCCGTCTTCAAACTGGCCGAAGATCTGCTGCGCATCAAAGGTGCCATAGTAGCTACCGACGCCAGCGTGGTCGCGGCCGATGATGATGTGGGTGCAGCCGTAGTTTTGGCGGCACAGGGCGTGCAGGATTGCCTCGCGAGGACCACCGTAGCGCATGGCTTGTGGGTACACACCGAGCATGGTGCGATCCAGTGGGTAGTACTTGTTCAGCAGCGCGTGGTAGCACTGCATGCGGACATCGGAAGGAATGTCGTCGGACTTGGTGTCACCTACCAGTGGGTGAACCAAGAGGCCATCGGTCTGCTCCAAGGCTACCTTGGTCAGGTATTCGTGGGCGCGGTGGATTGGGTTGCGGGTCTGGAAAGCGACCACGGTGTCCCAGCCCTTTTCTGCGAATGCAGCGCGAGTCTGGGCAGGAGTGAAACGGTAATCGTTGTGCTTCTCGTAGGAAGGCACGTTGGCGACAGTGATGACGCCACCGATGTAGCTGTCGCCGATCGAGGAAAGGTAGCCCCAGGCTGGATGCTCCTCGTCACCCTTGTAGCACTTCTCTAGCTCGTTCTTCTTGTCTGGCTGGTAGACCGAATCCACGGCCATGATGCCGTAGATGGTGCCGTCTTCACCTTTCAGGGCAACTTCGGAACCCGCTTCGGCTGTTTCGCCAGCCTTCGGCGAAAGGACCACGGGCAGTGGCCAGGCAGCACCAGAAGCGAGGTGCATATCATTGACGACGCCGTTGTAATCGGCTTCGTTCATGAAACCCTCAAGGGGGCTCATGGCGCCAATAGCAATCATTTCCAGATCGCTTGCTTCACGCGAGTTCAAGGTAACAACTGGCAGGCCAGCGGCCTTGGCCAGGAGGGCATCGCGCTCGTCACCTTCGACGACGCGATTGATGAGGGTTCCACCGTGCGGAGCGATCATGTTGAGATTGGACTAGAAGTGTTAGTGTTGGCTACAGGTAGCCGAGATTCTTGAGTTTTTGGCGAATCGCCTGAAGCTCCTCAGCCGTGTATTCCCGATCCTCCTTGTTCTCGACCTCGCTGACCAAGTCGCGAAGCACGAAAACGATGAAGTCGGTGGCCGACGAGAAGCCGGAATTGTCAATCACCTGCCCGATACGTCTGTATAGCGGACGGGGGATCTTGACGGTTACTTTGCTCTCTTTTTGCATGGCCATTGAGGTTGGGAGCCGCACATTCTAACCAATTCACACTCCTATTGGAGTGCTATTAGGTGACTATTTGGAGTGCAATCCGTCCCCCTCAGGCACTCTTATCGGAGTATGGCCGGTAGACCTTAATTATTTGAATTCGCATTGCGGCCTATCATTCATCGCGTACTATTCATCGGTGAAGCCGCTCAGGCAGCGGCTCCAGATACACATGCGTAACTCTCTACTGCTCCCTCTGGCCCTTGTGGCCGCGCTCGGCGCCTGTTCTGGCGATGACGCCCCCACCACCTTCACGGATCCCATCTCCGCCATGGATGCTGGCGACGCCGCTAAGGCCTCTGGTGACCATGAAGCCGCTAAGGCTGGATACCAGTACGCCATCGACAACGGTGACGACTCGCTGAAAGGCGATGCCATGACCGGAATCTTCGAAGTCGACGTCGCCGCCGGCGATCAGGATGCCGCAGTGGCCAGCTTCGAGAGCCTTTCGAAGGCCGTCACCCTGGATCAGGCCGAACTGTCGCGCCTCATCGATGTAGCAGTCCTTGCCAAGATGGATGTGCTCGGTGAAGCCATGCTCAGCTACGCCATCACGGCCCATCCCGACATGAAGGAAGAGCTCACCAAGGCGTCGGATGCCATCGAGCTAATCAAGACGCAAGGTCCAGGCGTAGACCTCTCCGGTCTCGGTTACGCCGGCGATTGATCCTACGGACACAATCCGTTCGTTTTTTTTGCTGGAGTCGTCGTGCTTCGGTGAGGCGGCCAGTTGGCGCCAATGCAGCGGGGTGTACTACTTCACTACCAGTGGGCCACTGTCGTAGTCGCTTGGGATTGGCACGTTAGCCAACTGCAATACCGTCGGCGCGAGGTGCACGGCGTCGTAGTGCTCGTAACCTTCAGGCAAGCTGGTCGGGCGGTTACTGAAGAAGATGCCCTGCACGTTGTGGATGTCCACACCGCAATGGTCGCCGGACCAGGCGTAGGTGTTATCCGAAACGAAAGGACCAGGCATGGCGATGTCATCGCCATTCTCGTCCTTGCCATTCACCAGCGTGATGCCACCGGAAGTGGCGTTCCAGGCTGCGCGATAACCACTGACAAAGTCGATGGTAATCTCGGCAGCGCCTTCCTGTTCGGTGACCGGACGGTTGCGGGCATCGCGCACCTGCTTTCCGGCCTCATCTTTGAGCTTGGTCTGTTTGACGTAAGGACCATCGTAGAGATCCTCGCGTAGGTAAACCTTCTTGACGATTTTCTCGCCAGTCTCTGGATCGGTCATCTCGTAGAGACGCTCCGTGATGTCGGCGAGCACCTGGTCGGCCTCTTCCTTGGTGACCAGGCCGGCAGCTTCACGGCCCTTCATATTCAGGTAGATCTTGCCGATCGCCATCGAGTAGGCCTGGGTCTCACGCCAGTTGGCCCACTGCAGGAATTGGCTCTGCATGCGCGAGACCGAGCGTGGAGTCTGGATGCTAGTGCGGTTGTCAAGGCTGGCGAATCCTTCGGCGGCCAACCATGCATTAAGGTCAACCTGACGACGGAAGCTATCGAAGCCGTGGTCCGAGACGATCATGAGCGTGTCTTCCGGAGCCAACACCTCATCCAGCAAGTAGCCGACCAGCTTGTCCATCTCCTGATAGATCACCAGACCGCTTTCCTTGAGTTGGAACTTGCGACCGAAGTACTCGACCTCACGGCTGGCGAGTTTCTCCTGGTATTGCGGGTGACGATTATCCATGTGGCGCATCAGCATGTGGCAGATGCGGTCTGGCGTACCGAAGAAATGGAACAGCACTTTCCAGTCCTCGTCGGCCAGGGCGTCCTTCAACAAGGCGGTGCGCCAACCAAGGGTGTACTCGATGTCCGCCAGGAAGGCGTCATCGGAGAGCTCGGCATCTTTCACCGCGTGGGTCTGACAAGCCCAACCGAGGGTTTCGAACAGGCCGGTGCGGCTAGCAATCTCGGAAGCGAAAGTCGGTGGCCAGCAGAAGCGGCTACCAGGAGTCGGGTGATCGGGGTCGATCTGCAGCGGCGAGGAGAACATCTCCAGCTCACCGTCGATCTCTTCTACCCAGAAACGGACCATGGCGTAGGTGCTCAGTCGTGGGTTCCAGACGAACTCGACACGGTAGAAATCGCTCCAGGTGTTCAGTGCAACCGTCTGGGTCACGCCAGCGACCTCCAACTCGATGCTGTTAGCACCCTTCTTCCAATCTGCAGACAACGGCACCCAAGTCTTCATCGAAGACAGCGCGCTGTTGTTGAACAAGGCGTTTAGTTCGGTGAAACGCTCGCCGCGATTGCCAGCTTCCTTGAGGGTGCCCAGCTCATTGCGGAGCTGATCGATGACGACCTGATTCTTGGGGCCGAATAGCTTGGACTCGTAACGCCCGCCCTCTCCTTTGGTGAGCTGGAAGACTGAAACCGTGCCGGCCTTCTTGCCGCTTGGCGCCGACATCGAGGTGGCCTCCTCGTAGACATTGGCAGGCTTGGCCTGATAGTTCTTGCGCAGGCGCGCACGCTCCGCGCCGGTGGTGTAGATAGCGCTGGAGTTCAGGCCACCGATGGCGTCGGGTGCGCCGAGGCCGGCAACCAACTTGCCATGCTCGAGCTGCTGCACCGGATAGGAGACGATGGTGCCCTGACCGCGGAAGGCGACGCCGTTCTCATCGAGGGTTTCCCAGTAGTTGTTGGTCATGTTGAGGCTGCGGTAATCCGGGAAGCCACCTTCCGGATAGACGCCACTCCAGGACATGCCGTACCAAACGCCACCACTGGCAGCGACCAAGCCGAGGACCAAGCCGGCAGGCTTGCTCTTGCGGCCGATGATCAGCAACAGCAACAGGCCAGCAATCACGCCGCCGCCCATCACGTAGTAAACAGACTTGGGATTCGCGAAGGGAAGCCCAATCTCTTCAGCAGAGCGCATCTCCTTGCGCTGGAAGCCGACGTCGATGCCGATTGGAGACTTGGCGCTGGTGGTGCGCTTCATGCCAACGAAATCGTAAATCGAGTGCTTGCCAGGGTTTCGGCCAGTGTTCAAGGTGGCCCAAGAGACCGGCGATTGTGCTGGGTTGGCAGGCATCAGTGGCGCGAAGGTGCCTTGATCACGCAGACGGATGAAGTTCGGCAGCTCGCCGGCGTCCATCCAATCCTTGGCCATCTCGGCATCCATGCCATCCATGCCAAGCACGATGACGCGGCCGGTGGGCTCGGAAAGCGGGGCATCGCCATTGCTGGCGCTGGTCTTGACGGCCTCTGCGGAAGCACCCGAACCGTCGCTTGGTTCGGTACTATGACCTAGAGCAAGGGGGGAGAACAGGAGCAGGCTGCTAACTGCAAGGAAAAGATGTGGTCGGTAACTCATGACAAAGCTTGGTACGAACGCCAGGAACGCGTAGTTTATTCTCGCGTGATGTCTTTTCGTACCAAGAACCACGGAAGAACCAACCTTCTGGTCCCAGGCCTGCTGCTAATGCTAGGTCTGTTAACGGCGTGGATTCTGCTCAAAGACGATGGTCAAAGCCCAAATCACGTCGATAACGACCCGTCCACCTCTCTTGTCGGCACGCAGGCCCCGCTCGCTGAAGACCCCGAGGAGGCCTTCCTGGAAGGCTACGAGCCCCCCACCACACTCGACCGCAACAACCAGCTGCCGGTCATCGGCAGGATCTCGGGCAAGGTCCACGCGGAAGCCTGGGTGGAATGGCCGAGCGGCATCCTGGTCGCGCTGGAGCTGCAGAAAACCGGCCAAGTCATGCATAGCCAAGGCGTTTCCGAGGAGAATCCCACCTTCGCTTTCGACAAGGTCGAGTTCGACAACTACCGTCTCACCGTCACCGGACCAGGCATGCTGAAGACAGCCATCCTGGTCGAGGTTTCGGCCACCACCGCCAAGCAAAATATCTACATCCCGCTGCGGCCGGCTGCCAGCGTGCATGGCACGGTAAAGAATGCTGACGGCATCGTGGTGCCCGAAATCAAGGTCACCGCCATCATGGTCACCGAGAACCCCGGCTACTACCACGAACCTCTGGTCGCCGTCACCGATGCACATGGTGCCTACTTGATTCCTGGCCTGCGGCCCGGTCGCGAGTACGAGGTCTTTGTTGGTACCTTTGGCAATCCCATCAGCAAATCCAAGACTGTCGGCGTCTCCAAATATGCGCCCAAGGCCTGGGCCGATTTCGAGATCCCGCTGATGGGCCGCGCAGTCATCACCGTTGATTTCGCCGACGGCCCCGAAGTGCGCGATAAATTCGGCAAGGTGCTGCGGGTTTTGGCGCAGCAAGAAGGCGGCGAGTCCGGCTATTCGCGGAGCCTGCCGCTGAGCGAGGATTGGACTGCAACCTTCGCCGCCTTGCCCCCAGGTGAATACTCCTTTTCCGTCTATGGCGGGTCCTTCCGCCGCGTGATCCAGAGTGCCGGGGTCTCCCATCAATGGGAAACTACGCTCACGATTGCGGTCCACCACCTTGGCAAAGGGAACCGGCCGCGGTGACCACGAGCTCGCGCGGGCCTTTGGCCCCTTCCGCCGGATTGCGTGCCAGCATCCGCGAGGCCCTCCAATTGTCGTGGCCAATCACGCTCTCGCTGCTGTTGCATGCAGGCTATCGGGTTAACGACCAGTTCTGGGTCAAGGATCTCGGCCCCGACGCCCAAGCAGCGATGGGCTTGACCAGCTTTCTGCTGATTCTGAACTTCGCCTTCATCTCGCTGCTGTCGACAGGCACCTTAGCACGCGTAGCCAAGTTCGCTGGTGCAGGAAGCTGGGACAAACTACGTAAATCCTTCTGCACGGCCTGTTACTCCAGCCTGTTGTGGTTCGGTCTGATTGCCCTAGTCGGCTGGTCCGCCACGCCATGGCTCGTCCACCAATCGGGCGGCAGTGGCCAGGCGGCTGCGCTGGCCGAGGAATATTTGGGCACAATCTATCTGGTGCTGCCATTGATCGGCTTCAAGCCACTGATCGACAGCATCTTCTTCGGCCTAGGCAACACCGTCATCCCGATGTTTCTGGCCGGCTTGTCGGTGGCACTAAACGCCATCCTGAACCCAGTGTTGATCTATGGTTGGTGGGGTCTGCCAGCGATGGGCATCGAAGGCGCGGCCTGGTCGACCGGAATCTCGCGCGGCCTCAGCGCCTTAATCGGGATCTTCATCCTGTTGCGCTACTTCGACCTTAAGGGCAGCCTGCGTGAGCACCCGACTTGGCTGGAGTTGAAGCGTATCTGTCGCATCGGCGGGCCGGTAGCCTTCTCCCACGCCACCTATGCAATTTGTTTCACCTTAATCCTGAAGACCAGCGTGGCCCCGTTGGGTCCCACCGTGCAGGCTGGCCTGGCTGTGGGATTCAACGGCATTGAATCGCTCAGTTATTGCGGCTTGATGGGACCGGCCATGGCATCGGCATCCTTGGTTGGCCGACGCCTTGGTGCCAAGGATTTTGTCGGTGCGCGCCGCGGCGCTTTTGCATGCTTGAGCATGTCGGTGGGATTCGCAGCCATAACCAGCGTGGTTTTTCTGACCGCTGGCCACCTACTCAGCGATATCTATACCGACGATCTCATCATCCTCGCCGAAGCGGTGCTGTACCTGCATATCGTCGCCTACTCACAAATTGTGACCGCTGCTGACAGTACCTTGCAGCAGATGATGGCCGGTGCCGGGCGCACCGTGCACATGGCAATCCTCAATATCTGCGGCTATATTTCGCGCGTTCCACTGGCTTTCTGGATGTCGGCAAGCCTTGGAATGGGTGCTGCAGGTATCTGGTGGGCACTGAACATCGCCAACTACCTTAAGCTCGGCGCTATATTAATCCTGTTCCGGAGACTGCACATCTTCTCCCCAACACAGCCCAGCACTGATGAGTAGCAATCTGATTCTCGACCCTCCTCAGAACTTGATCGATCCGAAGGACTATCCACTGGACAAGGTCTTTCTCGATACCGAAGGTTGCATGAAGCACAATCCGCAACGCGATGAATTCCTGCAGGTCACTTCTATCCTTCACCTCGACCTCCCCGGCAATCTGATCGTCGGTCACCGCCGTCTGGAACCAGGTGAGTTCTGGGAAAAGGGCCACCTGCCGGGCCGCCCTCTGTTCCCGGGCGTCTTGATGATCGAATGCTTGGCACAGGTCGGCAGCATCCAGGCCCATTATGAGCTGGAGCTGGATGAAGACCGTTTCCTTGGCTTCGGTGCCGCCGACAACGTCCGCTTCATGGATCCGGTTGAGCCCGGCACCGACTTGTGGATTGCCGGGTACATCACCAAGTCCTTCCACCGTCGAGCCTACTTCCGCTGGGATGGTCGCATCATCCGCGAATGCGGCAAGCCGGTCTGCACCGCCACGATTACCGGTTTGGCAATCTAGGGAGTTCCACTAGGTCTCGGGCTCCAGGATCGCCACCACATCCAACTCCACACAACGGCAGGAAGCCCCCAGCAAGGAGCTCAGCGATGGCTGGCTGCGACCGTCATCGCTGGAGATCGCTTCCTTGATGTAGGTGCCATGCTGCGACAAGATCGACACCATCAGGTCATTGCCGTCGTACTCCCAAGCGGTGATGTCGATCCAACGCACACGCTCGATGTCGGCGCGACGATGGGCAACACGCTGCGGCGTCTTCTGCACAATCTCAAAGCGGTCGCCTGCCGCCAATCCATCAAGGACCTTAGCAGCTGCGTCCAGATCCACCTCGACACCCTCCTCGAAACGCACGCGTGCTTGGTACTCCTTGGCACAATGGGTTTCCTTGATCTCGACTACGCGCTTGCGGTCGCATAGCTTCAGGTCGAAGATCTCGATGCGACCATCCGAGCGGCGTGTGACATCGGCGGCCAGGTCATCCAAGTCGACCGTATCGCGTTTAACCTTCTGCATCTCGAAGACGAAACGACGCCCGGTACCAAGCATGCGCACGTCCATGTCCTCGCGACCGGCGCCATGAAACTTGTTACGTCGCGCCTTGAAGCGCGGCATGGCTACCCGCGCCACCAGCTCCTGGATCGAATCCTTGGTCAACTTGCCATAACCTTCGCAACGATTGCAGCCCCGACCACGGCACTGGGGACAGAAAAACACCGTCTGCGGCAAGTCACGCACGAACTTGCGGTAGCGCCCCTCGAACAGGAGGCGGGTCGGAGTGAATGGCTTGTCCATTGCGATGGTTGGCGAGTGCTTTAGGCCTTCGGTACCTGGGGCTGACGTCGTGTTGGTGAAAGGCGGCGGCGCGCAGTTAGGATGTGGGCGTGTGGCCTGAACTGTTCACCATTCCTTTTTTCGACCTTCCACTGCGCTCCTTCGGATTGCTGGTGGCGTTGGGATTCATCGTCGCAGTTGCGGTAGCTTCGAAGCTGGCCGCCCGTTACGGCAACAACCCCGAGACCGACCCGGAAGGGATTACCGACGTGAGCTGGTGGATCCTCATCGGTGTAATCCTGGGCGGGCGTCTGGCATTCGTGCTAGTGAACCTCGACCACTACAGCAAACACCCGGGAGACATCCTGAAGGTCTGGGAAGGCGGCTTGGTGATGTACGGCGGGCTTATTCTAGCGGTCCTGCTTGGGGTCTGGAAAGCTAAGCGCATCGGCATGCCGGCCTGGCAGTCGCTGGATTACGGACTGACTGCGGGTTTCCTCGGCCAAGCCATCGGTCGCATCGGCTGCTTCCTGGTCGGCGATGATTACGGTGCCCCCACCGACGTCGCTTGGGCCGTGACCTTCCCCGAACCATTGCGTCCCGGATCGGCCTTCGCGCCAGAACTTTGCACCATCGCCGTGCACCCCACGCAGTTCTACATGTCGGCCAAGGCGCTGTCCTTGTTCTTCCTTGGAATGTACTTCCTAAAGCGCAAGAAATTCCACGGCCAGGTATCGCTGATTCTTCTGATGGCTTATGCCGTGTTGCGTTACGTGGTCGAGGTTTTCCGTTTCGACATGGAAGCGCGCGGCGGCATCTATCGCGAAGGCCATACGCCAGCGGATGTGGACCGCTTCCTGCATGAAAGCGGGATCACCAATGCCGCCGGCCAGATTGTCGATCTCGAAGGCTTCCGCACCATGATGCGCGAAGGCGTGGTCGAGGCCTCGCCGCAGTTGATTTTGTCCACGTCGCAAATGGTCGGTATCGCCACCTTCCTCCTAGCACTCGGCCTGTATTTTGTACTGCAGCGCCGCACCGACCTGAAGGTCAAGTCTCCGGCAACGAGTTAGGCCATGGTCTTCGTCGCGGGCATCGATGAAGCCGGTTATGGGCCCTTCGTCGGCCCGTTGACAATGGGCTTTTCGTTGTTCCGCGTACCGACATTGGACACTGACCTTTGGAAGGTACTGAGCAGGAGCACCGCCAAGAAACCGGAACGTAAGGACCTCCGTCGGCTGTGGCTGAACGATTCGAAGAAAGTCCATCAGGGTCCGAAGGGGCGTGGGCGCCTGGAACGCACGGTGGCTGCCTTCCGTGAGTTGGTCAGTCCTGGCAATTCCTTATTGGATGACTGGCTCAGCGAGCCCCCGGCCGGCAGTGCCCGCGACCTGCATGCCGCTCCATGGTTCCGAGAATTGCGTGGTGAGCTATGCCCCAGCGTAGAACGGGACCGCGCCCGCCTGGATGGCACAGCCGTCCATCGCGACTTAGAGTCGGCCGGTTGCGCCTTGCAGGCCTTCGGCTCACGTGCGGTCCCAGCCGGCGAATGGAATCAGCTGCTGGCCTCCACCGGCGGCAAGGGCAGCGCGAACTTCGCCGTCGCCATGCACCTGGTACGCCATCTTCTGGAACACACCGGCGATGCGCCACTGCGGATTGAATTGGATCGTCAAGGTGCGCGTATTCGTTATGCCGACGTCTTACGCGCTGCCTTGCAACCGCAAGCTATCGAAACCCATGGTGAACGGCCGAGTGGCTCCACTTACTCGTTACAGTTCCCGAATCGGAGCGTGCAGTTGCGCTTCTCCGAAGGTGCCGACAACAAACATCTGCCGGTGGCCTTGGCGTCGCTGGCGGCCAAGCAGACGCGCGAACGTCTGATGGATGAGTTCAACGCTTGGTGGACGCTGCAGATGCCGGAACTGAAACCGACCAAGGGTTATGGCGTGGACGGCAAGCGTTGGCTTGCCGAGGTGCAACCACATACGCCTGACAATGGCGTGGAGCTGCGCCTATTGCGTCGCGACCGCTGAGGCCGACCCCCTATTTTTCCTTCGACTTTTCTTGTTCCTGGAAGAACACGTAGAAGGGATTGGTCGGATCAAATTCTTCCTTCGGCTTTGCCTTTGGATCCGGTCCGTAACCGCCGCCACGACCTCGGCCACGCGGACCGCCACGACCTCGATCACCTCCGCGGCCACCACTGCGCTGATCGCCGCGACCGCCCCGGTTGGCCCGGCGCTCCTTACGCTGCTCTTCACGGGCCTTTTCCTGCTCTTCGGTGAGCAAAGACAGGCGGATCTTGCGGTTAGCCAAGTCCACCGAGACCACACGAGCTTCGACCTCTTGTCCGACCTCGAGCACCTCGGATGGATGCTTGATAAAACGATCACAGCATTGGCTGACATGCGCCATGCCTTCGCGCTCGGCACCAACGTCGAGGAAGGCGCCATAGTCGGCCAGATTCTTGATCTTGCCCTTGAGCATCTCACCGATGCGCAACGACTCCAATGGTCGTCCGCCCCTGCCACCCTGATGGCCATGGCCACCTTGGAAACGTAGGCGTGTACGACGTGGCTTGGACAGGCCCTCACGCACACGCGTGATGATGCCATCCTTGTGCTCTTCGCCTTCCAAAGCTGCGGACCAATCCATCTGGTTGATGCGTCCTGGTTCCTTAAGAAGGTTGCCCAACTTGGCGTCGGAAGCGGCGATGGCCTGCTGCAGCGGACGGTAATACATTGGGTGCAGCGAACGCGCATCCAAGGGTTCATCGCCACCGCGTACGCGCAAGATGCAGCATGCAGCTCGCCAATCCCGAGGGCTTATGGCAATGCGGGTGAACAAATCCTCGAGCGAACGGAAAGGTGCAGTACTGCGCTCGACGAGCACCGCATCTGTATCCAAGCCAGGCACAAGACGCAACATGTCGCCTGGAGCGGTGTTCACGTCGACGCCACGTTGCACCAGCAAGGAGCGCAGGAAGGTGACCTCAAAATCATCCAGGATGCGGTGATTGATCTCACCGCGATAAGGAATGAAAGCACGCACGATATGCGGCGTATGGAAGGCCGCCGCGCGTGGATCGGAAGCCAAGCTGGCGACCAGAAATGCCTGACGCTCATCGTGACTCAGCAGGGCTTCGGTCGAACGCCGGGCGACCTCGCGCAACATAGTCTTGACCACTGCCAGCGGTACCATGCTGATGCGTGGTTTGTTCGGCAGCGCCTTGATAATCTTCTGGCCTGCGTTGCGGGTTGCTGAATCGGCTTGCATCGCGGCCAGCGACACCTGCTCCTCACCGAGGAAGCGCGCCAAGTCAGCGGCCATGGTCTCGGACTTCACGTCGACCTCGATGGTACGCGGAGTTTCCGCGGAACCGTGACTTGCGGCCACGACGACCTTGCCCTTGCGTGAAGCACATAGACCGAGCACCAAGCCTTCCTGGCGACCACGATCCAGGGAGCGTTCCACCTGCTCCCATCCGCTCTGCAGGGCCAAATCCTCGGCGCGACGCTTCAAGAGGGCGCGCAACTGTTGAACTAGGCGAGGCAGGCGCTCACGCTTGACGAAGTCGAGGAACAGGCCCAGGTAGCTATCCTTCTCCTGCGCCGGGTAGCTCGACAATCCATCAAACAGCTTGGTAACAGTGGCACGCGGCAGATCGAACTCGACCTTCACCGCGTGGGCACGTTCGGCGCGACGCAGCAGCAGATAACCCGATGGGTCGATCTCGGCGATTCGCGAAGCCTCGTGAACCAGATGGTGAAAGCGCTTCTGGTCTTCGCTTGGGTTGTCGACGCTGTTGACCGTAATCGTGCCTTCCTTGTCGAAAGCCTGATGCAGCTGACGAGCCAGGTCACTGTCGCCGCGTAAGGAGTCCAGGAAAGCGGCATGCTCTTCCTTCTCTGGTGCCGTGAAATCGGCTGGTGCATGCGAAGGGTGCAAAGCCAATCCTGCATCTTCCAGTTCCCCTTCGCTCATGGTGGTCTCGACCATGGCGATTGCCGAAGCGAACTCCTCCTCGCGACCCTCGAAGGAACGCAATAGGTTCGCGCGACGGCGTTCGATGCTCTCGGCGTGACGCAGCCGTTCCAGCAGCAATTCGAAGCCGAAGGCTTGAGGAAATTGACCTGCGAGGGACGGTTCAGCACAACGCAGGTAGACAGGGAACTCCCCTGCAGCGACACCTTCGCGCAGAGCGTTCAAGACTGGAACTTTGAGTCCCAGGAAGCGTGCGAGATTAGCCTCACCGCTGGGCTTGCGTGGAGTGGACATGACGCCAAGATTCTAACAGGTTGTCGCCAGCGTGCCTTTTTCCCGCGGCAACACTCAAGAGGGCCATTGGGTATCGGCGGGTGCAAAAGAGGAACCCTCCGAGCCGCGAAGGCTAGGAGGGTATTCGTGGAAGGAATCTGCCTACTTGAGGCGGTCCTTGATCAACTGCTCTTGAACATAGGCCGGAACAGCTTTGTAGCCAGCTGGCTCCATCGAAAAGGAACCACGACCTTGGGTCAGGCCACGGATGGTGCCCGCGTAGGAGAACATCTCGGCGATTGGTACCGTGCCGTTGACCTCACGAACCGAACCGTCCATGGTCATCTCCGCAATGTTTACGCGACGGGTGTTGAGGTCGCCGATGACATCGCCCAGAAATTCCTCCGGAACCTGAACATTCAGCTTCATGACCGGCTCGAGCACCACGGCGTTTTCTTCCATGGCTTCGCGGAAGGCGCGCTGGGCTGCCAAATTGAACGCCAGCTCACTGGAGTCCACATCGTGCGACTTACCGAAGTGCAGTTCCGCCTCGATGTTGACATAAGGCCAACCAAGCTGACCACCGGACTTGGAGGCCTCCTCGATGCCCTTGCCAACCGCAGGAATGTACTGCGCTGGGACGACACCACCTTTGGTGGAATCGAGGAAACTCGTGTTGGTGGTTGGTGCATCGTCGCCTTCCTCCAGCTCCCAAGGACGGAACTTGATGTTGACCACAGCGTACTGGCCGGAACCACCGGACTGCTTGATCTGCTTGCCTTCGATATCCTTCTCGGCCATGATCGTCTGACGATAAGCCACACGTGGTGCGCCAACGTTCACAGGAATCTTGTAGTCGCGATTGATGCGGGTAGTAATGATCTCCAAGTGAAGTTCACCCATGCCGCTGATGACGGTCTCGTCGGTCTCCTCATCGGTGACGACGCGGAAGGACGGGTCCTCACGGTGCAGCTTGCCAAGCAGGTCGCCCAGCTTGTCGCGGTCGCCGGTGGACTTCGGCTCGATTGACATCGAGATCACCGCCTCGGGGAAGGTCATGGATTCAAGGACCACAGGACTCTTGTCGTCGCAGACGGTATCGCCGGTGATGGTGTTCTTGAGACCAACCACTGCGCAGATTTCACCAGCGCGGACCTCGTCGACGGCCTTGCGATCGGCGGCGTGCATGAACATCAAGCGGCCGACGCGCTCCTTCTTGCGAGTACGTGGGTTCAAGATAGCGTCGCCACGCTTGAGAATGCCGGAGTAAACGCGCACGAATGTCAGGTCGCCGTTCGGGTCGGCGATGGTCTTGAATGCCAGGCCGGAGAACGGGGTATCCGAGTTGGAGTGACGCACAATCTCGACCGACTCGTCCTTCGGGTCGCTACCGACAATCTGACCCTTGTCGATTGGGTTCGGCAAGTAATCGACGACCGCATCCATTAACGGGTGCACGCCCTTATCGTGCAGTGCCGATCCGCAGAACACAGGGACTGCGTGACCGGCCAAAGTGGCGCGACGGGTGACGTCCTTGAGCTCGGCAACGGTGAAGTCATCGCCTTCGAGAAAGCGCTCGACCATGTCGTCGTCAACCTCGACGAGGTTCTCAATCATCTCGCTGCGGCGCTCATCGCAGAGCTCCTTCATGTCCTCGGGGATCTCCATAGGCTCGATGCCTGGGCCATCCCCCTCGGTGAACTTCCAGGCCTTCATCTCGACCAGATCAACCAGACCTGAGAACTCCTTCTCGACACCAATCGGCACCTGCATACGGACGGCATTGCAGCCCAAGCGGTGCAGGATGGAATCAAAGGCGCGGTCGAAGTTAGCACCGACACGGTCCAGCTTGTTGATGAAACAGATGCGAGGCACGCCGTAGCGGTCGGCCTGGCGCCAGACGGTCTCGGATTGGGCCTCTACACCAGCCACGCCATCGAAGACCGCGACTGCACCATCCAGGACGCGCAAGGAACGCTCCACCTCAACGGTGAAGTCGACGTGACCAGGAGTATCGATGATGTTAATGCGGTTGCTGTTCCACTCGCACTGGGTGGCAGCGGAGGTGATGGTGATGCCGCGGTTCTTCTCATCCTCCATGTAATCCATGGTGGCCGCGCCATCATGCACCTCACCAATCTTGTGGGTAATCCCAGTGATATAGAGAATCCGCTCAGTTACGGTAGTCTTACCCGCATCAATGTGAGCCATGATGCCGATGTTGCGGATGTTACGAAGGCGGTCCTGCTCAGGCTTGGTGAGTTCGGGCGCTTGGATGGTCTCGGTCGACATGGTGCTGCGAGTATGTACGGGTAACCCAGTTTGGTCGTTCAAATCCCCTCCTGACGCAAATTTAGAGTTCGCCTGCGTCGGGGGAAGCCGCTAATTTTAACGCGAAATCTTCAGATGGCCAGCCCTCGCCCCCAACGTCTTCGTGTCCCCGCCTCAACCTCCAATGTGGGGCCAGGTTTTGACGCCTTCAGCATCGCTCTGGACCTCGATCTCGAGGTGCGGTGGGCGCCGGCTGACAAGTTCACGCTGGAGCGATCTGGGGCTCTGGCGGAGTCCAAACTGCGCATGGGACAAGACCCTACGGTGCGTGGAATGCGCCGTGCAGCCATCCTAGCCGCCCAAGAGTTGCCAAGTGGCCACCTGAAGATCTCCTCAGCCTTCCCGCCAGGACGTGGTTTGGGCGCCAGTGGAGCTGGGTTGGTGGGCGGCCTGATGCTCGGCAACCGCCTGACGGGCAACAAACTCAGCGACCAGCTGCTGCTCGAGGAGGCC
Source organism: Planctomycetota bacterium (assembly GCA_030749235.1). Lineage (GTDB taxonomy): Bacteria > Planctomycetota > UBA1135 > UBA1135 > UBA1135. The sequence goes on along the minus strand of JASMKM010000012.1, from coordinate 5,190 downwards.
ATCCAACTGGAGGGGAATCCCGAGAATGCTGTCGGCGCCAAGTTAGCCGGGGCCCACTGGAGCATTGCCAGCGGTAAGGACCAATGGATCCACATGCCGGTGTATCTGCATCGCAACCTGCGCCTGCTGCTGGTCATTCCGCCTTACAGCATGCCGACCAAACGCTCGCGTGAGGCACTGCCGACCTCGGTGTCCTTCCAACGCGCGATGCGCCAAGCGCACCGACCCCCCATCTTGCTCGAAGGATTGCGTAGCCTCAAGTCCGATTACATCCGCCTTGGTGTGGAGGACGACTTGCATGTGGCGCCGCGGCTGAAGCTGATGACCGGTGCGCGCGCCATAATCGATTTTGCCTATGAAGCTGGAGCCTTGGGAGCCACCTTGTCTGGAGCCGGGTCGGCGCTGTTGATCATCTCGCGGACTGGCGAGGTGAGCAACCTGGAGGCCCGCTTGCGCAGTCGCGCACATCGTCTGTGGGGTAAGGATGGCTTGGTCATGGCGGTCAAGACCGCCACTCGTGGCGCGCAGTTCCTGCGACCGTAATCCAAAGCTGACTCCGGTTGCAAGGAAACCTAGGGCTTGCCTAATTCTCTAACCAGCTCGGCGGCAGACTTGCGGCCAGCTCACTGGCGGTACTGGTGCGGCAAGCGACTTCCGCCACCCGCTCGCAGGTATCGACATCCATTTCAGCCAGCATGCTATGAGCTTGTCGCAGGATCGAAGCGCGTACAGCAAAACGACGCACATTCACGCCAATCAACAGCTGCGCCAACCCGTTCTGGACCAGACTCTCGCCATAGACCCCAATCTCGCAATCCAAGCCTTCTGCAACCTGCACCAGTTTACGCACGGCACGCAGCACCACCGGATGCGGATGACGCAGACGTTCGACCACGCGGCTCTCGAAGCTGCGGCGATCGCTCATCATCAACCCTTCCGCCAAGGTGTCGAGGCCGACCATTGCGAAGTCGGAGTTCTGAATCAGGTCACGACCGAGCAGGGCGGCAGCCGGGGTTTCGAAGATGACACCGACTTGCGGTGCATGGGCGACGTCGACGCCTTCTAGGCGTAGCTCCTCGCGCACCCGAATCGCAGCACTGCGCACTGCGTTCATCTCGTCGCGATCCACGACATAAGGCACCAAGATGCGTGCGACTCCCCCCGCGGTGGCGCGCAGGATGGCGCGCAGTTGCAGGTCGAGCAGTTCCGGACGCTCCAACAGCAGACGCACACCACGCAGGCCGAGAGCCGGATTCGGTTCATCGCTCGGGAACAGGGCGTCGATCTCGGAAGAGGAGGTCAAATCCGGAAGCCGGAAGGTCACTGAATCGGTGGCGCTAACCACCTGCTTGTAGAGCACCGACAAGGAGTCCTCGCGCGGACGTCCGCGGCGCTGCATGACGGGCAGTTCGGTGCGGAACAGGCCGATGCGGCTAATGCCCATACGACGCACCTGTTTGGCTTCGCTTGGTGAGGCGGCAGTGGCTTCCAAGGTGACCGGGGCGCCGTCTGCGAGGGCGGCTGGCCCCAGCTCTTGCTCCCCTTCTTCGGAGGAACGGCCCTTGGCCACGCGCACCGCCTCGGGGCTTGGCGCAATCTGCAGCTGGCCGTTGTCGCCATCGAGCAGGACTTCAGTACCGCCCGACAATAGGCCATCCAGATCGCCTACGCCGATTACCGCTGGGATGCCGGCGGCACGAGTCAGAATCGAACCATGGCTGTTGAGGCTGCCATGCTCGGCCACGATACCGACGATGCCGTTATCCAAGGCCTCGGTCAGATCACTCAAGGAAAGTTCCCGCACCACCAGGATGCCTCCTTCCCGATCGTTCTCGGCGCTCCGCTCGGCGGCCGGCTTTGCAAAACGCAACAAACGCAAAGCAATGTCGCGCATATCGGAAAGCTTGTTACGCAGTCCCTCGGATTCGACCACCTCGAAGAGGCGCTCATAGACCTCGAGCATATCCTTCAATGCGCTCTCAAAACCGAGACGGTCCTCGGTGATGCGGCTGCGCAGGTCAGCCTCGATGGTCGGATCTTCGAGCATCTTGAGGTGCGTATCGAAGATGCGGCGCTGGGCCTCGGTGAAGTGCTCACCGAGCTGGTTCCGTTGATGCACCAGGGAAACGCGGGCGGCGCGAGCTACCGAATCCATCCGTGCGAGCTCGCCATCGACCTCGGAATCAGTCAGGCGACGAGTGCCGACTTCTTCGAAACTCTCGAGGCTGAGATGAACCGTGCCGAAAGCAACGCCAGGGCTTACGCTCTGGCCGGTCAAGGTGCGGGTTTGCGGAGGACTATCGACGGGCTGAGACATGGAATCACCTTCAGGTTAGCGTGGCGGCCTGCCCGAGGCTTCCTTAATCCACCAGCCTCAAGACCAAAGCCATCACAAACGACCACTCCTACCACTGGCTTCCTTTCAGAATTCTAGTATCATTTGCGGCTTGGTTCGGGGAGTAGCGCAGCCTGGTAGCGCATCTGCTTTGGGAGCAGAGGGTCGCAGGTTCAAATCCTGTCTCCCCGACCATCACCAAAAGCTCGTCTCGCGCAAGCGCAGAAGGCTCTTTGGTTCCGGTTCGGAGAACAGCATTCACGGACGCAGGTGGGACTCGCTTCGAGCTCCTGCACTCCATCCTGCCAGCACCGTAGAGTGGTCCGAGGGAGAGTTTCCCGGCAGCGCGGCCGAAGCGAAAGCACAAAAGGCAGAACCGCCCATCGGCCCGAAGCCCACAGGCGGTTAGACATGGAGCCAGAGACGAGATTTGAACTCGTGACCGCCGCTTTACGAAAGCGGTGCTCTACCCCTGAGCTACTCTGGCAAAAGAAGAGCCGGCCCACCGAAGCGGACCGGCTCTTGAAGGCCGGGTTACGACCCGCAGGGCAGTAGTCTACTGAACTGACACGCCAGCGGAAAGGTGGCCGCCAGCCATGACGCCAATTGCGCGAGCACATGCCTCGGCAAGTTCTGCATTGCCTTCCATCATTGCCGACTGGAAGACTTCCGCATCTACTGCAGCGCCGGATCGCGAGTAGAGGTTGGCCAGTGCGCTTGCCGCAGCTGCACGCACCGAAGCACTGCGACTGGTATCGGCAACCAGGTTCACCAAGGCAGGTGCAGCGGCACTGTCGCCGGCGAAGCCCAAGCCATGTGCGGCGTACTTGGCAATCATGTCTTCGCGGCTCAAGGCAGCGGTCATCGCGGAAACAGCAGCTGTACCTTGGCCATCGTGAGCGGCGTGAGCCAAGCCCTTGGCAGCCGCAGCTGCGATCTCAATGTAACGTGCACGCTCCGAATCGAGGTCCAGGAAGGACTCGCTGATGGTGGTGGCATCAAGGCTGTCGACGACGTTGGCATCCAAGTCGCCATTCTGCTCGTTGGCGTATACGAAGACCGGGGTGGAACCGAAACGTGGATCCATGCGCAGATTCTTAATCACGCGGCTTGCGTACAAGTCGCTGAGTGGATCCGCCAAGACGAAGGCGTCAACGTTGAGGCCAAGGTTCATGTTGACCAAACCATTCGCACCATCCGCTGCGTGTACGACGTCGATGCCGAGGCCAGCCAAGTCAGCGGCTAGTGCCGAAGCACGGTTGTCATTCTGGTCGATGATGTGGACCACGCGCTGAGCATCCAGTGCAAGTGCTGAAGCGAGGTTGTGGATGACGGCATTGGAGTAGTCGCCCTGGTGAGCCAAGGCGATTGCAGCGCTGTGGCTGACGCTTGGCACCGAGCTGGCCAGTGCGTTATGCAGGCCGGACCAATCCTTACCACCAGCACCATCAAGGGCGTTGATTAGAACTTCCGAGGCAGCGATGTGGTTGCCAGCGACTGCGTTGTGCAAGCCCTGGTTGATGTCCTCATGGCTGATAGTGAGCAGGGCATTGTTCTGGGCGGCGAGTTGACCTTCGAGGTCGGACCCACCTTTCATCAAGCCCTTCAGGACAGCGACCTCACTGGCATAGACCAGCGCGAGTTCGGCACTGACATTGGCACCGAGGTCCATGGCGCGCAGCAAACAGTGCTTGGCCATCTCGAGCTCCACGACTTCTTGTGGGAGGTCATAAGCCTGCAGATTGCGACCGTCGATCGTCCACAACACCCCGTAGTTCTCGACCGAAGCGAGACCCGACTTAGGATCGTGGTGGAAGTAGGCCAGTCCTTGGCTGGCCATGGCGCTTGCAGCATCGCCGCTACTTACCAGCGAAGAAGCCATTGCTTGCACGCTACCGTTCTCGTCGTTCTGAGCCATGTCGAGGATGCGTGCGGAACCACGTGGGTCACCGAGAGCATTCAGCACGTGCAAAGTACCGAGACGCACTTCCACGTTGGTGGAGTGGGTTGCGGCCAACACAGGCAACATGGCGTTGGAGCCCATACGCGAGAGAGCGTAGACAGCAGCAAGGCGCTTGCTCTCGTTTGCGTCGCCCAAGGCGTGCACCAGAGGAGGAACACCGAAAGGTCCGAAGTTCTGGCTCAAGGCGAAGATGGCTTGCGCGCGGTCCGCGTAGTTGTCCGAGAAACAACCCTCGGCAGCAGCGGCGGCGGCAGCTTCATCCCGCATGGTCTCGCGGCCCTCGGTGCGGGCTGAGGCGAGGATTTCACGCGCGAAGGCTTCAAACTCGCCCCCAGCGACAAGCAGCTCTAGGAGTGCATCTTCACTGTTGTGGAGCATTTGCAACGCTTCCGCGTTGGCAGGATTGGAGGCGACGATCTCTCTGAACTTATTCTTGGCCTCGCCATAGTTGCCCTGGTGATAGGCAGCCATACCCTGATCGAGCAGAGTTTGCGCATCTTGAGCAGAAGCGAGGTTGACAGAAAAGGTGAAAAGGGATGCACCTACTAGCAGGCGAAGGGCCGAAGTCCGGATGAGGCTCATGTTCTACCCTGGTACGTTTGGGCTCGGGTAAGTAAGGGAATGCACGGGGCTGCGCACGTTAGTGTGTGCACCGACGTAGGCAACATCATAAGAACGACATAAGTCCGGTCAAGCAATGCCTGCCGGACTCCACACTCCAAGGACTGCGGAAGCGGTCGCTCCGGTGGTGGTTGGCCACGTGGATGGCTCTCCTAATAGGAAGGCATCGGCCAAAAGGGCGAAAGCGACGGCCTCGCGGAAATCCGGATTCCAGCCGAGATCCTGGTAAGAAAAAACGCGAGTTACACCTAAATGTCGGCCTAAGGCCTCT
>JASMKM010000011.1 GCA_030749235.1 Planctomycetota bacterium | reverse complement strand
CCGCCACTTTGTCCGATTGCCAGCTGCGTCTTGCGGTGGGCGCTGGCATCGTGTGGGACTCAGATCCGCAGCGCGAATGGGACGAGACACGCTTAAAGGGACGTTACCTTACCGGCTGATGAACCCCATCCAGGACCCCACCAAGTTGGTGCAGCTTGACGGCCAACTGTTCGATGCCGAACAGCCGGCGCTGCTCGCCAGTTTGCCAGGTGTGTTGCGTGGCGAAGGCATCTTCGAGACCTTCGTGATCCACGATGGAGTGCCGACACCCCTCCTGGCTCAGCATGACAAGCGTCTTGCCCACAGCGCCAAGTTGACCGGTTTCGATCTCCAGCTCGGTAGCCTGCAGCAAAGTTTTAAGAACTTCCAGCCCTTAGTGAAAGTGGGCAATTGGCGTGTGCGTTTGACCGTCTTGCGTGGTTTGAATGGGCAGCAGCATTTTCTGTGGAACGCCGGGCCAGAACCGCCGCCACGCCTGGATGCCATCGTCCAGGTCTCAGATTTTCGCATGGATCCTTTGAACCCCATCGCCGGAGCCAAGACCATCTCGCGGCTGGACCTGCAAGTGGCGCGCGCCAAGGCCCAGGCTGCAGGAGCTTTCGAAGCCATCTTGCGCACCACCGACGGCGACTTGGCCGAAGGCACCTCTTCAAACCTCTTCTTGTGGTCGGATGACGCCCTGCAAACGCCACCGCTGGATCGCGGGATTCTGGGCGGCGTGACACGTCAGAGCGTGATAGATGCCTGTTTGGCAGCGAAAATCCCGGTTTTTGAGCGAAAATTGCAGCTCGAAGACCTGGATACGGCCGTAGAGGTTTATATCAGCAATGCCGTAATCGGCCTCGTGCCGGTGGCTAAAATCTTGGAACGTCGTGATTCGTTGCCAGGTGCCGAGGGCAAGCATCTGCAGACCTTGGTGAACGCCTACCGCGACTTCCTTACGGCAATGTCTCGAACCCCAACAGCCTGATTTTCGCCATGATTGCAACTCTTACCCTGAGCCTGATTTGTGCGCCCTCCGCGGGCGCGATTTGTGTCCCGGTTATGGCGGTGGCTGCCTTCCAAGGCGAAGAACTGAAGGATCTTATTAAGCGTTTCGATGGGATCCTCAAGAGCAAGGTGAACGAGGGCGAAGCCATCAAGTTAATGGATGATTTCATCCTGCGCTTCCGCGCGCTCGACAACGAGATTATTGCCATCGACGACAACCTCGAAATCGGCGAAGGCGATGCCAAAGCCCAAAGGGTAGCGCGTAAGTCCAAGGTCAAGGACATGGAGGAAATCGCCGAGGTGGTCTACCGATCATTTATCCATAAGGGGCGCAAGAAGATCACCGAAGGCAACCTGCAGCTTTGGAAGGCTGCGGCCTACACCCTTGGCCAGATGGGGGAAGATGGCGGCAAATACCTCATGAAGGCCTTCGAGCTGAAGAAGTTCCGCGACGAACCCGAACTACGCGGCTTATGCCTGGAGCAAATCGGCTACACCCACGCTTACAAGGACTTCGCTGAAGAACTCATCGACCTGCTCGATCACAGCGAGTACCTGTTTATCGCCAAGGCAGCCGACGCACTTGCCCAGTTTGGTGAGGCACCCGGCAAGATTCGCAAGTTGGCCATCGAACGCATGTCCAAGTTATTGGCGCAGAACTACGAGGCCACCATCACCGACAAGCGCGACGAGGAAGCCCAGAAGAAGTACCGCATGACCGGCCGTTCCATGCAGAATGCGCTGGAAGCCTTGGCTCACGTTAGTCTGGAAGGTCCGCTCGATTGGACCGAATGGTGGAACAAAAACAAGAACAAGGCGGAAGTCTGGAGAGACGAGTGAGCCTGAGGTTGGTGGCCCTGCTGGTGACCATCTTCAGCAGCGTTGGAGCATGTTCCGAAGGTGTCAGTCACCCCCGTTCCGCTCCTGAGCACGACTTCCCGACAAGGCTGGCTTGGGCAGGCGTGGGCGCCGATGGCCTAATCGTGGTTGCTGAACCGATCGGTAATGTGGTCCATACCGACAATGCCATCCTCGATGAGGAGAGTATGTTGCGCGATAACCTCGACATCCGCGACAGCCAGCAGCTGTTGCGCCTGCATCTAGGCCCGAGTGCCAAGTCCGGTTTGCCGGATTCTTCGGGCACCCTTCTGGCCGATGGCATCGAATACATCGGGATGGCCGAGATGCCGGAAGCTTTTACCGCCCAGCAACGTCTAATCTGGCATTCGGTTGCTCAAGGGGGCCGCCATATGGTGGAGGATTCGCAACAGTTGCAGCGGTGGTCCTTCTTGGTGCTCGCCAAAGACAGCATCGACCTTGACCAAATCGATAAGATGCTCTGGCGGAACGGCTCGATGCAGGTTGAGCTGCAGCGCCAATCCTGGAGCGAAGTAGAACGCCTGCAATTCCTGGAAGCCTCAGTCCCTGTGGATGTAGAAGATGAATGATGGTCTAGAACCAATCGCGGACAACGAACAGCAGCTCGCCGTTCCCGGCACCACCCAGCCGGGATCCTTGTTGCGCCTTCGCGATGTCCAAGCGCTGAACCGCTCCTTTCGACGCCTGGCAGAGGTCCAGGAAGCCCTGTTGGACCGGCTCGAAGCCTTGGAGCAGGAGAAACAAGAAACCACCAAGCTAAACGGCCCCTTGATGGCCTTAGGCGGTGTGGCTTTGGGCTTGAGCATCGCCGTTTTGGCCTATGTTTTGTGGCAGAATAAGGATCCAATGGTGATCCCGCCGGCGGCCACGCCAGAAATCGTCGTGCAAGCCCCCGATGTCACCGTCAGCGCGCCCGAGAACGCCGAGTTTGCCCAAGCACTGACCGACATGAACGCGAGCATCGCCTCGGTTCTGGAAGCACAGCGTGAGGACCGCCAGCAGTTGGGCGAGTTAACGACCAAGCTGTTGTTGTCGGAAGAAGAGAAGAACCAGTTGATGCGCGAGTTCGCCTTGGCGGAGGAACAATATCAGCAGGATCTCGCTGCCGCCGATGCCGCCGCCAAGAAGGCTGCCATCAAAAACCAAGAGACGCTCTATACGCCGAACGATCAGGACGGCGCGCCGACATCGGTGATGGCCACGGCCGAAGCCTCTTTCGTGCAGGCCTTCAATGGCGTGCTTGCCGCTGACGGTTATGGCTCGCTGCGTTTGCAGGCTGGCACCTTAGGTGCCGACAAGGCTTCCCTGGACAATGTCACTTGGATGTCGTGGGGGCGCGATGGCTTGGCCGAGACGGTGATCAAGGCTAAGCAACTGTCGATGGAAATGCATCACATGACGCGCACCATGGTGCTGCGTTTTCGCGACGGGGATCGCGTCGCCCAGGGAGTGCGTACCACCTTGCCAGCGGCTGGTCTGCGCATCGACCTGGAATCGGTCAATGTTGCCGGTTGGGTGAAGATCTTGCCAGGACTTGTGGATACAAGTGCGGTTGCAACTGCTGTCAACGCGGAGCCCGTTTCCAACCAGCCGAGCACCTTACAACCAATCGCCAGTCCAGTGCGCCCCAACAAGGGCGAGCCCCTGAACCCCAAGGTGGTGCGCAAGTCGCTCGACGACTTGATCTCCCAGCGCGGTTCCTTCAGCTATTATCGCTTGAACTCATTGGGTTCAGTCGACGGCAAGCTCCTGAAGTTGGTGCAGATCAACTGGCACGACAATTCCGGGCGCCTCGTGAAGACCATCGAAGCAGATACGCTCGAGGTCATCCTGCACCCCGGTGGCTCGGTGGAGCTGCTGCTACGCAATGGTGCCTTTCTCGACGGCGACGTTAAGAGCCCATTCTCAGCAGATCGCTTCCGCTTGCACCTGCCAAGCCAGGATCTCAATGCGTGGCGCACTTCCGGCGTTCCCTTTGTCGAGAGCGATCACTAAGTGAAAAAGGAACGACGCCATGTGATGAGCGTCAGCGGTTTGTTGGAGGCCGCGCGTTCGATCCTGGAGACCGACATCGGTCCGGTGTGGATGGAGGCCGAGGTCTTCGAGTATCGCGGCCCACACCGTGGCAGTGGTCATTACTACTTCAAACTGCGTGATACCGAAGCCACAGTGAGTGCCATTATGTGGCGTGGCGTGGCAGCGCGTGCGATGAAGGCGGATTTGCAGGAAGGCCAGAAGGTCCTGGTCCGTGGCCGCTTCGACATCTATTCAGCTCGTGGCACGCTGAGCTTTGTGCTCGACCATGTCGAGGAGATCGGCGCCGGCGACCTGTCGGCACGCTTCGAGCAGCTGAAGAAACAACTGCATGGTGAGGGCCTCTTCGATGCCGAGCGCAAGAGGGAGCTGCCGGAGCGGCCGCAGCGCATCGTGGTCATCACCGGAAAGGACAGTGCTGCCGAAGCCGACATCCTGCGCACCTTCGAGGATGGAGGCGCACCAATCCACATCCTGATGAGTCATGTGCGTGTACAGGGCGAAGGAGCCGCCGGCGAGATCGTCGCCGCCTTGGATCAGGCTGGCCACATCGGCGCCGACATGATTTTGTTGAGTCGTGGCGGCGGGTCGCTGGAGGATTTGTGGGCCTTCAATGAGGAAAGCCTAGTACGGGCAATTGCAGCATCCCCAATCCCGGTCATGTCGGCGGTTGGTCATGAGGTGGATTTCACCCTCAGTGATTTCGTCGCCGATGCCCGCGCCATCACGCCTACCGACGGCGCGTGCCAAGTTTCGGCCGGTTGGATCGAGGCGCGTCAGCAGACCCAAGCCTTGGCATCCGAACTGCCCGCAGCCTTGAAAGGACTGTTGCGTGAGAAGCACCATCAACTGAACCGTGCGATGCGTGCTTTCCTGGCCCAGGCACCCAGCCGCCGTGTGGAACGGGCCCGTGTGCGCTTCGGCCATGCCGAACAAGCCTTGTGCCAAGCTGCGCAGGCGCAGGTCAGTCGGGGTCAGGAACGCCTCCGACGCGCTGCGCGTCGGCTGCTGCATGCTGGCCCGCAGCAAGGGCTGCAGAGGATGATTGGCTGCTTGGAGAAAGCTTCGGCTCAACTGGAGGCTGGAGATCCGCGCGCCTTGCTGGCGCGTGGTTATGCCTTGGTCCAGGTGGAGGGGGAGTCGGCCTTCGTGCGCGATCCAGCCCACCTGGAGGTGGGCACTCTGTTAGCCATCCAACTGGCCGCCGGCAAGCTAGGCGCGCGCGTAGAATAGGACCGTGGCCGCGAAAAGGAAGAAGCAAGGATTCGAGCAGCAACTCGCTCAATTGGAACAGCTCGTGCAAGAGTTGGAGAGTGGTGAGCTGGAGCTCGAGGAAGGGGTTAAACGGTATCGCTCTGGTGTTGAACTATTGAAGTCCCTGAACGGTTCCTTGTCCTTGGCCGGACAGCAGGTCGAAGAGTTGACCGCCACCTTGCAAAAGGAGTTGGCGCAGCTGGAACAGGGAGAAGGTTCCGGTGCCGACGACTAGTTCGGATTTCCGTCAGTTCCTCGATGGCGTGCGTCCAGCAGTGGATCATGCCTTGGAGTCTGCGATGTCGCCGGAGATTCTGGTCGGAGTCCCAGCCAACCTGCGGGAGCCGATGGCTTACGCCCTGTTGGGCAACGGCAAACGAGTGCGTCCGGCCTTATGCCTACTCGCTGCAGAAGCCCATGGCCTTGAAGCCGAGCGCGCCATGCCGGCGGCCTTGGCCTGTGAGATGATCCATGCCTATTCGCTGATCCACGACGACCTACCCTGCATGGATAACGATGAGCTGCGTCGCGGTCGTCCCACCGTGCATGTGCGCTACTCCGAGGCCACAGCAGTTCTTGCCGGCGATGCCTTGCAGACCCTCGCCTTCCAAACCTTGGCAGGTCAGTCCGACCTCGCCCTAGTTGCGACCCAAGTGCAGGCACTGGCCCAAGCTGCCGGTGCCGCAGGCATGGTCGGTGGGCAGCAACTGGACATGGATGCTGAAGGCCAGTCTCCGGACCTGGCAGCGGTGCTGAAGTTGCACGGAGCCAAGACCGGTGCCTTGTTGAGCACATCCTTGTATCTTGGAGCCATCGCCGCTGGCGCGAATCCGCGGCTCTGGCGCGATTATGCCGAAAGTGTCGGGCGCCTGTTCCAAATCACCGACGACATCATCGATGCCACTTCGACCACCGCGGAACTTGGCAAGACCGCCGGGAAGGATTCCTCAGCCGGCAAGGCGACTGTGGTGGCGGTCCTTGGCCTGGATGGGGCTCGGGCATTGGCAGCGTCGGAAATCCAAGTTGCCTTGGCTGCCCTGGAGAAGATTGCCCCGGCACGGCGCTACGATGAACTTGCTGACCTGCCTCGCTTTTTAGGCACACGCAGCACATAACGGATAGAATTCGGTTCCTCCGTCGACGCAGTGGTGTGTCGACTGCTGTCATGACGCCTCTGCATCTCGCCCAGCTACGCTCACCCCAGGAACTCCAAGGCCGTTCGGTCGAGGAACTGGAAGCCCTGTGTGGCGAAATCCGCACCGCGCTTTTGGAGCGGGTCTTCAACACTGGTGGCCATTTGGGCAGTAACCTCGGCGTGATCGAGCTCACCGTCGCGCTGCATTACACCTTCGACTTCCTGCGTGACAAGCTAGTCTTCGACGTCAGTCATCAGTGTTATCCACACAAGATGCTCACCGGCCGTTACGAGGGTTTCCCGAGCCTGCGCCAGACCGATGGCATGTCGGGTTTCGCCTCGCGAAAGGAATCGCCATACGACGTTCTGACCGCAGGCCATGCCGGTACTGCAATCTCCTTCGCTGCCGGTCTCGCCACGGGTATGAAGGGAAGTGCTCCAGAGGGCGAAGAGGATCCTTGGGCAGTTGCCTTGGTCGGCGACGCGGGCTTTGGTGCTGGCGTCAGTTTCGAAGGCCTCAACCAAGCTGCCTACAACCACAACCGCATGTTGGTCATTCTTAACGACAACGAGTGGTCGATTGCGCGTTCGGTCGGTGCCTTGGCGCGTTACTTGTCGCGCATCCGTTCCTCAAGAACACTGCACCGCACCTACGATAAGTTGAAGTCGTTGGCGCATAGCCTGCCGATTGTTGGCAGCCGCATGGAAGAGGTCGGCGAAGTGATTCGTCATGTCCTAATCCCCGGTCACGTCTTCGAGGAACTCGGTGTCAATTACATCGGCCCGCTGGATGGCCACGATGTCGCCGGCACCATCGATGCCCTGGAACGCGCCAAACGGATTCCCGGCGTGACTTTGCTGCATTTCCTTACCGAGAAGGGCAAGGGTTATGCGCCGGCGGGAGATGACCCGGAGCGTGCACATGGCATCTCGCCGCCGTCGAAGGTGCCGGCACCGAAGGTGGTCGAGGAGCCCACGCCGGAAGTCGTCGCGCGGCGTAGCTATACCCAAGTCTTCGGCGACGCCGTCTGTGCTGTCGCCGAACGGGATCAGCGCATTCATGCAATCACCGCGGCGATGCCTTCCGGCACTGGCCTCGGTGCCTTCGCCGAGAAGTTCCCGGAACGCTTCCATGACACCGGCATCACCGAGCAGCATGCCGTCGCCCTTGCTGGTGGCATGGCTACAGTCGGCAAGCGTCCGATCGTGGCAATCTACTCGACCTTCCTGCAGCGCGGTTACGACCAGGTCTTCCAGGAGGTGGCCTTGCAGGAAGAGGATGTGATCTTCTGCCTGGACCGAGCGGGCTTGGTGGGACAGGATGGTCCCACTCACATGGGGCTGTACGACCTGTCCTATCTGCGCCCATTTCCGGGCTTGGTGCTGGCTTCGCCTCGGGATGGAGTCGATCTGGAGCGTATGCTGCAGGCCGGTGTCGACATTGGTGGTCCTTGGGCCCTACGTTGGCCACGCGGAACCACTCCCGATGAGGTCGGTTCACCGACTTCACTGCGCCCGGAGATGGAACCGGGCAAGGCCGAGTTGTTGCGTGCCGGGAACCAGGGAGCAGTCTTCGCCCTTGGCGCCATGGTCGAAATCGCGCTGGATGCCGCAGCCAAGTTGCAGCGAAGCACGGGCCTGGAAGTCGCCGTCTACGATGCGCGCTTCTGCAAACCCATCGACCGTGAAGCCATCCTCGGTGCGGCCGCACAGTTCGGCTGGGTTGCCACCGTCGAGGAACATGCCCAGAAAGGTGGCTTCGGTTCGGCCGTCGCAGAGTGCCTGGCCGACGCTTCAACCACTCACCCGCGTGCGGCCAGCTGCAGAATCTCTCGCCATGGAGTGCCGGATCGCTTTATCGATCATATGAACACGCGCGACGAGCAGCTGGCGGTCTGTGGCCTGGATGCGCCTTCCTTGGCCAAGTCCTGGGCCGACTCCCTGAACCGTTCCATAAAGGAATCCCTGCGGCAATGACTCCTCCCACGCGTTCTGGTCCTAACAGCAAGGCCAAGCCGATGCTTCCTGCCAATCGTGCGCCCCGATTCCTGATTGTCGGCGACCGGAATAAGCTCGATGCCGAGACGCTGGCTGCCGAAATCCAATCGTTGTTGGAGGATCGCGATGCCATCGTTTCGATTGACTTCAGCAAAGGTTATGAGCCAATCGAATGCAAGCCGGATTTCGTTATCGTGCTCGGCGGTGATGGTGCCATCCTGGCCACATCCCACCGCCTTGGCAAGCGTCGCGTGCCGGTAATGGGAGTGAACTTGGGAACGGTCGGTTTCCTCGCTGGGGTTACGCCGGAGAGGGTCGAAACCGTGCTCGATCAGGTCTTCGCCGATAAGGCTCGTTGTGAAGACCGGGCCATGATGAGCTTTGCGGTCAAGAGGAATGGCAAGGTGGTGGTCGACAGCCATGTGCTTAACGAGATCGTGGTGAGCCGCATCCCGCAGGAGAGTTTGATCACCGTAGATTTCGTCGACGAAGGGCGCCATGTCTGCTCTTGGCGCGGCGATGGCGTGATCGTCTCCACCGCCACCGGTTCCACAGCCTATAACCTTTCTGCCGGCGGACCGATTCTCGCGCCTAGCTTGGATGCCTTGGTCATCCAGCCGCTGGCGCCCCATATGCTTGGCATGCGTTCGCTGGTGCTCAGCTCTAACCGCTCCTTCACCTTGAAGGTTTACGAGAGTGGTAGCTTGACCAGCGATGGGCACCTGGAGGGTAAGCTGCAGGCAGGGGACCGCATCCGCGTGAACCCCAGCCGTCGACGTCTGCCGCTGGTGGTGGATCCGCAGAACCGCTTTTACTCGCGCCTACGCAAGAAGCTGCACTGGGGCGAGAGTCCTGGACCCGGTTAGTCTGGAGCAGCCGCAGATGGGAGCTAGCGTATTGAGTGCGCCAATCCTAGGCGTACAGCCCGCGTAGGCGATCAAAGTAGGCCACGCGCTCCACGCCTAACATGCATGTCGCCAGACGCAGGCCGACCTTATGCTTTTTGGCCACCACACGTGCTCGGTCATAAGCCTCGATGATCATCCGGTCCAGGCGATCCTCGACATCCTCACGCGGCCACATGTAGCCCATGCGGTTCTGAACCCACTCGAAGTAGGCGATGATGATGGCACCAGAGTTCCCGAGCAGGTCTGGCAATACCGGGATGCCACGCTCCTGCAGGATTGCATCGGCCTTGCGGGTGGTGGGACCGTTGGCGGCCTCGACAATCAGCTTAGCTTGGATGGAATGCGCGTTCTTGCCGGTGATCTGGTCGGCGCCGGCAGCTGGGATTAGCACGTCGCACTCGAGGCACATGAAGTCTTCCGCTGCCATCGGCTCGCCCTCGCGAAAACCGGCGACGGTGCCATGCTCCTCGCGATACTCCAGCACCTTGGGGATATCGAGGCCGGCAGGGTTGTACAGGCAGCCGCCCATATCGCTGATGGCGATGATGGAATGGCCGAAGTCGTAGAGTTCCCGTGCGACTTGACCTCCGACGTTGCCGGCTCCTTGCACGACAATGCGCGCCTTGGAAGTGAACCCCATGTCGGCCAAGCGCCGCTCGGCCAGGACGCGGACACCACGGCCTACGGCGCTGTCGCGGCAGACGGTGCCACCCAGGCCTTCAGGCTTGCCAAGCACCACTGCATTCTCGGTGTGGCGTACATGCATCGAGTAGGTGTCGAGGCACCAAGCCATGATCTGCGAGTTGCTGTGCAGGTCAGGGGCAAGGATGTCGCGCTCCGGCCCAATGAAATCGAGCACGCCGGCGGTATAACGACGCACGACGTTCTCGGTAACGCGCGGAGAATGATCGCGTGGATCAAAATCCACACCGCCCATGGCACCACCAAAGGGCACGCTCAAGGCGGCACATTTCCAGGTAGTCCATGCGGCCAGCGCTGCGAGTTGGGTACGCGTCATGGTCTTGTCGAGGCGCAGACCACCGAGGGTCGGACCAAGCGACAGGTTATGACGGATGCGATAGCCATTGAAAACCTGGACCTCGCCACGGTCGTCGACCACAGGGATAGCGAACTTGAACTGGCGATCGGGCTGGCGCAACAGCATGTAGAGATCCGGGTCGAGACCGA